>JBKOUQ010000115.1:0-22546 GCA_046723475.1 Candidatus Methylomirabilota bacterium
GACGTCGTTGACGTGATTGTGGACGGCGGTGACCTCGAGCCCGCCATTGAAGAGGCCCGACATCACCGCGGGGATCTCCTGGTCGAGCAGGACGAGGTCGCCCATCACCATCGCGTGGTCGCCCACCTGTTTGAACGCGGCGTACGAGCCGAGCGCGAATGCGGCTTTGACGGGCACGCCCTTGACGGTGACCGACAGATCGCTGCGCGGCATGCCGACACGGAAGACGTCGCCCGGCTGCAGCTGCCCCGACTTGCCGAGCGCCTGCTCAACCGCCTTCCAGTCGGGATCGGCCGCTTGCACCGAGCCGCTCGATCCGATGACGGCAACGAAACCGATGACGCCGAGCGTGCGCCACACCGTTTGCATGGTTCGGTTACCTCAGGCGCGATCCCGATAGACGGCGGCGCGGTGGGTCGCCGGCAGGAACGCGCAGACGATGTTGCGCGCGGCATCGAACGACAGCGTGTGCGCACCGGCCTCGGTCGTGATGGTCTCGTGGCGCCGCAGCGGCGCCGTGTCGAAGACCTCGATCACGCCGGGATCCCCGATGGCGACGTACGCGCGGCCGAGCGCCGCGTTGAAGAACACGACGTCCGGGACGCCGGCGATGCGTTCGGTCGCGCCAATGGCGCCCGTGTCCGCGTCGAGCTCGACGAGGACGCCGGCGTCGCACGCGCAGAACAGTCGCCGCCGCGTCACGTCGATATCGAGCCCGTGCGGCCCGGCATGCGGGATGGAGACGACGCGGCGGATCGCGATCGGATCGCCGGCCGCGACGACGACGCTCTGCGGCGGATCGGCGATGTTGACGTGGAACACGTCGGCGACGGGGTCGTAGATCGTCCAGCGCGTCCGTCCGGCGACGGGCAGATCGATCAGCGTCTTACGCGCTCGCACGTCGACCACGGACACCGTGCACGAGCCGGGGATGGTCGGATCGCCGACGTGCGCGGCGAGCAGCCGCGCGCGCCGCGGATCGTAGGCGAGGCCGTTGGGTCGGACGCCGACCCGGACTTTCTCCACGTGCTTGTCGTCCGCAACGTGGAACATCGCCACGGTGTTCTCGCCGCGATTCGAGGTGAACACGAGCGCCGGTGCGTCGGCGACGAGCGCGCCGGCGACCGCTGTGAGCCCGGAGATCGACGCGACGTACTTGCGGGCCTCGATGTCGATCACGTCGACGGCATCGTTTGCGGTGTGAGCGACGTAGACGCGCCCCGTAGGCTCGTGCACGGCCGCGTGGTCGAAGCCGCCGGCCCCAGCGTGTGCGGGCAGATCGACGAAGCCGAGATGCTCGAGCGCCATGTCAGCGTCCCGCCGCGAGCTCGCCGACCAGGCGCTCGACGTTCGCGACGATCCGATCGCGGGCGCGATCGTAGCCGTCGCTCACCGCGGGCACATCCCACTGCTCCACGCGCTGGCCGCGCGTCGGTGCGACGTCGCAGCCGAAGCTGACGATGCGAGCTGCCGTCTCGAGATCGTGCAGCGTGACGGGTCGTGGACGCGCCGGTGCGGGTGTCAGCCCGTCGGCGGCCAGCCCCTTCACGGCGCCAGGCGCCAGCTGGGGCTCGGGCTCGGTGCCGGCCGCCACCGCGCCGATGGTGATTCCACGGGCGGCGGCCAGCCGGCGGAAGTGCGCCGCCGCGACCACGCTCTTGGCCGCGCCGTGCAGGCACACGAACACGACGCGCGCCGGCGCGGGCGCCGCTTCGGTCTTCGCGCGACAGTACGCGTACAGCGCGTCGTACATCGGGAACTGCCGGGCCATGTTGTCGAAGTCGTCGCGGCTGATGGACTGGAACCCGGTCGCCGCCGCGTACAGTCCCGCCGATTCCGGCGTGAGGCCGCGGTCGTCGGTGTCGGCGCCGCGCACGATTCCGGCCAGCGCAGCCAGCGCAGGATCCGCGAGCTCGTACCGCTCGATGAACGCGTCGAACGAGCAGAGCGGGCCACGATGCCCCAGCTCGACGTTCGGGATGTCGTACGGGATCGCGTGCTCGCGCTCCGCCGCAGTCAGCACCTCACGCGTGGGGACGAAGAGAAACTCGGGCTTGGGATCGACGAACCGGCTGATGAGCCACGGGCACGCGATGCGGTCGACGCGCGCGCGCTCACGGGTGATCCATTTCATGGTGCTCTCCTATCGAAGGGCGAAGACGATGATGCCGGCGAGCGCGCCGGCGGCGATGAGCAGGGGCTCGGGAACCTTGAAGCGCCACACCACCGCGAGCGCCGCGGCTGCGATGAGGAGCGTCGGCACGTCGACGATCGCGCGACGCGCGAGGACGATGCACGCGCCCGCGATCGTGCCGGAGGCCGCCGCGGTCACGCCCGCCACGAACGCCTTCACGCGCGGGTTGGCGCTGATGCGATCGAACCAGGGAAACGGGATCACGACGAACAGGTAGACGGGCAAGAACACGCCGACCGCGGCCGCCACCGCGCCCGGAAAGGCGGCGACCAGGTACCCGATGAATGCCACGGTGATGACGATCGGTCCCGGCGTCAGCATCGCGACCGCCACCGCGTCGACAAACTGCTTGTCGTTGAGCCAGCCGTACTGCTGCACGACGCCGCCGTAGAGAAACGGCACGATCGCCAGCCCGCTGCCGAAGACGAAGGCGCCGGCCTTCGCGAAGAACCAGAAGATCTGGGCCAGCACGTCGGGCGTGGCGGCGACGACGAAGCACGCCGGGGCCGAGCGTCGCAGCCACGCGGGCGGCGCCTGCACCACCATCGCCACGACGCCGCACAGCACGAACAGCCAGACGATCTCGGACTCGGTCCACGCGGTGACGATCGCCATGACCGCGAAGATGAGCCACTGCAGCTTGTCCTTGGCCATCGTCAGCTTCGCGAGCTTGTACGCGGCGATCGTGATGATGCCGATGACGACGGCGCCGACGCCGTAGAACGCGGCCTGCATCCACGACAGACCGCCGAAGCGTACGTACAGCCAGCTGATCGCCACCGTCATCACGAACGAGGGCAGGATGAAGGCGAGCGACACGAGGGTGGCGCCCGCGACGCGCGAGTGCACGTAGCCCAGGCAAATCGCGAGCTGCGCGGCGAGGGGACCGGGGGCCAGCTGCGAGAGCGCGAGCGACTTCATGTACTCCTCTTTGGTGAACCACTGCCGCCGCTCGACGAGGTCGCGCTGCATGTAACCGACGAGCGCGACCGGCCCGCCGAAGCCGAGGCTGCCGAGATAGAGGAAGTACCTCAGCAGCTCGACGGTCGTGGGGCGGCTCATGCGCGCACCGTCGTCGTAGGCAGGCTCATGCGCGCACCGCCGCGCGCAGGATGCCGAACACCGTGCCGCCGCCCATGACCTTCAGCGGGGCGAGTCGCCAGACCACGAGACCCGCAGCCGTCAGCACGAAGACCACGACGGCCGGTCCGTCGGGTGCCGCGTATGGCGCCATGCGAACGAGCGTGACCGCCATCACCCCGATCACCGCCGGGACCACGCCCTGGATCACGGCGCGCGCCCACGCCAGATTGCGTACGCGCTCGAACACGGGCAGCAGGACGAGCATCATCACGAACGACGGCACGAAGCTCGCCGCCGCTGCCACCACCGCGCCCGCCACGCCGAGCGTCTTATAGCCGACGTAGGCGGCGACCATCATGATCGGTCCCGGCATGAGCTGTCCCAGCGCCAGCCCGTCGACGAACTCCCGCGGCGTGAGCCAGTGCAGGCGATCGACGACGTGTTCCTGGATCAGCGCGATCATCGACAGTCCGCCACCGAAGGCGAACGTGCCGAAGGCGGTGAAGAGCGCCGCGACGCCGCCAAGGGTCGGTTGGCCACTCGCGATGCTCGGCGTCGCGAGGGCAGACCAGGGAACGAGCCGAACGAGCGTGATCGCCAACACCACGACGCTCACAGCGGCGACGCCGGCTCGCCTGGAATGAAACAGCAATACGCCCGTCGCGCCGGCGACCATCAGGGTGGCGGCCGCTCCCAGCGGGGTGAGCAGCGCGGCCATCGCCGCAGTCGCCGCGATGAGCGCGTGCGCCCACGACCGCACCGCCGTTTTGCCGAGGCGGAACTGCGCGGACACGAAGATGGCGAGCACCACGGGCCCCAGGCCATAGAGCGCACCGCGCAGCAGCGGGCTCACGCCGAATGCCGCGTAGGCGGCCGCCAGCACGAGCATGACGACGAAGGCCGGCGCGGTGAAGCAGACGCCGGCCACCATCCCGCCCCACCAGCCGGCGCGTTGATAACCCAGGAACATTGCCAGCTGCACCATCGTCGCGCCGGGTAGGACGTTTACGAGGCCGAGCCCTTCGAGGAACCGTGGCTTCGAAATCCACTGGCGACGCTCCTGGATCTCGGCCTGCATGACGCCCATGATCGCGGGACCGCCGTACGCCGTAGCGCCGATCTTGAGAAACGTCCCGGCGATTTCTCTCGACGTGCTCGCCAATGCGTCAGTCATCGAGCGCGACCTCCATGCCGCGCCCCGTCGCGCACGCCTTCTCGTAGACGGCGACGGCGGCGGCGACGTCTTGCAGCGCAGTGCCCGAGCTGTCGAAGATCGTGATCTCGTCGTCACGTGTGCGTCCCGGACGCCGCCCGGCGACGACGTCGGCGAGCTCGGCGTGCACGTCCTCGCGCGTCAGCAGACCCGCGGCCAGGGCGTGCTGCAGCTCGCCGATCTCCGCGCACTGCTCGAGCACGTCGACCACGAGCGTGGCCGAGGCGACCAGCTCCGGCTCGAGCTCTTGCTTGCCATGGTTGTCGGCGCCGACCGCCGCGACGAACGTTCCGCGCACCACGTCGGCGACGCCGAGAAACGCGTGGCGCGATGGCGTGCACGTGACGCACACGTCGCTGGCGCGGACGGCCGCCCGGAGATCCTTCGCGGTCTCGACGCGGAAGCCGAGGTCTGCCGAGGCTCGCGCGGCGAAAGCCTCGGCGCGCGGGTGATCGGTGTCGATGGCCCAGGCCCGGCGAAGCGGCAGTACCGCCGCGAGGGCGGCGAGCTGCGTTGCCGCCTGGGCACCGCAGCCGACGATCGTCGCCGTTTCCGCGCCCGTGCGGGCGAGGAACTTCGCGGCGACGGCCGTCGCGGCACCCGTGCGGACCGCCGTCACGCTCGCCGAATCCATGATCGCCAGGGACCGGCCCGTGTCCGCGTCCGCGAGCATCACCGTGCCCTGGATCGTCGGCAGGCCGTGACGCCGTGGATTGTCGGGAAAGTTGGCGTTCGTCTTCGCGGCGAAGTAGCGTCGCTCTCCTGACAGCCCCGCCGCTTTGATGTGGAAGCCGCCATCGATCGCGTGAATTCCGAGCACGCCGGGCCCGAACGTGCGCTTGTCCGCATGGAGACGCAGCGCGCGCTCCACCGCGTCGATGCACTCGGCGAGCGACAGGAGCTCGAGCACGTCACGTCGCGACAGGAGGCGCATCATCGGCGCGCCGTCGTCGCGTACAGGCCCTCGAACAGCGCCATGCCCTGCGCGAGCACCTGGTGATCGTCGGGCGACGCGGCGAGGAGCGCGCGGATGGCGACGTCGATGCCGCGCGCTTCCTCGTGGGGATATTTCCCATCGCGCAGATCGGCTTCGTGGACGACCTCGGCGAGCCGCGTGAGGCGTCGATCGCGCAGCCGCCCGCGCTTCACGAGCGTCTCGAACGTGCAATCCTCGCCGTGGTGGCTCAGCTCGACGCCCGGCGCATCGTACGCGATCGCGTCTTTCGGGAAATCGGCGGGCGGCGCGAACACGAACGTGGCGTCGGGATCGATGAACCGCTTGATGAGCCACGCCGACGCAATCCGATCGACGTGTGGCCGCGGCCGGGTGACCCAGCGCTTGCCGCGGAGCTTGGTGAGATCGAGCGCGGGCGGGGGTTCGGGGCGCGCGGATTCCGGGCGACGAGTCCGCATGGCGATGGCCTCCTCGAGACGCCGCACCTCGGCGCCGCCAGGGGCGCCGTAGAAGTCGATGTCGCGGATGCGTTGATGCTCTTTCGACAGACGGGCGAGCTCCTCGTGGACGCGCGCGCTCGTCGCCGCCGTCTTGCGGTCGAGACCCTGGAGCAGCTTCCGATAGCGGGCGGCGAGCTCTTTGTAGTCGTGATCGCGTGGCTCGTGGAACAGGCGCAGGACGTCGGCCGGGCTGATGTTCTCGATCTGCTGCACGCGCACCAGCGTCGCGTCGCCGCCGTCACGCTCGATCTCCTGGGCCAGCCACTGGAAGTCCTCGTATCGGTCGGGAGTATCGGGGAGCAGATACGCGGAGCGCTTCAGCGGCACCGCGCCGAGCGCGCGCAGCCGCCGCCACACGCGCACCCGCAGGCTCGAGGGCGTCGGCGGCACCCCGACCAGCAGCAGGAGTAGTTGTTGCTGGCTCACGATGTCGAATGAAACAGTAGTTTCACGACCCTGTCAAGGGGAATTCGAGACGGAATTCGAGCGAACGTCGTGCGGTGGCCCCCGACGGCGCGTGGCCGGAGTGGGACTAGAGGAGCGACCCGGCTTTGCCGGGGTGTTGCGAACGCGCGGGGCTCTCGGACGCCCTCGTAGGGGGGGCCAATTCGGGGCCCCTCATGTCCAGCGTCGTCACGCGCCGGAGCTCGCGGTGATACCGCGTGTCCTCGAACGGCGTGGCCCGGTGCATCGTGCACCGGTTGTCCCAGATCACGAGATCACCGACGCGCCACGTGTGGCGATAGACGAATTGCCGCTGCGTGGCGTGCTCGATGAGATCGCGGAGCAGCAGCCGGCCCTCGGGCACGGGCCAGTCGATGATGCGTGAAGCGTGCGACGCGAGGTAGAGGGCGCGTCGGCCCGAGCGCGGCAGCGTACGCACGAGCGGATGCACGGCGCCCTTGAGCGCGTCCTCTTCCTCGCGGCTGAAGTCGAAGCCGAGCGTCTGCCGCGAGTAGGCGATCGAGTGGTGCACGCGCAGGCCGTCGAGTTGCGCGCGGCGCTCGGCCGGCAGCGCATCCCACGCCGCGCGCATGTCGGCGTACTCGGTATCGGCGCCGGCCGGCGGAATGACCTTGGCGTGGAGCATCGAGTAGCGCCCGGGCGGGTCCTGGAACGAGGCGTCGGTGTGCCAGAGGCGATTGCCGAGGCTGTACGCGCGGCGCCGGTCATCGGACTTCAAGATCTCGCCGTCGGGGCCGAGGTTCGAGATGTCGCCGAGCGCCTCGTTGCCGAAGCGATTCTTCTGGATCGCCGCGGAGCCCAGTTTCGTGTGCAGCGCGCCGTCGAGCCGCTGCGCGAATGCCAGATGCTCGTCGTCGGTGAGCGACTGGCCGCGAAACACGAGCACCGCGTAGCGGTCCATGCCGCCACGGATGGCCGCCAGTGTGTCGACATCGTCGACGCTGCGCAGCTCGATCGGGCTCGCCTCGGCGACGAACAGCGGGTGCAGCGGCGTGAACCTCAGGCTCATGGCGCCGAGCTTATCACTGCTGCGCGAGCTCCACCCACAGCGCGGGCAACCGTGCGAGCGCCTCGGCCGACAGCGGCCCTTTGGCCATCGAGGCCGCGGCGTACTCGAGCTGATCGAGGCTCGAGTAGCCGAGCAGCACCGTCGACACCGCGTCACTCGTGAGCGCGAAGCGCAGCGAGGCTTCGACGAGGCTCGCCGCATGGCCCTCCTTCACGAGCGCGTCGAGCAACCGCGCGTGCCGTACGTCGACCGCGTACTCGGCCGCCGATGCGATCGGATCGACGGTCGGCACCGCGACGGGGTGACGCGTCTCGGTGCCGCTGAGTGCGCCGGCCGCCAGCACCCGGATGACGATGACACCGGTGCGACTCGTCGCGGCGTGATCGAGCAGGCGGCCAAAATCCTGTCCAGGAAAGCGCGGCGGCAACGCATGCGCGGCGCTCGGGTTGAGGAGGTTGAAGCAGACCTGAGCCGTGTGCACGAGGCCGGCGTCGAGCACCTCGTGCAGCGCCGCCGTCTCGCCCAGCGCGGTCATCCCGAAGAACCCGATCTTGCCTTGCTCCACGAGACGAGTCAGCGCGGGCACGAGCGCATCGCGCAGATCCTTGACGGTCACACTGCGGCCGCTGCGGTCGCGCGTGATGAGGTTGTGGCACTGCAGCAGATCGACACGCTCGAGCCCCAGTCGTCGGAGACTATCGTCGAGCGAGCGGATCATCGCGCCGGGCAGCTCGGCCGCCGGCAGATCGGGCAGCCGGAATTTCGTGCCGACGTAGAGCCGCGGCTTGAGCGTGCGGATCACGCGGCCGAGATGCGTCTCCGACTGGCCGTCGCCGTAGAGCGGCGCGGTGTCGAAGTAATTGATCCCGAGCTCGAGGGCGCGCGCGACGGCGCGCTCCTGCTCCGCCGGCGTGCCGCGGACGAGCAGGCCCCCGACGTTGCCGCACCCAAAGCCGAGAACCCCGAGACGAAGTCCTGTCCGTCCGAGCGTGCGATAGTCCATCCGAGCGTCCCTCCCGAGTGCGGATCATATAATGACGCCATGAAGACAATGTCGAAGTCGGGGTACGACCTCGAACCGCTTGCCGCGAGCGAGCGCGAACGACTCGCCGGCGAGCTGTCCGTCGAGGAGCGCCGCGTGCTGCTCGACCATGGCACCGAGCCGCCGTTCTGTGGTGGCCTGCTCAACAACAAGGCGGACGGCGTGTATGGCTGTCGTCTGTGCGGCCTGCCGCTGTTCCGCTCGCAGACGAAGTTCGAGTCGGGCACGGGCTGGCCGTCGTTTTACGAATCGTTCGACCCGGATCACATTACCTACATCCGGGATCGCTCGTATGGCATGGACCGGATCGAGATCCGGTGCCGTCGCTGCGATGCGCATCTGGGGCACGTGTTTCCCGACGGACCGCCGCCAACGGGCCGCAGGTATTGCCTCAACTCCGTGTCGCTGCAGTTCCGTGAGGGCTCGCCGCCCGCGCCCGACGCGCCGCGCACGTAACTCCTACATCACGCCCTCACCCCCGGTGGCCTGGTCCGTGCACAGTCACTGGACGGGAGGAGCGGCAATGATGAGCAACCGGAGACGCTCGACCAGCTACCGGCCCTCGCCGAAATTCGTCGCGGGCCTGGCATTCGTCGTCGTCATCTTCGCGGTCGCCAGCCTGGCGGCGGCCCATGTGGTGCAGGTGACGACGACGATCGACATTGCCGACGTGAAGTCGCCGCACGATTTCGAGCACGCGCTGCAGGCGGCCGTCGATGACGCCGCGAGCGAGGCCATCGGCTTTGACCCCACGATCGTGGCGCTCACCGGAATGCGCGTGATCGGCGACCAGGTCATCGTCGGCATTCTGTTCGCCGACGACGCGGGCAAGCAGATGCTCGAAGGCCTCGCGAACGGCGGTAGCGAGGAGCCCGACGAAGGCAACGTCGTCCAGCCCACCAAGATCGAGATTTAGGTGACCCGCCGCCCCGGCTGAAGGGCCGTGGGCGGCGCCGTTACTCGCGTACGCCAGGAACACCCGCGCTCATCGACCGCTGGGTCGTGCAGGGCTCGCCTCGCGCCGTGCGCCGGATCGAGCGCCGGGTATCATGACCGTCGGCCGTATGGCGTCCGTCCCGCTCCGCCGCCGACTTCTCCTGCTGGCCGTCGCCGGCATCTTGCCGCTCGCCGTCATGGCCGGCATCGGCCTGTACGTCCAGGTGCAGCAGCAGCGTCGTCAGGCGCAAGCGGTCGGGCGTGAGCTGGCGCGGGCCATGGCCACGGCCGTCGACTCGGAGCTCGGTACCTCGATTGCGGTGCTCGAAGCACTCGCCACGACGCCGACGTTGGACCGACACGATCTCGTCGGGTTTCGTGAGCGCGCGACGCGGATGTTGCGAACACAGCCGCGCTGGGACGCGGTGTGGCTTGCCGACCCACTCGGGAATCGGCTCGTCGACACGCGCTATCCGGCCGGTGCCGCGCTGCCTCCGCTCGTTGAGCATGCGAGCTTCGATCGTGTCGTGCGCACCCGCGCCGCCGTCGTCGGCGGTCTCGCGCGCAGCCCGCACGGCGCGCTGCTGTACTCCGTACGCGTGCCGGTGATGCGCAACGGCGAGCTGCGCTACGTATTGACGGCACTCGTGAATCCGGAGGAAATCCGCGACGTCATCGTCCGCCAGGGCGCGCCGAGTGACTGGACCATCTCCGTGTTCGACGGTAACGGGCGGCGAGTGGCCCGGTCCCGGGCGCACGAGGCGAATCTGGGCGGCGAGGCGGCCCCGACGCTGCGTGAGCTCATGGCGACCGGCGCTCGCGAGGGCTTTGGCATGACGTACACCCTCGAGGGCGAGCGCTCGTACACGCCTTACAGCCGCCTCCCGTCCAGCGGCTGGGCCGTCGCGCCCAGCATGCCGGCGGCACTCGTCGACGGCCCCGCGTACCGGTCGGCGGTCGTCTATGGCGCCGGTGTGGTGCTGTCGATCGCGCTCGGGATCGTGGTCGCGTTGCTCGTCGCCCGCAGCATCAACACGCCGATCGCCGACCTGCGCGCCGCGGCGCAGGCGCTCGGGCGGCGCGAAGCGCCGACCCCACCCGACACGTCCATCCAGGAGCTGCGTGACGTGGCGACCGCGCTGCTCAACGCCGCCGACGAGCGCGCGAAGGCCGAGGCCGAGCGCGAGGCCTTGTTGCGGCTCGAGCAGAAGGCTCGCGCCACCGCCGAGGCCGCCGACCGCGCCAAGGATCAGTTCCTGGCCGTGCTGTCGCACGAGCTGCGGACGCCGCTGAACGCCGTCTACGGGTGGGCGCGCATGCTGCGCACCGGGCAGGTCGCGGGCGAGGCGGTCGTCGTGCGGGCGCTCGACGTCATCGAGCGCAACGCCCACGCGCAGCTGCAGCTCATCGAGGATCTGCTCGACGTGTCGCGCGTCATCAGCGGCAAGATGCGGCTCGACGTCCGCGCGCTGGACCTGGCGCCCGTCGTCGCCGCCGCCGTCGATGCCGTGCGTCCCGCCGCGGAGGCCAAGGGACTCCGTCTGCAGACCGTGCTCGATCCACGCGCGGGCCCCGTCACCGGTGATCCCGATCGACTGCAGCAGGTCGTCTGGAACCTGCTCATGAATGCGGTGAAATTCACGCCCAAAGGCGGACGCGTCCAGGTCCATCTGCAGCGTGTCAACTCGCAGGTCGAGATCGTCGTCACGGACACCGGGCAGGGGATCGCGCCCGAGATCTTACCGTTCGTATTCGACCGATTCCGGCAGGCCGACAGCTCGAGCACGCGAGCCTTCAGCGGGCTGGGGCTCGGGCTCGCGCTGGTCAAGCATCTGGTCGAGCTGCACGGCGGCACCGTCGCCGCGCAAAGCGCCGGCGACGGACACGGCGCGACGTTCGTCGTGCGGCTGCCGCTGGCGATCGCGGAGATCCCGGCAGCGTCCGGGGCACGCGTGCATCCGACGGCGCCGTTGGAGCCGGCCCCAGCCGGTCGCGCGCACCTCGAGGGCGTGCGCGTGCTCGCGGTCGACGACGAGCCCGACGCGCTCGAGCTCGTGACGGCGATCCTCTCGTCGGTCGGCGCAACCGTGAAGACGTGCCGGTCCGCGGCCGAGGGGCTCGACGTGCTGCGCGAGTGGCGCCCCGACGTGCTCATCTCGGACATCGAGATGCCGGGCGAGGATGGGTACGCGTTCATTCGCCAGGTGCGGGCGCTTGCCACCGACGCGGGCGGCCACACGCCGGCCGTGGCGTTGACGGCGTATGGGCGCACGCAGGATCGCGTGCGCTCGCTCGCCACGGGCTACAACATGCACGTGGCCAAGCCGGTCGATCCGGCCGAGCTCACGGCGATCGTCGCCAGCGTCGCCGCGCGCTCCTCGTCGCCTACACGTTGAACCAGCTCGCGATCGCGTCCTCGAGCTGGACGGGATCCGGATACGCCGACGCGGTTTCCGTGATGAAGCGATCGGCGTCCTCGGACGTCGGCCGCAGCTCCGTCGTCGGGATCCGAAACTCGTACGCGGAGACGCGCGCCGCGGGCAGCATCTCGTCCCAGGCGAGCGACTCGGCGCGGCGATGCCGCAGAAGACGCTCGTACACGGTGCGATACGTCGCGGAGTCGTAGCCGCCGTCGGCCGGTGCGTCGAGGCCCAGCGCGCGTGCGATGCCGACGAGCTCGCGCCAGCTGTCGGTCAGCACGTCCGGCGGCGCGTCTTCGCGCTCGCGCGGGTGCACGGGCGTGGCCATGCGACGGGCGCGCTCGGCTTCGAGATGGCGGCGGACCTTCACCGAGGGCACGGGAATCGCGAACCGCGTGGCCGCCCCGCGGAGGACGCGCTCGGCCGCGTCGTCGGCGCGCCGCACGAGCTCGACGAAGCGATGGCCGACGAGCGGCGTCTCGCCGATCAGCAACGCGCGCGCCGGCTGTGCGGCGTTCCAGTGCGCGACGGCGGCGCGCGCCCACCGTCCCGTCGCGACGCGGATGAGTGGGTGCGTGATGCCGCCAGCCTGCGGATAGCGGCGTCCCGCGGCGCTGGCCTCGAAATCGGGACGCGCCACGTCCCACTGCAGCAGCGCGATGT
The DNA here is from genome assembly GCA_046723475.1 of Candidatus Methylomirabilota bacterium. Lineage (GTDB taxonomy): Bacteria > Methylomirabilota > Methylomirabilia > Rokubacteriales > CSP1-6 > AR12. The sequence goes on from JBKOUQ010000115.1 coordinate 12,481, forward strand.
CGCGGCCGCGTGCGTGGCCCAGATGGGCGAGCTGATGGATCAGCAAGCTCTTGCCCATACCCGGTAGCCCCGCGACGAACACGCCGCGCGCATCGCGCGCGAGCCGCTCGAGCGTCGCGAGCAGGGGCGAGCGTTGGCTCAGCAGGACGCCTTCGGGTAAGCTCACCGCGCTGATCTTACGAGAACTCGTCGAACGCGCGGAGGACAGCGATGGGCGTGTTGCTGCGAGGCGGACAGGTCATGGATCCGGGGGCCGGGCTCACGGGCGGCCTCGACGTACGCGTTCGCGACGGTCTCGTCACGGAGGTGCGCGCGGGACTGGCGCCGGACGGCGACACCGTCATCGACGTCACCGGCAGGCTGGTGCTGCCTGGGTTGATCGACCTGCACGCGCACTGTTTCGTCGGCGCCTCGGATTTCGGCCCGCGCACCGATGACGTCGCGCGCGCCACCGGGGTGACGACGTGGGTCGATGGCGGCAGCACGGGCGCGGGGAACTTCGAGGGCATGCGCGAATGGGTGACGTCGCGCTCGCGCGTGCGGATGCTCGCGTTTCTGAACATCTCGGCGATCGGCCTCACGTATCTCAAGCTCGGCGAGCTGAAGCATCTGCCGTACGCCGACGTCGACGCCGCCGTGGGCGTCGCGCGCGATCACAGCGATCTGATCCTCGGCATCAAGGTGCGCAACCAGCTCGAGGTCGTCGGTGAGGCGGGCCTCGAGCCGCTCAAGCGCGCCGTGCGTGCGGCCGACGCCGTCGGCGGCCGCGTGATGCTGCACTGCACGAATCCGCCGCGGCCGCTGGCCGAGCTGCTGGCGCTGATGCGGCCGGGGGATATCGTGAGCCACTTCTTACACGGCCGCGGCCACAGCATCCTGGACGCGAGCGGCAAGGTCTCCAAGGAGATTCGTGCCGCGCGCGAGCGCGGCATCGTGTTCGACGTCGCGCACGGCCGGATGCACGTGAACTTTCCCGTTGTGCGCGCGGCGTTCAGCGAGGGGTTCTATCCCGACACGATCTCGTCCGACCTCACCAGCGGCGGCGCCGCCGGCTGCGTCAAGGACCTGCCGACGACGATGGGCAAGTTCTTGAGTCTCGGGATGCCGCTCCCGGACGTCGTGCGCGCGGTTACGAGCAATCCTGCGACGGCCATCGGACGCGACGGCCGCCTCGGCACGCTGAAGCCCGGAGCGGTGGCCGACGTCGCGGTGTTCGAGCTCGAAGAGGGCGCGTTCGACTACGAAGACGCGCACGGTCAGCACATCACCGGGCGCCATCGCTTCGTGCCGACGCTCACCCTGCGCGCCGGTGAGGTCTGGTGGCGCCGGCCCGCGCCGTAGCCTACGGCGTCGCCATGCCTTCTTCGGACTCGTGCACCCGCCGCAGACCCGCGGCGTCCTCCGTCGTCACGTCGTCGTGATGTCCGGGGCGCAGCGCCCACCGCACGTCCACGGTGCGGCCGTCGTCGCTGACGTCGAGGACACGGCCCCGGGTGTCGCCGTCCGCTTCTCTGAGCATGACCATCTCGCCGGGGTAGAAGCGCTCCATCACTTGCCTCCTGTGGCGACAGTGATGCAAGCGCTGCGCCCGTAGGTGGCACCGCGATCGATATGACGCGCGCCGGCGGCCTCGCGCCGATGAGCACGCCGTCCCGCGCGCGCACCGCATTGGCCGTGGGCGCCGCGGTGCTCGCCATGCTGATCTACGCCAGCCAGTTCGTGCTGTCGCGCTGGAGCATGAAGCGCACGCTGTCGTTGTGGGACCTCGCGGCGCTGCGCTTCACGGTCGCGGGCCTCCTGAGCCTGCCGATCGTGCTGCGCCGCCCGCCGATCGGCGCGGCGGCATGGCGGCGCATCGCGGTGCTGTCGATTGCCGCCGGCGCGCCCTACACGCTCATCATGTACGCGGGCCTCACGCACGCGCCCGCTGCGCAGGGCGCCGTCATCATCACCGGTGCGACACCAGTCTTTGCCGGGCTGCTCGCGTGGATGTGGCTCGGCGAACGCCAGCACGCGTCACGGGCGTTCGGGCTCGCGTTGATCATCGCCGGCCTCACGCTCGTCGGCTGGCCGGAGCTCCGCGGCGGTGCCCTGGCGTGGGTCGGCGACGCGCTGTTCACGGTGGCCGCGGTGCTGTGGGCGCTCTTCACCGTCGGCGCGCGTCGGTGGCGAATCGATCCGCTCCCTGCCACCGCGGCGGTATGGGTGCTCGCGCTGCCGTACGTCGTCGTCTACGCGCTCGTCGCCGGCGATCGTGTCTTGCGCGCGCCACGCGGCGAGGTGATGTTCCAGGCCGTGTTTCAGGGACTCGGGGTGGCGATCGTAGCGCTCGCGCTCTATGCGTGGGCGATCCGCGTCCTCGGCGACGGTCCGGCCGCGCTGTTCATGCCGCTGGTGCCGGTCTTCGCGGTTCTGCTGGGCGTGGTCGTCCTGGGCGAAGTCCCGGTGACGGTGCAGGTGATCGGTATCGTCGCCGTCACGCTGGGGATGGGGCTCGCCGCGGCTCGGGATGGCGCTCGCCGTGCGTCGGCGCTGACCGCAGCGCCAAAAAAATGAGAGGCCCGGGGCGGCGAAAGCCTCCGGGCCTCGAATGCGCGGCGCCGAGCCGCGCGTTCCGGCGTTCGCCGGAACCTGGGTCCTGCGTGTACTGCTACGCGGTCGTCGGGCTCGCTACCCCGGGGCCGCGTCCGACCTGTCCGGTGGTGTCATTCTCACCCCCGCCCTGTCGGCGACGGACTTTCCGCTGACGCCTCACACACTACCCGGGTCGCGGCCGAGCGCCAATGAGGCGGGCGCATCAAAACGGTGTGGCGATCGCCTCAATCGCGCGGGAGAGCGGTCTTCGTTGCGTTTCAGTCCGCGAGGTCGGCGAAGAGCGGCGTGCTCAGGTACCGCTCGCCGAACGACGGGATGATGACGACGAGCAGCTTGCCCGCGTTCTCGGCGCGCCGCGCGACCTCGACGGCGGCCCAGATCGCCGCGCCCGACGAGATGCCGACGAGCAGACCTTCTTCGCGCGCGGCGCGCCGCGCCGTCGCGAACGCGTCCTCGTTCTTCACGCGAATGATCTCGTCGTAGATTTTCGTGTTCAGCACCTCGGGGACGAAACCCGCGCCGATCCCCTGGATCGGGTGCGGACCTTTCACGCCGCCCGACAACACCGGTGACGCATCGGGCTCGACGGCGATGCACCGAAACGACGGCTTGCGCGCCTTGATGACCTCGCCGACGCCGGTGATGGTGCCGCCCGTGCCGATGCCGGAAACCAGGATGTCGGCCTTGCCGTCGGTGTCACGCCAGATCTCTTCCGCCGTCGTCTTGCGGTGGATCTCGGGGTTGGCCGGATTCTGGAACTGCTGCGGCATGAAATAGCGCGCGTCGCTCTTCACCAGCTCCTCCGCGCGCTTGATGCAGCCCGGCATTCCCTCGGCGCCCGGCGTCAGGATGAGATCCGCGCCGTATGCGCGCAGCAGCATGCGGCGCTCTTTGCTCATCGTGTCGGGCATGATGAGCACGAGCTTGTAGCCGCGCGCCGCGCACACGAACGCCAGCCCGATGCCCGTGTTGCCGCTCGTCGGCTCCACGATGATCGTGTCCGGCTTGATGCGTCCCGCCTTCTCGGCCGCGTCGATCATCGACACGCCGATGCGGTCCTTCACGCTGTGAGCGGGGTTATAGAACTCGAGCTTGGCGACCACGTCGGCGCGCGCCCCCGCGGTGAGGCGGCGCAGCCGGACGAGCGGGGTGTTGCCGATGAGCTCGGTGACGTCGTTGGCGATTTTCATGGCGGCCATTCTACGCGTTTGACCGCGCCCTCGCAGGCGAGTAGGGTTGTCGCATTTTCCGGGCAGGGAGGTCGAGATGAAAGCCGCCGTGCTCTACAAGGCGAACATGGGGCTCGAGGTCGTCGACGTCGAGCAGCAGGGACCGAAGGCCGGCGAGGCGCGCGTGGCCGTCAAGGCCGCCGGCATCTGCCATAGCGACTGGCACATCATGAACGGCGACTGGCCGTTGCCGCTGCCGATGGTGCTCGGCCACGAGGCGGCGGGCATCGTCGAGGAGGTCGCGGCCGGCGTGACAAACGTCAAGCCCGGCGACCACGTCATCTTCTCGTTCCGCCCACACTGCGGCCGCTGTCTGTACTGCTCGATCGGCCGCTCGATTCTCTGCGACGGCCACAACGACACGCCCCGCTGGGTGATGTTCGACGGCAGCCATCGGCTGCGGCGCAATGGCGACGAGGTGAAGCAGATGGCGCGCATCGGGACGTTCGCGGAGCGCGTCGTGTGCCCCGCCGAGCAGCTCGTACCGATCCGCAATGAGATGCCGTGGGCGCAGGCGGCCCTGCTCGGCTGCTGCGTCCCCACGGGCGTCGGCGCCGTCACGCGCTGCGCCCAGGTCGAGCCAGGCGCGTCGGTGATGATCGTCGGCTGTGGCGGCGTCGGTCTCAACGTGGTGCAGGGCGCGCGGATCGCGGGAGCGGGGATCATCCTGGCCGTCGATCTGCTCGACAACAAGCTGCAGTTCGCGCGGCAGTTCGGCGCCACGCACACGGTGAACGCGTCGCAGAGCAATGCCGTCGACATCGCGCGCAGTCTCACGGGGGGCCGCGGCGTGGACTACGCGTTCGACGCCATCGGCGGCGAGGCGACCACGCTACAGATTCTCGACGCCATCCGACCGGGCGGCACCGCCGTGATCGTCGGCATGGCGGCCATGAACGTGCGCGCGCCGATCACGCCGTACATGATGGCGCTGCAGGAAAAGGCCATCAAAGGCACGATGTACGGCTCCGTGCGGCCGAACCTCGATTTCCCGTGGCTCGTCGATCAGTACCTGGCGGGCAATCTCAAGGTCGACGAGCTGGTGAGCCGCACGTACAAGCTCGAGGAGATCAACGAGGGGTTTGCGGCGCTGCGGTCGGGTCAGGTCGCGCGCGGCGTCGTCGTGTTCTGATGCGTCTCGGCGGGTGCGATGACGCCGTCGTCTGGGATGCGGACATCGCGCTCGCGCCGGAATGGCTCGCCTGTACGCCGACCGCCACCGCATCCGGCGAGAGCGCTGAGTAACGCATGGGGCGCATTGTTTACGCGGCGGCGATGTCGCACGTGCTCCATCCGCCGTACTACGACAAGAACGTCGGGCCGCACGGGCGGCGGATGGTGGAGGAGCTCATCGCGGTCGTTCGCGAGATGGGCGCGGAGCTTGCCGCCCGCCGGCCCGACGCGCTCGTCGTCGTCGCCGACGATCATCTCAACGTCTTCTCCTTCGACGCCGTGCCGGCGATGTGCGTGCGCATCGGCCGGTCGGTCGCGCGCATGACGCAGGACGGCGCCATCGAGTTCGACCGCGCGCTGGACGGGCTCGCCGAGCGCTATCCGCTGCACGAGGATCTCGCCAATCGGATTCTCGAGGACGGTCTCGAGGCGGGGTTCGATTTCGCGGCCTCGTGGTCGGCGCCGCTGGATCACGCGTTTCTCTCGCCGCTCAGCGTGCTACATGGCGAGCGCCCGATGACGCCGCTGGTGCCGTTCTGGGTGAACTGCTTCGTGACGCCACTGCCACCGGCACGGCGCTGCTTCGCCGCGGGTCAGCACATCGCGCGCGTCGTCGCGAACGCGCCGTGGGACGTCGGGATCATTGCCACCGGCGGGCTCTCGCATTTCCCGGAGCTCTCGCTGGCCCGGGTCGGTGAGTCGGACACCGAGTTCGACCGCCGCATCATCGGCTGGATGGAGCGCGGTGAGCACGCGAGCCTGGCCGCGCTGACGACGAAAGAGCTGCACGCGACCGGCTCGCACGAGCTGCTCAACTGGATGGTGCTGCTGGGGGCCGTCACACCCGCGCGGGCGCGCGTGCGGTTCTTCGGCGAGATGGGCCGCATCGACCTCGCCGCGCTCGAGTGGGATGTTGCCGCATGAGTCGGTACGACGTGAACGTGCTCCTGTACCGCCTCAAGAAGGACCGCGCGTTCCGTGACCGCTTCCGCAGCGATCCGGCCGCCGCCGTGTGCGCCGCCGACCTCAGCGACGAGGAGCGCGATGCGTTCGTGCGCTGGAACCCTCGGCGCCTCAACGAGCTGGGCGGCTCGCTGCACCTGGTGCTCTCCATTCCGAACCTGGGCGCCCACGAACGCGCGGCACACCGATGAAGCGCAGCACGGAGCGGTTCCTGACGACGCACACGGGCAGCCTGCCACGGCCCGATGACCTCATCCGAATGATGTTCGCGCGCGAGGAGGGCGTGCCCGTCGACGCGGCCGCGCTCGCCGCACGCGTGCGCGCGGCCGTGGCCGAGGTCGTGCAGCACCAGGTCGACTGCGGCGTGGACGTCGTCAACGACGGCGAGATGAGCAAGCCCAGCTACGCGACGTATATGAAGGACCGCCTCCACGGGTTCGGCGGTGCCAGTCATCCGCTCGTCTATCAGGACCTCGTGGAGTTTCCCGAGCTTGCTCGCCGTGTGTTTGGCGATCCCGGACGGTCGCGCCGTCGCACGCCCGCGTGCACGGGACCGATCTCGGTGAAGGACCCACGCGCCGCCGAGTCCGACGTCGAGCTCGTCAAGAGCGCGCTGGCCGGTCACGGGGCCGCCGAAGGATTTCTGTCCGCGGCGTCCCCCGGCGTCATCTCGCTGTTCTTCCGCAACGATCACTACCCGAACCACGAGGCGTACCTGGCGGCGATCGCGGAAGCGATGCGCCACGAGTACGAGACGGTCGCGCGCGCGGGATTGGTCTTGCAGCTCGATTGTCCCGATCTCGCTATGGGGCGCCATATTCAGTACGCGAACCTGAGCCTCGCCGAGTTCCGCAAGGCGCTCGGGCTTCACATCGAAATGCTGAACCACGCCACGCGCAACATTCCGCCCGAGCAGCTGCGTCTGCACGTGTGCTGGGGGAACTACGAGGGCCCGCACCATTACGACGTGCCGCTCGCCGAGATCATCGATGTCGTGTTCACGGCGCGCGCCGCCGGTATCTCGTTCGAGGCGGCCAATCCGCGGCACGGCCACGAATGGGCGCTGTTCGAGCGCATCAAGGTGCCCGACGACAAAGTCCTCATCCCGGGCGTGATCGAGTCGAAGACGAATTACATCGAGCATCCCGAGCTGGTGGCCCAGCGGATCGAGCGGTACGCGCGCCTGGTCGGGCGCGAGCGCGTCATCGCGGGCACCGATTGCGGCTTCGGCACGTGGGTCGGCCAGGCCGCCGTCGACCCCGGCGTCGTGTGGGCGAAGCTCCGCAGCCTCGCGGACGGCGCGCGCATGGCCTCACGCGCGTTCTGGCGTTAGCGGGCGCCGTCCCGTGCGCCGCAGGCGATGGTAGCCGAGGTGCGCGTGCACACGCGTGACCAGGCCCCGCCGGCGGACAGTATCGTCCGCCGCCCGACTGCGGCCCGCGCGGCAGCGGCGCGCCCTGCAGCAGCCGATCGATGATCTCGACGAAGCCGTCCGACGCCTCCCGGCGCAGCCGTCGCAAGTACTGCTGGAACGACGGCTCGCCGGCGATGACCTGCCGCCGCAGCACGACGTCGCCGGCGTCGACGCGTTCGTTGACCACGTGGATCGAGTACCCGGCCCACTCGGGACGGCCGAGCGCGAACGCCCACAGCGGACAGTCTGAGCCGCGCAGGCCGGGCAGCGCGCCGAGATGGCGATTCAACGCGCATCGGCGCGCGAGCCCGTAAATCGTCGGCTTCAGGATCGGACAACCGGCGAGCAGGATGTAGTCCGGCGCGAAGCTCCGCACAAAGTCCGGGACCTCCGGTGCGTCGGCATCGCTGCAGTCCAGATGCGGGTAGCGTGTGCGGATCTGGTGTACGACCTCCGCATCCACCTCCGGAAAGGCACCGGCGTCGGGACGCGCGATGCGCCGGTAGAGCGGTACCAACAGCGCATCGAGCAGCCGTGCGAGCGCCAGATCGATCACGTACCACGCGCCACGCGTCCGACGCAGGCGCGAAAGCGCGCGAAGGCGGCTGGTCGCGGGCCGGGCGATATCGACGACGGCGAATCGTTGAGCACGGAAGGCGAGGCAGACGGCCAGAAAGTATGCTTCCGGCAGACCGCCCGATGTGACGATGACGAAACCCAGGTCCTGCATGCCCCCAGCGGCAGAGCAACAACCTGGCCACGGCGCCGCGTGCGTCGATGCGCGAGTTTCCCCCGACCGTCGCGCTCGAGCTGTGAAAACGTAGCCAATCAACGCAACAAACGCACCTGCTCCATCGCGCGGCTCGCGCGAGTCAGCGGCTCGGCCCGACGTATCCCAGTCGCCGGTCCCGCGCGACGAGCCCCGTGTCGCGCCGGCCGCGCGCGCCGTAGCCACCACCGCCCGGCGTGCGCACGAGCACACGATCGCCGCGCGCGAGCACGTGTTGCTTGCGATTGTCGATGCGGCGGCCGTTGATCCGCACGTCGCCCAGTCCGCCCGCCGCGCCTCCCGCGAGACCCGGCGCCGGAAACTTCGTGCGCTCGGCCATGACGCTCAAGACGATCGGCCGCGGCGAGCGGCTTTCGATCAAGATGTCCTGACCGAGCCCGCCGCGAAAACGGCCGGCGCCCCCGGAGCCCGCGCGAAGCCGCTTGTAATGGAAGAAGAGCGGACTCTGACGCTCGGCGATCTCCACCGGCGTGCACGAGATGTTGCTCGGCCACGACAGCACGTGCTCGCCGTCCTTGATCGGCGTGGCGCCCATGCCGCCGTTGAAGAAGAGCACGGTCGTGTAGGGCTTGCCGTCGGCGCGCGTGCTCGACTGGCTCAGCGCCCAGAGCGGCGAGCCGACGCCCGCCATGACGCGGTCGGGAATCACGCGATGCAGTGCCCCGAGCACGAGCGCCGGCACGTAGTGACCGGTGGTCGCCCGACTCACCACGGCCGCGGGGAAGCGCGGGTTCAGGATCGAGCCTTCGGGCGCTCGCACCGTGATGGGCCGGTACATCCCCTCGTTGTTCGGCAGCCCCGGCAACAGCACGCAGCGCACGGCGTACGCCGTCATCGCGAACGTGTACGCCATCACGCAGTTGATCGCCCGCGGCTGCTGGGGCGAGCTGCCCGTGTAGTCGGCGATGATCTCGTCGCCGTTGACGGTGAGCGCGATCTTGAACTCGAATGGGGCATCGACACCGTCGGTGCGAAAGCCGTAGCGATACGTGCCGTCGGGCACCGCGCGGATGGCGTCGCGCATGGCGCGCTCCGAGCGGGCAAACAGCTCACCGCCGAGGCCATCGAGATCGTTGAGGCCGTAGTCGTCGAGCAAGGCGCGGACCCGCCGCTCCATCAGCTCGTTGGCGCTGACCTGCGCCCAGACGTCTCCCATCGTTTGATCGGGAGTCCGGACGTTGGCGCGGATGAGCGCGACGAGCGTCTCGTCCGCGCGACCGTCACGAACGAGCCGCGCCAGCGGGATGTGCAGGCCTTCCTCGAAGATCTCGCGCGCCTCGATGGCGCGGATGCGGCCGCCGATGTCCGGCATGTGCGACGTCGTGGCCGAGAACGCCACGAGGCGGTCGCGGTGGAAGATCGGCTTCAGCACCGACACGTCGCTCATGTGGCCCGTGCCCATCCATGCGTCGTTCGTGATCAGTGCGTCGCCCGGCCGCATCGCGGCGGCGCCCAGCTCGCGCAGGAAGTGGCGCACGGTCGCGGGCAGCGTGCCGATGAACGAGGGGATCGAGCCGCTGTTCTGCGCCAGCGCGCGTCCCTCGGCATCGGTCAGCACGCACGCGAAGTCGTTCGCCTCGTTCGACAGCGTTGAGAACGACGTGCGGACGATCGCCTTGGCCGCCTCGTCGACGACGGAGATGACGCGCGTCCAGAGGATCTCGAGTGTGACGGCGTCCAGGGCCGCTGTGACCGCTGTCATCGTCCGGTGGGACTCGCCGTGGGCAGCGTGACGATGAGGTTACCGCTCTTCGCGACGCGCGCGAGCCCGCCGGGACCGATCACGAGCGTGGAGCCGTCTTCTTCTACCACGGCCGGGCCACGGATCTCCTCGCCCGGCGCCAGACGCGCCCGATCGTAGACCGTGGTGTCGACGAAGCCGCCGCGCTCGCGGAAGTAGGC
>JBKOUQ010000222.1:0-21398 GCA_046723475.1 Candidatus Methylomirabilota bacterium
GCACGAGCGCATCGCCCTCTTCGCGCGCAAGCCGCGCGAGCTCGGCCGCGGCCGTCCGATCCAGCGCATCGATGGCGCCACGCGCGTGGCGTGCGAGTCCGTTCAAGCGCGCGACGAGATCACCGCCGACGTCCTGCGCGAGCCGCGGCAGAACGACGTGCCGCACCCGGTTGCGGAAAAATCGGGGATCGTCGTTCGTGGGGTCGTCGAGCCACGGCAGGCCGGCGGCGGTGAGCGCGGCCACCGCGTCGCAGTGACGGCTCTCCAAGAGCGGGCGAATCAAGCGACCGCGCACGGGCGGAATGCCGGCGAGCCCTCGCACGCCGGTGCCTTCGAGCAGCCGCATGATCAGCGTCTCGGCCTGATCGTCCGCGGTGTGCCCGAGGGCGATGCGCGCGGCGCCGACGCGGTCCGCCACGGTCTCCAGCGCGGCGTGGCGGGCGCTGCGTGCCGCCGCTTCGACCGAGCCGCCGCCGACGTGCACGCGCACGATGTCGACCGGCACGGCACACCGCGCAGCAAGTGCCGCCACGAACTCGGCGTCGCGTGGGGACTCGGGACGGAGCCCGTGGTCGACGTGCACGACGTGTACCCGCAACGCCAGCGCGGGGGCCAACTGCGTGAAGACATGTAGCAGCGCGACCGAGTCGGCGCCGCCGGACACGCCGAGCACGACAGTCTCCCCCCCGGAGAGCATCGCATGGCGTCGGATCGTTCGCGCCGCGGCGTGGATGAGATCCACGCTCAACCGCCCTGCAGGCCTACCCACACCTCGCCGTCCTCGAAGTGCTCCTTCTTCCACACGGGGACGGTACGCTTCAGTGTATCGATCGCATAGCGGCAGGCCTCGAACGCGTCGCCGCGGTGCGCGGCGGAGACGGCGATCAGAACCGACGCTTCTCCGATCTCGAGCCGGCCGATGCGGTGCAGCATCGCGACGCGTCGCACGCCGGCCCACCGCGCGCGGATCGCGTCACCGATCTCGCGCATCTTCGCCTCCGCCATCGGCGCATGGGCCTCGTACTCGAGGAACTTCACCGGGCGCCCGTCCGTCTGGTTGCGGACGACGCCGGAGAACATCACGATGCCGCCGGCGCCCGGGTCGTCGACCTGCGCCGTGATCGCGTCGGGGGAGAGCGGCGTGTCGGTGACCCGGAAGATATCAGCGGAACTGCTCGCCTCGCCGGAGGCACTGGCTCGGCTCGCACGATGTTCGGTCATTTCACCGCTCGCCTCGGCCGTCGAACGGCCTGCGGCTCGCACTGCCGCCGCTCACGGGCGGGAACAGGCACAACTCGTCGTTGGGGGCGAGTCGGTGGTCGGACTCGACGTAGTCGTGGCCGACCGCGAATAGCGTGTAGGGGCGATACTGCGCGAGCTCGGGATGGCGGGCGACGATCACCTTCCAGGCCGCATCGACAGTACCGCCATCCGGGAGGTCCACGTCCAACTGCTCTCGCCCCGCGGCTTCACGGTACCGGGCGAAGAGACGGACGCGGACCCGCACGTGCCGCTTAGAAGCGGTGAGACTGACCGCAGCCGCAGGACGACTTGACGTTCGGGTTCTTGATCGCGAACCCGGCGCCCATCATGTCGTTCTGCACGAAATCAATCTCGCTGCCCGACAGGTACGGCGCGCTGTGCTTGTCGATGTACAGCTTGATGCCCTGCGCGGCCTCGACGACGTCGTCGTCGGCCTGCTGCTGGTCTTCCCAGCCGAGCTCATAGGACATGCCAGAGCACCCGCCACCGACGATCCGGATTCGCAGGCCCCACTCGGGCTTGCCTTCCTCGAGCCGAAGCTCGGACACTTTCTTGGCGGCCGTCTCGGTCATCGTAATCATTCGATCCTCCCGTAAAACAAAGCGCTTTCGGCTCGTCTGCTTGGTGTCATCGTATCACAGGATTCCACCCGCGGGCAGCAGCGTGACCTCTTCCATGACCGCGTGTGCGGGAAGCGACGCCATGAGCACGGCCGCCCGGGCGACGTCCTCCGGACGCAGCATCTTGTCGCGCGGCGGTGTCGCACCGAGCGAGTCCCACAGCGGCGTGTCGACGGCGCCGGGCATCAGCACCCCGACGCGCACGCCGCTGGCGCGGAGCTCCTCGGCCAGCACGCGGCTGAAGCCGAACAGGCCGGCTTTCGTCGCCGTGTAGACCGAGGAGCCCGGCAGCGCCCGCTTGGCCGCGATCGACGCCACGTTGATGATCATCCCCACCCCCTGACGCAGCATGGGCGGCAGGACGGCGCGGCAGCAGACCATCGCCGCACGCAGGTTGACGGCGAGCATGGCGTCCCAGTCGGCAGGCTTGGTGTCGGCCAGCGGCGCGAACGCCGCGACGCCGGCACACGTCACGAGCACGTCGATGCGTCCGAGGTCGGCCAGTGTCTGCTCCACAAGCGCCTCGACCGCGCCGTCGTTCGTGACGTCGGTCGGAATGGCGAGCGCGCGGCCGCCGCCGGCCGCGCGGATCTCGCCGGCGACCTGCGCGAGGTCGGCGCGCGATCTCGCGGCGAGCGCCACGCCCGCGCCCTCGGCCGCCAAGGCCACCGCGATGGCGCGACCGATACCACGTCCCGCGCCGGTGACGATCGCTGTCTTGCCCGCGAGTGCGTTCATAGCTGAAGTCCTCGCCCTGATTTGATCAGCTCCATGAACTCCGCGCGCGTCTCCGGACGGTCGCGGAACGCGCCGAGCATCGCCGACGTCACCGCTTTCGAATTCTGCTTCTCGACGCCGCGAATCAGCATGCAGGTGTGAATCGCTTCCAAGACGACCGCCACGCCGCGGGGCTCGAGGGCGTCGTTGAGGGCGTTGGCAACTTGCGTCGTCAATCGCTCCTGGACTTGCAGTCGCTTGGCGAACATGTCGACGAGGCGCGGAATCTTCGAGAGACCAACGATCTTCTTTCGCGGCATGTACGCGATGTGCGCTTTGCCGACGAATGGCAGCACGTGATGTTCGCACAGGCTCGCGAAGTCGATGTCCTTCACGATGACCATCTCGTCGTAGTTCTCGACGAACAGGGCATCGTTCAGAACATCCTCGACCTTCTTGTCGTACCCGGAGGTCAGGTAGCGGAGGGCCGCCTCCACGCGCTCGGGCGTCTTCGCGAGGCCTTCGCGCTGCGTGTCCTCGCCGAGCTCCTTCAGGATCTGCTGTACGTTCCGCGCAATCATCCTTCCTCACCACAGTACTCGAACCGGTTCTTCGCCGTCTCCACCACGCCGACTCGCGACAGCCGGCCCGTCGGCAGCGCGGGTGCGAGCGCGCGCCAAAACGCGCGGGCCAGACTCTCGCCCGTCGTGATCACACCGGCGAGCACGGGCGCGTCCTCCAGCCGCGCGTGATCGACGTGCTCGAGCACGGTCCGCCGGACATGATCGTCGAGGGCCTCGAGGTCCACCGCCATCCCGGTGCGCGCGTCCGGCGTGCCCGCCACGGTCACCTCCAGATAGTAATTGTGGCCGTGCGGCCGATGGCACGCCCCGTAGAGCGCGGCGTTGTCATCCGGGGAAAGCATGGCGCTCGCCAGCTGGTGCGCAGCGCTGAAGTGGTAGACCCGCGTGATCTGCAGCTCAGGCATGACCGTCGTAATCGACGTAGAGCGTCGCATCCTCCCACACGCGCACAGCTGCCAGTCGATCGGGGCCCAGCTTCGGTGCAAGCAGCTCCCAGACCGCAAGCGCGATGTTCTCCGTCGTCGGCACGCGATCTCGGAACAGCGGGTCCGTATTGAGATCCGCGTGGTCGAAGCGGTCGACCACCGTCTCGCTCACGATCCGCTTGAGCTCCGCCAGATCGATGACCATGCCGGTGCGCTCGTCGATGGGCCCGCTCACGGTCACGTCGAGCATGTAGTTGTGTCCGTGCGGCACCGTCAGCCGGCCGAACCGGCGTTCGTTCTCCGCGGGCGACCAGTCCGCGACCCAATAGCGATGGCCGGCGGCGAATGTGAAGCGTCGCGTCGAGCGCGCCCGCGTCGTCATGCCGGTCGCCCGCCGGGCAGGTCAAGCGCCTCGAGCAGCCGCGCCGCGACACGATCGAGGTCGAACGCCTCGACCCGACGCCGGCCGGCCGCGCCGAGCTCGGCACGCAGCCCCGGGTTCATCAAGACAGTTTCCATCGCTTTTGCCAGTTCCTCTATATTCCGCGGGCTCACCAGGAGTCCCGTACGGCCGTCCTCGACGACCTCAGGCACGGCCGCGACGCGACACGCGACGATCGGCACGCCCGCCGCCATGGCTTCTGCGAACACGAGCCCAAAGCCCTCCTGGACCGTGGGCAAGCAGAAGCAATGCGCACGCACATATTCTACGGCCAGAGCCGAGCGGCTGATCTCACCGAGGAAGGTCACGACGCCCGTCACGCCGAGATCCGCCGCGTGCGCGCGCAGGCGGGCGGACTCCGGTCCTTCGCCTACGATGCGCACGTGCACGCCGGGGATTCGGCGCGCGAGTATCCCGACCGCCTCGAGGAGGTCCTCAACGCGCTTTCGCGGGTACATGCGCGCCACGCAGAGCACCGTCGGCGGGGCGGCAGCACGCGACGGGGCGGCCGCGAAGCGACGGCGCCATTCCGCGAGATCGATCGGCTCGGGGACGACGGCCACTCGCTCGCGCGCGATTCCGTAAACCTCCGCGGCGACACCCGCCGAGTAGCGACTTGGAACGATTACCCGCTCGGCGCGGTGCACGTTCAATCGCTCCCAGCGCGCCTGCACGCTCAGCAGCGCGCGCACGAGTCCGCGCTCGTTGCGCAGCTCGTCCGCGATGATGCCCTTCAGCATGACCGCGTACCGGACCCGGGGCGGTCGGCGTGGCGCCCAGCGGTAGCCGTCCAGGTCGACGCCGATGACGACATCCGCGTCGGGCGGCGTACGCCCGAGACGGGCGTTGTAGCGCCACCGGTCCAGCGTATGGAAGCCCGTGCGTGAAGCGATTGCGCGAAGATGTGCGCTGTGGCCGAGACGCCTGAGGCCGCGCATGACACCGTCGATCGCGACCCATGTGCCGCTGCCTTCCGTCGGGCTCGGCGGCGTCGAGCTGAGAAACTCGAACCGCACCGCGCTCAGCGGCCCTGGAACTTCGGCGGGCGCTTCTCGAGGAACGCCCGCGTTCCCTCCTTGTAATCCTCGCTGGCCGCGGCCTCGCGCGACAGCTCGGCCAGCCGCGACCGGCGTTCGTCGGTGTAGCCAGCGACGTAGAACTGGATCGACTGCTTGCTGCCGCGCACGGACAGGGGCGCGTTGTCGCTGACCAGGCGCAGGTACTCGTACGTCGTGCGCTCGAGCTCCTCCTCGGGCACGAGCCGCTGGATGAGGCCGATGGCGAGCGCCTCGCGATCGCCGACGGTGCGCGCCGAGAACAGTATGTCTTTCGCGTAGGCGGGGCCGACGAGGTCCACGAGCTGCCCGATCGCTTCGGCCGGATACACGATGCTCAGCTTGGCGGCGGGAATTCCGTACTTACTGCCTTCGGCGGCGAAGCGCAGATCGCAGCCCATCGCGATGCCCATCGCGCCGCCCATGCAGAAGCCGTAAATCATCGCGACCGTGGGCTTGGGGCATTCGCGGATCGCCGCGTAGGCCGCCGCGGTCGCCGCCCCGTACCGCTGCGACGATTCGGCGTCTTTTCGCTGCTCGCGAAACTCCGAGATATCGGCGCCGGACGCGAACGCGACGGTCCCCGCGCCGCGATAGACGATGCCGCGCACCGACTCGTCCTTCACGAGGCCTTCGGTGACGCGCGCGATCTCGTTCCACATCGCGTAGCTGATCGCGTTGCGCATCTTGGGCCGGTTGAAGATGACGGTGGCGATCGGTCCGTCGTGCTGAACGAGAACGTCCTCGCTCTTCACCGCTGTCACGAGCCGCCGACAAATCGAACGCGCTCTTTGCCTTTCAAGGTGTCCGGGGAGATGACCCAGGTGCCGCCGCAAGCGGCCGTCGCGACTTTTCCGGCGGTGTCGGTACCACCGAATGGCAGGGTCAGCGCGCTCGTGACGCCGCCCACGACGCAGAAGCTCGTCTTGAACGGCGCGTAGAGCAGCGTGCTGAAGACGCTGCCGGCTCCGTATGCCGCTTGCTGCGAGGTGGACTCCGCCGCGGCGTGGGTTGCCACGAAGAGGACGACGAGGATGGCAAGGGCGATCGGCAGCAGCTTGCGCATGATGTGGTAGCCTCCCGGCCCCTTACTTTAACCCGCCCATCCACGGGAATAAGTCGTGCGGCTGCGTGTCCGCAACCGTGGGGGCAGGCGCCGACGAGTCCGATACCGCTGCACAGACGAGGTAGTCGCCATCGGGCCGTGTCAGGCGCGCTTGCTCGCAGGCAGCGCGCGACTCGTGGCCCCCCACGATGACCCACGACCACCTGTCGCCGGGCGCGAGCATCAGCCAGAATGCGAGCCCGGCCATTAGCAATCGAGCGGACATGTGGCTCACCTCCGAAATCGATCCCGCTTCCGCAACCGCAATGCCAAACCACGAAGTGGCCGTCACACCGCGCATCGTGAGACGCGCTATGCAGGCGCACCGCGGTGTTGTAACTTCCCCCGACAGTCCGCCGCCCCAGCACGTCGGACCCGCAGTGCGGCGGATGATACCAGGGAGGTGTCGACATGGCTCGGCGATGGATTGTGTGGGCCGGCTGCACCTCCGCGATGATTCTCACGGCAGCCGTCGCGTGTGCGCCCCGAATCGGCGGCCGCGACCCGTCGGCCGCGACGAATCCGTCTCCGCAATTCGCCGTCGACCCGCTCTGGCCGAAGCCGCTACCGAACAACTGGCTGATGGGTCAGGCGTCCGGCGTGGCCGTCGACGGCCGCGATCACGTCTGGGTCGTGCAGCGGCCAAAGTCGCTGACCGAAGACGAGCGCGGGGCGACGCTCACGCCTCCGCGGTCGCGCTGCTGCATGCCCGCGCCACCGGTCATGGAGTTCGACGCGGACGGGGCACTCATTCAGGCGTGGGGGCCGGCCCCGGGCAGCCCGTGGCCCGACAACGAGCACGGCATCTTCGTCGACCATCGCGACCACGTGTGGCTCGCCGGGAACGGGGCGAAGGACGGTCAGATCTTCAAGTACACCCGCGATGGCAAGTTCATGATGAAGATCGGCGAGCCCGGAGTCGTCGGCAATGACAGCGATACACGCCATCTGAATCGCCCGTCGAACGTCGCGGTCGACTCCGCGACCAACGAGCTCTTCGTCGCCGACGGCTACGGCAATCACCGCGTCATCGTCTTCGATGCGGACACGGGCGCGTACAAGCGTCACTGGGGCGCGAACGGACGTCCGCCCGGTGATGCTACGGTGAAGGCGTTCAGCAACGCGCACTGCATCCGCCTGTCGCGCGACGGTCTGCTGTACGTCTGCGACCGCGGCAACAACCGCATCCAGGTCTTCGGCCGCGATGGGACGTTCGTGCGCGAGATCACGGTCGCGAGCGAGACGCGCGGTGCGGGCTCGGCCTGGGACGTCGACCTCTCCGCGGACGCATCCCAGACACATCTCTATACCGCCGACGGCGAAAACAACGTCGTCTGGCTGCTGCTCCGACACAGCGGCGAGATCGTCGGGACCTTCGGCCGCAACGGCCGGTCCGCCGGCCAGTTCCACTGGATCCACAACCTCGCCGTCGATTCGAAAGGTAACGTGTACACGACCGAAGTCGACACGGGAAAGCGCGCGCAGAAGTTCGTGCTGCGTGCGGGCGCCGGGAGGAATTGAGTGGTGGCGGTGGGAGGAATTGAACCTCCGACACGGGGCTTATGAGACCCCTGCTCTGCCGCTGAGCTACACCGCCAGGTGACGAGCCAACGGGCAGCGCACGAGTGTACCGCACGTGCGCACAACGCGGCCAGTCCGCAGGCGTCCGCGTCGGCCTCGCGCGCCGTGCCGACACCGCTCCGCGCAGGAGGCTTTGTTATAATCCGCACGGGCAAACCGACGTCGCGGTTTTCGGCCACTCAAGCAACACGGCTCGGAGGACTCTTCAAATGCAGTTCCGGCGACACCCCTGGCACGACGACCCCACGATGCGCCGCGAAGACGTCGACGACGACGAGGAGGACGAGGACGACGACGACCTCGACAATGACGACGAGGACGACGACCTCGACGATGATGACGACGACGACGTCGACGACGAATTGGGCGAAGGCGATGACGACGACGACGACGAAGATTTCGACGAGGACGACGATGGCTTCGACGCCGACACCACCGAGGGAGAGGAGGACGACGACGAGGAGGACGACGACTTCGACGACGACGATCTAGAGGACGACGACCTGGACGACGACGACGATGAAGACTTGGACGAGGAAGAGGACTAGCTCCCCACATCCCACGGAGGCACGCCCATGGCGCTCGCCAGCGGTGAAGGGCTGCAGTTCCTGCTCCGGTGGTTTCATTTCCTGGCCGGAATCACGTGGATCGGCATGCTCTACTACTTCAACTTCGTGCAGACGCCGTTCTTCGCGACCGCCGAGCCGCCCGTGCGCTCGGGCATGATCGTGGGGAGCCTCGTCGGGCGCGCCCTGTGGTGGTTCCGGTGGGGCGCGATGTTCACGTTCATCACGGGGTGGCTCATCATCCTGCACGTGATGTTCGCCCGGTACGGCGGCGTCAGGGAATTCTTTGCGACTGCCTACGGTTGGAAGATCTTCTTCGGCGGCATGCTCGGTAGCCTGATGTGGTTCAACGTCTGGTTCGTGATCTGGCCGGCGCAGCAGATCGTAATCGCGTCGGCTACCCAGGTCTCGAAAGGTGGCTCGGCCATTCCCGAAGCGGCCGCACGCGGCCAGCGGGCAGGGTTCGCGTCGAGAACGAATACATTGCTGTCCATCCCGATGCTGTTCTTCATGGGCGCCGCGAGCCATCTCGCGGTGGCCGAGCCCACCGGCCCGGGCGCGAAAATCGGTGCGCTCATCCTGTTGCTGGTCGTGATGGCCGCCGCGGAGTTCAACGCGATGGTCGGTACCGCGGGCGCGGGCAAGAAAATGCTCAGCACGGTCTCCGGAACGTTCTGGGGTGGCTTCATCGCAACCGCCATCCTCTACTGCGGCCTCGTGATCGTCATGCACTGATCGGAGTTTCAAACGGTGTCCGCTCTCGCGTGAATGAGGGGGGTTTGGGGGGAAGCGGTACGGGTCCCCCCAATCTAATGAGGGGGGGACCCGCTAGGGCTCCCCCAGCCCCCGAGCTACTTGAGGTATGCGGCGAGTGCTGAGATCTCGGGCTCGACCGCCGGCTGCGCCGGCATCACGTGCGTCGAACGCTTGGGCTTGTAGCCCGGTGGGTAGCTTGCCCTGAGGATCCGCGCCTCGAGCAATTCGCGCGACGAGCCCTTGACCGGCGGACCGACGGCACCGGACTGCGAGGGATCCGGCGCATGGCATTGCGTGCACTGCGAGAGGTACACCTGACGCCCGCGCTCGGCGACCGGATCGGCCGGCGGTCCCGAGCAGCCGGCGACGGTGATGGCAATCAGAAGGAAGACGGTGCGCCAGCGCATCGGCCGCGCAGATTACGTGTGCGCGGCGCGCGTTGCAAACGCTAGGGTCGCAGGCGGGCACGCGCGGCGTCGAACTCGATCACCTGCGCCGGCTGGTTCCAGCGCGAGCGGCGGTCGACGAGCTCGGCGCGGCCGTGCAGGACGGCGAGCGCGTCGTCGTCGGCGAACAGCGGCGTCGGCGCCGGCTTCAGCGCGAGCCGGATGCCGGCGAGCGCGAAGCGGATCCGCCACCACGCGCGCTGGAGCCGCGGCCACCGCGCGCGAGGACGCTCGACGACCGGCGTCGGCATCGCCGCCGGCAGGTAGTACACGTTCGACGACTCCTCGAACCTCGTGGCGGCCACCGAATCTCTCACGCGAGCCCCCGCTCTTCCATGAGCGCCGTGACCCGTCGATAGGCGCCCGTGAGTGCCTCGTCGAACGACGCTTCCAGCCGATACGCGGCCATCGCAGCCGACACGCGATCGCGCGCGGAACCCGCCTCGACCGCACGCACGCGCGTCTCGGCGGCGCGTGCCGCGAGCATCGCGCCCGCGTCCGCGAACGAGAAAATCGAGCCGACGATACGCTCCTCCCCCGTTTCGGGCTGCGCGGTCGGCGCCGCAAGGGTCACACGCTTGCGGCGTGCAGGCGCCTCGAGTCGGCTGGCCAGCACGATGTTCGGGCGCCAGAGAACGACCTCGGACGTCGGAGGCTTCAGGAGCTGATCGGCGGCGCGTCTCGGCTTCTTCATACGCATCATCAGAATGGCAACGTTGGTGCCACGCCAAGTGCACCGTAAGCGCGCGCCGTTGATGGAGAAGTAGAACGTTCCTCGCCGCGGCTCCGGGGAGGTTCTCCGGGCCGCCCGGAGGAACTCCTAGGGCCGTTTTTCGAGGCTGAAGTCCCGGATCTTCTTGTTCAGCGTCTTGACGTCGACGTCGAGGACGCGCGCGGCGCGGGCCTTGTTCCACCCCGTGGCGTTGAGCACGCGCTCGACGTGGCGGCGTTCGACGGAGGACAGCGGGACGAGGACCGGATCGTCGTCGCTCTCCACCGGCGCCGTCGTGCGGACCCGCGACAGCTCGGGGGGCAAGTCGGCCGCGTGGACCTCCGAGCCCTCGTGGAGGATCTGAAGTCGCTCGACGAGGTTGCGGAGCTCTCGAATGTTGCCGGGCCAGTCGTACGCCATGAGCCGCTCGAGCGCGTCCTTCGTGAACGACTGCGGCTTGCGGGCACCGATATTGGCGTTCAGGAAGTGCTGCACGAGCAGCGGAATGTCGTCGCGCCGCTGGCGCAGCGCCGGCACCTCGACCACGACCGTGCACACGCGATAAAAGAGGTCCCAGCGGAAGCGCCCCTCGGTCGCCTCCCGGGTGAGATCCTTTGCGGTCGCGGCCACGATCCGCACGTCGACGTGGAAGGCGCGCTCTTCCCCCACCCGGCGCACCTCGCCGGAATCCAGCGTGCGCAGCAGACGCACCTGCATGGCCGCCGACATCTCGCCGATCTCGTCCATGAACAGCGTGCCGCCGTTGGCCGCCTCGAACAGCCCCACCCTCGATGTCACCGCGCCGCTGAACGCGCCCTTGCGGTGGCCGAACAGCTCCGTCTCGAGCAGCGTGTCGGGGAGCGCGCCGCAGTTGATCGAGACGAAGGGCCGGCCCGCGCGCCGACTGCGCAGGTGAATCGTGCGCGCGATGAGCTCCTTGCCGGTACCACTCTCACCGTGGATGAGCACCGGACTATCGGTCGCGGCGACGCGACCAATGACGCCGAGCACCTCGCCGATGGCCGGACTGTCGCCGATGATCGTCGGCAAGCCGTCGCGCCGTGTGATGACCTCGCGCAGCGCGGAGTTCTCGCGACGCAGCGCCTTCTTCTCAGCAGCCTTCGCGACGACCTCGAGCAGCTCGGGATTCTTCCACGGTTTGCTGATGAAGTCGTACGCGCCGAGCCGCATGGCCTGCACGGCGGTCTCGACATCGGCGTGACCCGTGAGGACGATGAATTCGGCGTCGACGTCGGCGTCCCGCGCCCAGCGCAGGATGTCCAGCCCCGAATGATCGGGCAGCTGCACGTCGACGAGCGCAACGTCGAATTCTTCGCGCGCCAGACGCGCCATCGCGTCGCTGCCCGACGCGGCGTCGACGACGGTGAACGGAGACCGTGAGAGCACCGCGACCAGCAGACTCCGAACGTTGGTGTCGTCGTCGACGACGAGCACGTGGATCGCGTCCGGCATCTGGACGCCATCATAGCACCCCCTGTAGACTACCCACCTCAGGAGGACTGCTCGAATGCCGCATCCCCCGGCTCTCCGCATCGAGGGAGCCAGGCAGAACAACCTCAAGAACGTTTCGGTCGACATTCCGCACGATCGGCTCACCGTCGTCACCGGCGTCTCGGGATCGGGCAAGTCGTCGCTGGCGTTCGACACGCTCTTCGCCGAGGGCCAGTGGCGGTACATCGAATCGCTCTCGACGTACGCGCGGATGTTTCTCGAGCGCATCGACCGTCCCGACGTCGATCGCATCGAGCAGATCCGCCCGGCCGTCGCGCTGGAACAGAAGAACCCGGTCCGCACCGCCCGCTCGACGGTCGGCACTGCCACCGAGGTCTACGACTACCTGCGGCTGCTCTACGCCAAGATCGGTCGCGTGCACTGTGCCGCGTGCGGTGCGCCCGCGACCTCGCACTCCGCGGCCACCATGGCCGACACGCTGCTGGCCGAGCACGCGGGCGCGCGGGCGCTCGTCACGTTTCCGCTGCCCGTCGCCGCCGGCGTGTCGCCCGCCGAGGTGTGGTCGGCGCTGACGCGTCGGGGCTTCGCGCGCGTGCGGCTGGACGACGCGGTGGTCGATCTCGCCGGCCCGCCGCCCGCGACGCTCGCCGCCTCGGAGATCGAGGTCGTGCTCGATCGCGTCGTGTTGAGCGTCGAGACGCGCGCGCGCCTCGTGGATTCGCTGGAGGCGGCGCTGCGCGACGGCGGCGGCCGCGTCACCGTCGACGTCGTCGGCGCCGCGCGACGCGCGTTCACGGAGGAGTTTCGCTGCGGCGCATGCGGCGCCGCGCTCGAGCGTCCGCAGCCGCTGCTGTTCTCGTTCAACCATCCGCTCGGCGCGTGTGCGGAGTGCAAAGGTTTCGGGAACGTTCTGAAGTACGACGAGCAGCTCGTGGTGCCCGACCGCGCGCGGAGCCTCGGCGCCGGTGCCATCGAGCCGTGGACGCACCCGTCGGGCAAGTGGTACCAGCGCGAGCTCGTGAAGGCCGCGCGCCGCGCGAACGTCGATCTCGACGTGCCGTGGGAGCAGCTGGGCGAGCGCGAGCGCCGCCTCGTCTACGAGGGCGACGGGAAGTTTCCCGGCATCAATGGGTTCTTCGAGGAGATCGAATCCTACCGCTACAAGCTGCACGTGCGCGTGTTCCTCTCGCGCTACCGCACCCAATCGCCGTGTCCGGTGTGTGCCGGCGCGCGGCTGAAGCCGCCCGCGCTCGCCGTCCGGATCGCGGGCCTGACCATCGCGGAATTCACCGCGCTCACCATCGAAGCGGCCGCCGCGACGCTCGAGTCGCTCGAGCTCACGGCGTGGGAGGCGGCGGTCGGGCGCGAGATCCTGCGCCAGCTCTCGGCGAAGCTGACGTTCCTGTTGCGTGTCGGTCTCGGCTACGTCACGCTCGGGCGCCAGACGCGCACGCTGTCGGGTGGCGAGGCGCAGCGGATCAATCTCGCGAATCAGCTCGGCTCGCAGCTGGTCGGCACGCTCTACGTCCTGGACGAGCCGTCGATCGGTCTGCACGCTCGCGACACCGCGCGGCTGGCCGACCTCTGCCGCGAGCTCGCGACGGCGGGCAACACCGTCGTCGTGGTCGAGCACGATCGGGCGTTCATCGAGGCGGCCGATCACGTCATCGAGCTCGGCCCCGGCTCCGGCGAGCGTGGCGGCGAGATCGTGTTCAGCGGCTCACAGGAGGAGTTCCGCAAGACCACGCGCTCGCTCACCGCGCGCTATCTGACGGGCCGCGAGTCGATCCCGGCACCGCTCGCGCGTCGGCCGGGCCGGCGGCACCTCGTCCTCACGGGCGCGCGCGAGCACAACCTCAAGGACGTCACGCTGCGGCTGCCGCTCGGCACGCTGACCGTGGTGACGGGCGTGTCCGGCTCGGGGAAATCCACGCTCGTGCACGACACGCTCTATCGCGCGGTCGCGCGCGCGTTCAAGACGGAGTTTCAGCCGCCGGGCACGTACACCGCGCTCACGGGCCTCGAGTACGTCAAGGGTGTCCGCCTCATCGACCAGGAGCCGATCGGGCGCACGCCGCGCAGCAATCCCGTCACGTACGTCAAGGCGTTCGACGAGATCCGCAAGCTCTACGCGGCGCTGCCCCGGGCCAAGACGCTCGGCCTCGGCGCCGGCGCGTTCTCGTTCAACGTGCCCGGCGGCCGCTGCGAATCGTGCCAGGGCGACGGCTTTCAGAAGCTCGAGATGTACTTCTTCGAAGACGTGTACGTCTCGTGCGAGGAGTGCGAGGGGCGTCGTTATCGCGCCGAGGTGCTCGGCGTGAAGCATCGCGGCAAGTCGATCGGCGACGTGCTCGCGTTCACCGTCGACGAGGCGGTCGAGTTCTTCGCGGCGACGCCCGCGCTCGCGCGACGCCTCCGCGTGCTGCAGGACGTGGGGCTCGGCTACCTGCGCCTGGGACAGCCGGCGACGACGCTCTCGGGCGGCGAGGCGCAGCGACTGAAGATCGCCGCCGAGCTGGCCGGGCGTGCGAGCGGCGACATGCTCTACATCCTCGACGAGCCGACGACGGGGTTGCATCTCGACGACGTCAAAAAGCTGCTGCAGGTGCTGCACCGCCTGGTAGACGCGGGCAACACGGTCGTCCTCGTCGAGCACCATCTCGACGTCGTGCGCGCGGCGGACTGGGTCGTCGACCTCGGCCCCGAGGGTGGCGATGCGGGCGGCGACATCGTCGCCGAGGGCCCGCCGGAAGCCATCGCGGGCACGCCGGGCTCGTACACCGGAAAGTTTCTCGCCGAGCTCTTGCCGAAGAACGGAGCGTCCAGGAACGGCGTACCGAAGAGCAGCAGGAAGTGATTTTTTACGGCTGGCGAATCGTCGCCGCCGCCTTCGTCGTCCTCTTCACGGCCTACGGCGCGCAGTACTGCTTCAGCATCTTCTTCGCCGCGCTTCTCGACGAGTTCCGCTGGAGTCGCGCGGGGCTCTCCGGCGTGTTCTCGCTCTACGCGTTCGGCTACTGCCTCGTCGGCTTCCCCGCCGGCCGGTTGACCGATCGATGGGGGCCGCGCATCGTCGTCAGCGCGGGCGCGGTCCTGCTCGGCGGCGCGCTGGCCACGATGGCGCTCGTCCGTGAATTGTGGCAGCCCTACGTCGTCTACGGCGTCGTCGGTGCGCTCGGCATGGGGACGGCGTACGTTCCGTGCCACAGCACGGTGGTGAAATGGTTCGCGCGCCGGCGCGGCCTTGCCCTCGGCGTCGCGTCGACCGGCGCCTCGCTCGGCACGTTCGTGCTGCCGCTGGTGGCGCACCGTCTCGTCATCACCGTGGGCTGGCGCGTGGCGTACGTCGCGTTCGGGATCGCCGTGTTCGTCGCGCTCGGACTCGCCGCGACCGTCATGCGTCGTGACCCACGCTCGCTGGGACTTCGTCCCGACGGCGACGCCGCCGCGCCCGCAGTCTCCATCGCGACGAGACATGCCTGGAGCCTCCAGCGCGCCCTGCGCAGCCGCGTGTTCTGGCTCGTGGCGGGGGCATTCACGGCGACGTGGCTCGCGGTGTTCATCCCGCTCGTGCATCTCGTGCCGTTCGCCCGCGACCTCGGCTTCGACGCGGGCACGGGCGCCTGGCTCGTCAGCGCGCTCGGCGCCGGCGCGGTCGGTGGGCGGCTCGTGATGGGCGCCGTGTCCGACCGCATCGGTCGGCGGCCCGCAATCATCGCCGCCATGGCGCTGCAGGCGGTCGCCTTCATCGGGTTTGCGAGCATACAGACGCTGCAGGCACTCGTCGTGACCGCAGTCGGCTTCGGCGTCTCCTACGGCACGGTGTCGGCGCTATTTCCGGCAATCGTCGGGGACTTCTTCGGCCCCGAGCAGGCCGGCTCGCTGGTGGGGTTCTTGTTCGCCTTCGCCGGCGCGCTGGCCGCCTGGGGTCCGGTGGTGGCGGGAATCGTCTACGACATGACGGGCACTTATAGTCCGATCTTTCGCGCCGCGGCCGTCGCGAACCTCCTCGGCGGGGCGCTGCTCGCGATGGCTCGGGCGCCGTCGCGATAGCTAAGTACTCCCCACGATGGCGTTTGCGCGGGTGGGAAAACTTTTTCACGGGTTGTTGGAGGCTTGCCAGGCCTCCTATACTGCGGCCACCAAGCAACACATGAAGTCGCTACTCCGTATGAGGTCGCTACTCGTCGAATGAGATCCGATTTCCAGCTCTCGAATGGTCGCGCCAGTGGACTGGTCGATGTGCTCGACCGCGTCCTCGACAAGGGTCTGGTCGTCGCCGGCGACGTCAAGATCTCGCTCGCCGAAGTCGAGCTGCTCACGATTCGCATCCGCTTGATCGTGTGCTCGATCGACAAGGCGCAGCAGATCGGTCTCGATTGGTGGAAGTACGACGCCCACCTGGCCCCGAACCGCAACCGTCTGTCCGCGGAGAACGAGGAATTGCGCCGGCAGGTGCGCCAGCTCGAGCGCAAAGTCGCGTCGCTCACCTCGCGCCGTCAGAACATGCGCCGCGACGGCGGCGACACGAATCGGCAAGGAGACTGACCGATGCCAGTCGAACGGACAAGCGGCGGGACGAGCCTCATCGACGTCCTCGACCGCGTGCTCGACAAGGGAATCGTCATCGACGCGTGGGTGCGCGTCTCACTCGTCGGCATCGACCTGATCACGGTCGAAGCGCGCGTCGTCGTCGCGTCCATCGACACTTATCTGAAGTACTCCGAGGCGGTCGGCTCGGTGACGCCGGCGTCACGGCCGGCCATCGATGGCCGGGGCACCGACGCCGTCATCGCGGAGAACGCGGCGCTGCGCGCGCAGATCGCCGGCACGCGCCGCGAGACAACCGCCGCCCGGAGATTGCGGCGGCCGTGAGCCCGCACGCCCCGCTGCGCGGCACGGCGCGGCGCCGGGCGAAGATCGGCACCTCCGAACGACTCACGCTGGCGGAGGCGCTGCTCGGCACCGACGACGTCACCGGTTGTGCGCAGGCCGCGCTGGACTGGCTCGGCCGCTGTGCACAGCTCAAGCGCGGACTTTGCCTCGTCGGGTCGGCCGAGAGTCCCACGGTGCTGCGGCCAATGGCGACACTCGGCATCCGCGGCGCACGCGTCCGGTCGTTCACGCTCGACCTCGAAGCGCACGGCGAGCCCCTCGTCGCGTCTACCGTCGGGGTCGGCGGAAGCGTCTTCGGTCGCAACGGGCGCCCGGCGCCGCGCACGCCGCTGGACTCGGCACGCCTGATCGCGCTGCCGCTGCACGGGCGTCGGATCCTCGAGGAATATCCGGTGGGACTGCTGCTGCTCGCCTCGACCGATCCAGACGTCGAGGCGCAGGCGCGGTGGGTGGCGGGCCTGCTCGGGCCGCGCCTGGACGCGCTGCGCGCCGCGCAGCGCCGCGAGGACGGCGAGCGCCGCATCTTGCGCGAGCGCTCGCTGCTCTACAACATCATCAACGCGGTCACCGATCCGATCTTGTTGACCGACACCGAGGGCCGCATCACCGTCGCCAACACCCGCGCCGAGACGCTGCTGTCGGCCGGCGAGGATGAGAGCGAGGGCCGGCGGCGCGCCATCGCGCTCAACAACATGCTGTTCTCCTCGGCGTTGACCCAGCGGGCCATCGAGGGCGGCGAACCGTGGCGGCACGAGCTGTTGCTCGTCGACCCGGTGGACGGGTCCGATCTGCTGTTCGAGCTGCTCAGCACCGTGACGATGGACCCGCGCGAAGGCACGGGCATCGTCTCGATCCTGCGCAACGTCACGGATCTCAGAAGAGCCACCCAGGAGATCGAAGAAAACTACCGGAAGCTGCGGCTCGCGGAAAGCGACGCGCGCGCCGAGCGTGACCGGCTCGACCTCATCATCGACTCCGTGGCCGATCCGATTCTCGTCACCGACTCGAACGCCAACATCGTGATGATGAACGCGCCGGCGGAGCGCCTCTTCACCGCCGAGCCGGACGCGGGGGACGAGGTGCGACGCACCGTGCAGGCGAACGACGCACACTTCTCGTCGTTCGTGTCCAACCTCTTCTTCGCGCCCGGCGCCATGCGCCGCAGCGGCGCCATCGGGCTCGTCGACCCGCGGACGGGAGCCGCGCTGCCGGTGGAGGCGATCTCCGGCAAGATCGTCTCCGAGCACGGCGAGGTCACGGCGATCGTGACCATCCTGCACGACCGCACCCAGGAGCTCGAGCGGGATCGTCTCTACGAGCAGCTCAAGCGCGCCTCCAGCGAGCTCGAGCAGAAGGTGCGCGAGGCCACGGCCGAGCTCACACGCCAGAACGAGCTGCTCCGGCGCTCGCACTTCGAGATCGAGCAGGCGTCGGCGGCAAAGTCGCAGTTCCTGGCGAACATGTCGCACGAGTTCCGCACGCCGCTCAACGCGATCCTGGGCTACACGAGCATGCTCCTCAAGGGCGTCACCGGCGAGCTGACGCCGCAGCAGCGGCGCAATCTCGAGCGCGTGGACAGCAATGCGCACCACTTGCTCGCCATCATCAACGACATCCTCGACATCTCGCGCATCGAGGCCGGCAAGATGCCGTTGACGGTGACGACCTTCGACGTCAAGGACCTCGTGGGCGAAGTGCTCGCGGAGGCCGAGCCGCTCATCTCGCGCTCCCGGCTCGCGGTGACGACGCAGGTCGCCGCCGGCATGCCGCCGCTCGCCACCGACCGGCAGAAGGTCAAGCAGATCGTCATCAACTTCCTGAGCAACGCGATCAAGTTCACGCCGCACGGGTCGGTCGATGTGCGGACGCAATACGTCGCCGCGCGTAATGAGATCGCCATCGCCGTCGCCGACACCGGCATCGGCGTGTCGCGCGAGGACCGGGATCGGATCTTCGAAGACTTCCGGCAGGCCGACAACTCGCCGACGCGTGAGTACACCGGCGCGGGCTTGGGGCTGGCCATTTGCCGCCGACTCGCCGGCATGCTGGATGGGCACATCGCACTCGACAGTGAAGTGGGCCGCGGCTCGACGTTCACGCTCTTCTTGCCGCGCGAGGTCAAGCGCGCATGACGCCCCGCCGCACGCAGCCCGCGAAGCCCGAGCCAGCGGCGGCCGCGCCGCGACCGGCGCCGCTGGTGCTGATCGTGGACGACTTCGCCGACAACCGCGAGATGTACAGTCAGTTCCTCGAGTTCTCGGGCTATCGCGTCGCGGAAGCGCAGAACGGCCACGAGGCGCTGGAGAAGGCATTCGCGCTCCAGCCGGACCTCGTCGTCATGGATCTGTCGCTGCCCGGCCTCGACGGGTGGGAGGCCACGCGCCGTCTCAAGTCGGACGAGCGCACGCGGGCCACGCCCGTGATCGCGCTCACCGGCCACGCGCTGGCCGGGCACTCGAAGGGTGCGATCGATGCGGGCTGCGATGCGTTCATCACCAAGCCGTGCCTGCCCGAGCGTCTCCTGCAAGAGATCGTCTCGATGCTGAAAGGCCGACCGGACATTCCGGAGAGAGGACGCTGACGATGCCCCCGAAGCCGAAGCCCTCGCGCCGCACCGTGCGCTCGCTGCGTCGGGCGGAAAAAACCGACGTCAACCCCAACGGGGTCGCCGGCGCGCGCGTCATCCGCGAGACACCGCCGCGCGTGACGGCGCCGGCGGTGCCGACGAAGGCCGGCGCCAAGCCAGGCGAGAGCCGCGGCAAGTACGTGTACTGCGTCATTCGCTCCGAAGAGCCGTTGCGGTTCGGCGCGATCGGCCTGGGAACCGTTTCGGCCGAGGTGAGCACGGTGCACTACAAGGACATCGCGGCCGTCGTGTCCGACACGCCGCTCGAGGTCCTCGATGCCACGCGCGAGAACGTGCTGGCCCACGAGCGGGTGAACGAGGCCGTCATGCGCGATCACACCGTCATCCCGATGTCGTTCGGCACCGTGTTCAAGACGCGCGACGACATCATCGAGCTGTTGCGCGGGGCGTACGGCGCCTTCATCGACGTGCTGCTCAAGATGGAGGACAAGGTCGAATTCGGCCTCAAGGTCCTGTGGGAGCGCGACGAGATCATCAAGCAGATCGAGCGCGAAGACGACGACGTCCGCCACCTCAAGGGCGAGATCTCGTCGCAGCGCGGTCCCACGTATTTCGCGCGCGTGCAGTACGGGCGTCTCGTGGAAAGCGCGCTGCAGACGCGCTCCGAGCGCTACGTCAGCGAAATCTTCGAGGCGCTGCGCGACGTGGCGGTGGCCTCGCGCGCCAACAAGCCGATCGGCGACAAGATGATCATGAACGCGGCCTTCCTCGTCTCCCGCGACCGGGAGCAGGCCTTCGACGCCAAGGTCAAGGCGGTCGGAGCGAAGTCCGCGCACCTCACGTTCCGCTACACCGGGCCCTGGCCCCCCTACAACTTCGTCAACATCCGGCTCAAGCTGGAGCGCGCGACACCGGGCGGCTGATGATCATCCTCGACACGCTGCTGATCGGCGGCCTCAAGTTCGTCCTGGGGCGCATCGCGGCCGCCGTCGACAGCGAGCTGAACGACGACACCGTGCTGCGCGAAGAGCTCTTGGCCGCGCAGATGCGGCTCGAGCTCGGCGAGATCAGCGAGACCGAGTTCACCGCCCTCGAGGCCGTGCTGCTCGCCCGCTTGCGGGAGATTCGCGAGCGGCAGCAGGGTCCCGCCGCGGGCGGCGA
Source organism: Candidatus Methylomirabilota bacterium (assembly GCA_046723475.1). GTDB lineage: Bacteria > Methylomirabilota > Methylomirabilia > Rokubacteriales > CSP1-6 > AR12. The sequence goes on from JBKOUQ010000222.1 coordinate 20,390, forward strand.
GTTTCGGATCACCGGCATCGAGGCGCAATTCGACGACGGCAGCGGCGACCGCGACGCCGGGGACGCCAGCGTCGCGCGGTGACGCGGGCGCCGCGATTCCGGTTCGTCGGCGGCAAGGGCGGCGTCGGCAAGACCACCATCGCGGCAGCCCGCGCGCTCACGACCGCCGAGCGCGGCCAGCGCGTGCTCCTCGTCTCGACCGATCCCGCGCACTCACTCGGCGACGCCCTCGCCCGCCGGCTGTCGTCGCGGCCGGCCGCAATGCCGACACGCCGCGGCCGCCTCGCCGCGGTGGAGCTGGACGCGGACCGCGCGCTGGAGCGCTGGCTCTCCGCACGCCGCCACCCGCTACGCACGATCGCCGCACGCGGAACGTATCTCGACGAAGACGACGTCGACCGTCTCCTCGCGCTGTCGCTGCCCGGCGTGGACGAGCTGATCGGCCTGGTGGAGCTGCACCGGCTCGCGGCGGCGACCGCGCACGACGACGTGATCGTCGATACCGCCCCGACCGGGCACACGCTGCGGCTGCTCGCGATGCCGGAGACGCTCGCGCGCGTCGCAGGAGTGCTGGCGGACATGCTGGCCAAGCACCGATTCCTCGGTGAGAGCCTCGTGGGTGCCCATCGCCGCGACGCCGCCGACGCGCTCGTGGCCGAGATCGAAGGCGAGGCGCGCACGCTGCACGCCCTGCTCCGGGACCGCGCGCGGTGCCGGTTCAGCTGGGTCCTGCTGCCGGAGGCGCTGGCCCTGGAGGAGGCCCGCGACGCGATTCACGCGCTCGACGCGGCCGGGATCTCGGTCGACGAGATCATCGTCAACCGGGTGACGCCGGCGGATGGTCGGTGTGCGCTCTGCACGGCGCGCGTCGCCGCCGAACGTGAGATCGTCGATGCCGCGCGTGCGCTTGGGCGACACCGTTCGGTGTGTGTCCTGCCTGCACTCGATCGCGAGCCGCGCGGCCCCGCCGCGCTGCGACGGCTCGGTGCGGGGCGGCGCGCCCCCGCGC
>JBKOUQ010000261.1:0-22550 GCA_046723475.1 Candidatus Methylomirabilota bacterium
GGCAGGGAAGGCGCGTGCACTGGATGGTGTACGCGGCGTCAGTCGCGTTCGTCGTCTACTTCGCGCTGCCCCTCATCGAGCGCGCGCTCTCAGCCGCCTGACTGCTGCGCGCGTCGCGGTGCGTGGTCGTCGGTGGCCGTCGTCGCTGGAGCGCCGTTGATGGCGAGCCGTCGTCGCCGCACGAAGCGCAGGACGTGACGAGCGACGTCGGCATCGATCGGCTGGTCGCCGAGCCACCCCCGCTGGGGGATGGGGGGTGAGCGAGTCCCGTCCGAGCGAGTTGCGGCGTACAGGCGAGGCATCCGGCGCGCAAGCGACGAACGCCGCCGCCGACCGGCGCGACCTGCGCGGTCAGGCCGCGTGTAGCGCGCGCTCGATGAGGGGCAGCGCGAAGTAGACGACGAACGCGACTGACGCCGCGTACACCATCCAGTGCACGCGCCTTCCCTGCCCGCTCAGCACCTTGATCGCCGCGAACGTCACGAATCCGGCGCCGATGCCGTTGGTGATCGACCAGGTGAACGGCATGACGAGCATCGTGACGAACGCGGGGATCGCCTCGTCGTACTCGTCCCACGGAATGTCGCGCGCGACGCCCATCATGTAGAAGCCGACGATGATCAAGGCGGGCGCCGTCGCCTGCGCCGGGATGACGCTGGCCAGCGGCGACAGCCACATCGCGCCGAGGAACAGCAGGCCGGTGACGACGGGCACGAGCCCCGTGCGCCCGCCTTCCGCCACACCCGCCGCGCTCTCGATATAGGTGGTGTTACTGCTCGCGTTGGCCAGGCCACCGGCCGCGGCGCCGAGCGAGTCCACGAGCAGCACGCGGTCGCTGCGGGGCAGCCGGCCCTCGGCGTCGAGGAAGCCGCCCTTGCCGCCGACACCGATGATGGTGCCCATCGTGTCGAAAAAGTCGCTCAGCATGATCGAGAACGTCACGAGCACGGCGGTGACGATGCCGAGTCGGCCGATGACCCCGAAATCGAGCCGGCCGAACGTCGAGAGATCCGGCCGCTGCACGATTGCGCTCGGAATCGTCGCCGCGCCCGGCGTCGCGAAGCCCTTCCAGCCGGCCAGCACGCCATTGAGCACGATGGCGAGCGCGGTGGTGAGCACGATGCCCAGCAGAAGCGCGCCGCGCACCCGGCGCGCCATGAGCCACGCCGTCAGAACGAAGCCGAGCAGAAACACGACCGCGGGCAGCGTACCGAACGCTCCGAGGCCGACCGGCAGCGGCCCCTTGTCGGGCTTCACGACGAAGCCGGCGGTGAAGAAGCCGATGAAGGCGATGAAGAGCCCGATGCCCACGCTGATCGCCCGCTTGAGCGCGATGGGCACCGCATCGAGCATGGCCTGACGGAAGCGTGTGAGCACGAGCACCGTGATGACGACGCCCTCGAGGAACACGATCGTCATCGCCTGCGGCCACGTCAGGCCGCGGCCGGCCACGAGCTCGAAGGCCACCACCGCGTTCAGTCCCATCCCGGGCGCCAGCGCGAACGGGTAGTTGCTGGCGAGCCCCATCGCGATCGACAGCAGGCCCGCGGTCAGACACGTCACGGTGAGCGTCGGCGCGAACGGCAGGCCACGGCCCTCGAGACCGGACACGCCGACGTAACCGAGCACGATCGGGTTCACGAAGATGATGTAGGCCATCACCATGAACGTGGTGACGCCGGCGCGCACTTCGGTGGCCAGGTCGGTGTGACATCGGGTGAACCCGAACCACCGCTCGAGGAAGGCCCCGGCCATGCGCGCGGCGGCAGTGTAGCACCGCCGCCCGCGGGGCCGTGGCGCCTTCGTTTTGTCCGCTAGCCGCCGCCGGGCCGCGAGGCCTGTTGTTGAGCGCCGACGAGGCGCGCGATCGTAACGGCGATGTAGAGCTGCCCGGCTACTGCCTCGAGCACGGCCACGCCGCGCGCCAGCTCGCTCTTGGGGACGATGTCGCCATACCCAAGCGTGGCCAGCGTCACGAAGCTGTAGTAGATGGCCGTGGAGAGCGCAATGGCGGCCGGCGGGCCCGACGCACCGGCCTCGCCGAGCGAGCCGGGCCACGCGGCGGAAATCACCCAGTGCACAACGCCGAAGCACAGTCCCGCGAGGAGATATGCGCTCAGCGCCGCGTAGATCTGTTCGGCGTTGATGACCTGCGCGCGGACCGCGAACCGCACCGCGCTGGCCGCGGCCAGGAGGGCCAGCACGCTGACGACGAGCAACGCGCCGATTCCCACCTCCGCACGGACCTGGGACGGCGGCGCGGCGCGCAGGCCGACGGCGACAGCGGCGACCAGAATTAGCAGCAGGCGACGCCGCTTGCCCGGGACTCCGAGCAGCGCGACGAGCAGGCTGAAGAGGAGGAAGATTTGCAGGACGTCGCCGCTGAACCGCAGCGCGCCCAGCAGTGGACCGGCGACGAGCGTAAGCAGGACGGCATAGAACAGCACGGCATAGCGGTGATTACCCAGCCAGCCGCTCACGATGAGACGACGGGCACCCAGAGCCAACGGCGTCAGTATAGACGACGACCCGCCCGACATCGTCAATCAGTCGGCAACAGAACGGAGGGATGCGCACGATCGGCTCGTGCGCGTCGCACGTGTGCGACGCTTGACCATCCGCAATGGCATCCATAGGCTGAGCGCGTGACCTGCACGCGCTGCCGTCAGGAGAACCCGCCGCAGGCCAAGTTCTGCCTGGAGTGCGGATCGCCGCTCGCGCTGCGGTGCGCCGCGTGCGGAACGTCGCTGCCCGCGACGGCGAAGTTCTGCATCGAGTGCGCGACGCCGATGGGCGGCGCGGCCGCGGCGGCCCCGTCGCCGCAAACGTATACGCCCAAGCATCTCGCCGAGCGCATTCTGACGTCGCGGCCGTCGCTCGAGGGCGAGCGCAAGACGGTCACCGTCCTCTTCGCCGACGTGAAGGGCTCGATGGAGCTGCTGGCCGATCGCGATCCCGAAGAGGCGCGCAAGATCCTCGATCCCGTGCTCGAGCTCATGATGGACGCGGTCCACCGCTACGAGGGCACGGTCAACCAGGTGATGGGCGACGGCATCATGGCGCTGTTCGGCGCGCCCGTCGCGCACGAGGACCACGCGGTACGCGCCTGCTACGCGGCGCTGCGGATGCAGGAGGCGGCGGCGCGATACGCGGAAGAGCTCAATCGCCGCCACGGCGTCGACGTGCAGATCCGCGTCGGCATCAACTCCGGCGACGTCGTCGTCCGCTCCATCGGCAGCGACCTGCACATGGACTACACCGCGGTCGGGCAAACCACGCACCTTGCCGCCCGTATGGAGCAGCTCGCCCGGCCCGGTAGCAGCCTCACCACTGAGACGACGCTGCGAGCGGTCGAAGGCTTCCTCCAGGTCAAGGCGCTGGGACCGATGCCGATCAAGGGCTTGCCGGAACCGATGAACGTCTATGCAATCGTGGGCGCCGGCGCGGCGCGGACGCGGCTGCAGGTGTCGGCGGCGCGCGGCCTGACGCGCTTCGTCGGCCGCGATGCCGAGATGGAGCAACTCTATCGCGCGCTCGAGCAGGCCGGCGCCGGCCACGGGCAAATCGCCGCCGTCGTGGGCGAGCCCGGCGTGGGAAAGTCACGCCTGATCTACGAGTTCATTCACTCGCATCGCGTGCGCGACTGGACGGTGCTGGAGTCGAGCTCGGTGTCGTACGGAAAAGCCACGTCGTACGTCCCGCTCAGCGATCTCTTCAAGGCGTACTTCAAGATCACCGATCGCGACGACACGCGGACGGTGCGCGCGAAAATCACGGGCCACGTCCTCACGCTCGACGAGACGCTGAAGAACGAGATCCCGGCGCTCCTCTGGCTGCTCGACGCGCTGCCGGACGACCACGAATTTCTGCAGCTCGACGCCAAGACGCGCAAGGCGCGGGTCACGGAGGCCGTGAAGCGCGTGCTGCTGCGCGAGAGCCGCGTGCGCCCGCTCGTGCTCGTGTTCGAAGACTTGCACTGGATCGACGCCGACACCCAGACCGTGCTCGACAGCCTCGTCGAGAGCATCCCGAGCGCCGCCATCCTGCTCGCCGTGAATTACCGCCCCGAATACGAGCACGGATGGGCGCGCAAGACGTACTACCGTCAGCTCCGGATCGACGTGCTCTCGCCGGAGACGGCGCAGTCGCTGCTCGAGCCGCTCCTGGGCCCCGACCCATCGCTGGAGCCGCTCCGGCAGCTGCTGATCGAGCGCACCGAGGGCAATCCGCTGTTTCTCGAGGAAAGCGTGCGCTCGCTCGTCGAGACCGAGGTGCTCGTCGGCGAGCGTGGCGCGTATCGGCTCGCCAGGGAACGGGTGGCCCCCGAGGTGCCGCCGACGGTGCAAGCCATCATCGCGGCGCGCATCGATCGCCTGTCTGCCGAGGACAAGGGGCTGCTGCAGTCGGCCTCGGTGATCGGCAAGGATCTGCCGTGGGCGCTGCTGCAGGAAGTCTGCGACGTGCCGGAAGACCAGCTACGGCGCGGGCTCGCCCGCCTGCAAGCAAGGGAGTTCGTGTACGAGGCCAAGCTCTTCCCCGATCTCGAGTACACGTTCAAGCACGCGCTCACTCACGAGGTCGTGTACGGCGGCCTGCTGCGCGACCGTAGGCACGCGCTGCACGCGCGGGCGATCACGGCCATCGAACGGGTGTATGCCGACCGCCTTGCCGAGCACGTCGAGCAGCTCGCGCACCACGCGTTTCGCGGCGAGGTGTGGGACAAGGCGATGCAGTACATGCAGCGCATGGGCCCGCCGGCGTCGGCGCCCAGCATCGACGCCGTCACGCTCGGCGGCGCTGAAAGCACGGGGCACCTCTGGTGGAGCGGCGCGCACGAGCGCGCGCTGCCGCTGGTGCTCCGCGAGATCGAGTTCTCCCGTAGCTTTCGTAACTTCGCGTTCTCGGTGATCGGCAACTATCGGCTGGGCCAGATCTACCACTCGCTCGGCGAGTACGCGAAGGCCGTGGAACCGCTGCGGCGCAACGTCGAGGTCATCGAGCCGGATCTCCACGCGCAGACGTTCGGACTCGCGGGCCTGCCCGCGGTGTTCTCACGCGCCTGGCTTGCGCTGTGTCTGGTCGAGCAAGGCGAGACAGCGGAGGCGGCCGCACTCGCTGAGGAGGCGGTGGCCATCGCACGGCAGCACGCGCACACGTACAGCGAGGTCGTCGGACACGCCGCGACCGGCGTCGTCCGCGCGCTGTGCGGCAATCACGCCGCCGCCATCGCGGTGCTCGAGCCGGCCCACGTGACGACCCGCATGGCCGATATCCCGATCCTGATCCCGCTCGTGACCGCCCCACTGGGCTGGTGTTACGCGCTCACGGGACGTGCCGCCGACGGCGTCGCGCTGCTGAAGGACGCCGTGGCCGCCGCGGAGTCGATGAATTTTGGCGCGAATCACGCGCTGCGACTCACGTGGCTCGCGGACGCCGAGCTGGCGCAGGGGGACATGGAGGCCGCGAAGCGCACGGCGGCGCGCGCGCTCGACACCGCACGCCGGCACGGCGAGCGCGGCCATGAGGCGTACGCGCTCGCGCTGCTCGGCACGCTCGCCGAGCACACCGCTCCCGACAGCGCCAAACAGCACTATCGCGCCGCGCTGGACCTCGCGAACAGCCTGGGCATGCGGCGGCTGGCCGCCGCGCTAGCTACGCGCCTTCCTTGACCTCGACGATCTCGTCGGCGATGTTGCCGTGCGCCTCGCGGTGGACGGCCTCGGCCGCCTCCTTGCTGGGCGCCTCGACGAGACAGAACACCTTGCCCGTGCCCTCGTCGAACCAGTAGCGCAGATAGTTCACGCCGTACTTGGTCTGGACCTCGAGATCCTTGCGGTGCGCGTCGGCCGCGCCGTCCGTCGTCAGGCCCTCGATCTTGTTGTGCACGTCGAGATAGAGCGGCATCAGCTCAGCCCCACCGCGGCTGCTCGCCGAGATCGATGCCGAGCACGGTCTTGCCGACGATCTCGTGCGCGAGGATCGTGTTCGCCGGGTGGAACCCGCCGCAGCGCACGTCGCGGTACAGACGCTCGAGCTCGTTGGTCTTGAACATTCCGGTGCCGCCCGAGACCGACATCGCGAGGTCGACCACCTTCTTGGCGGCCTCGACCGCGTTGTGCTTGGCCGCGACGAGCTTCATCGGCCACTGCATGCCGTGATCGAAGCCAATGGACCACTCGTGCGCCACGCGCTCGACCTGCGCGCTGGCCGCCTCGAGCGCGAGCTGCATCTCGGAGAAGCAGCGCTGGATCTCCGGGTGGTATGCCATCGATCGTGTCAGCGCGAGCGACGTGCGCTTCTTCACCCCCGCGGCCGCCAGATCACGCGCGCGCTCCGCCAGACCCAGATAGATGCTGGCGAACGTGGGCTCCGCCCAGCCGAACACGGACAGCACGAAGAGGTCCGCGGTGCCCGCGGGCAGCACGCGCGCGATGTACTTGTCGGCAACGACCGCGCCGTCCAGGATCGTGTCGTCGCTGCGCGTCGCGCGCATGCCGAGCACGTCCCACGTCTCCTTGATCGTGTAGCTCTTGGTGTCGCGCGGCATGAAGGCGTGAACGATCTTCGGCGCCTTGGGATCGCTCGCGTCCATCGCATGCAGCCCCAGGCGCGTCCACACGGGCGCGAGGCTGCCGAAGATCTTGTGACCCCAGAATTTGTAGCCGCCGTCCACCTTCTGCGCCTTCGCCGTCGAGAGAAACAACGGCAGGTCGTTGCCGGCCTCGCCGTGGCCGGCCGCGAACACCTCGCCGGTGCCGGCCTCGCGCAGGATCCACTCCAGCGAGCTGTCGCCCATCTTGCGCATGTCGGCCGCGACACCGGTCCAGTACAGGTGCATGTTCGTTGCGAGCGCCGTCGCCGGCGCGCGATAGGCGAGGCGCCGCTGCTCGCGGCACACGTCGGCCAGCGTCATGCCGCGGCCGCCGAACTGCTCGGGCACCGCGATCGTCAGGTAGCCGGACTTGCGGAGCTCCTCGAAATCTTCGGTGAAGAACGTGTTCTCACGATCGTATTTTGACGCGCGCTCGCCGCAGCGAGCGATGATGTCGTCGGAGAGGAAAGCCTGCACAGAACTGGCGTTCATTAACTGACCTCCACGTGAATTTGGCTGCCGTTCGCGGCAAATTCCTTGCCGACCCGAGACCCCGGTATGTCAGACCGCTCGCTGCCGGCGCCAACGCCCGCCAATCATAGCGCTTCTGCGCTAGCCCGCATCGACCGACACTCCGGGCCATCGGCACGCACGCCGGGCATTAATACCACGACCGGGCATAAGTCCTCGGGCGGTCGCACCGAGAAGATGGCCATGCTTTCGAGCAAAGATCGACAGCGTCATCGCTCGCTATCGGTTGCATTACGAAACTGTCGGCTCGCTGTTTCAGGGACTCGTCGCGCACGCGCGCGTCGCGCTACAGAGGCTTGCGCAGCAGCCGGCCGAGCTCGCCGACGACGCCGCGGCGGAACGTCAGCACGCAGACGATGAAGATCCCGCCCTGCACGATCGTGAGCCACGAGCCGAGCTGTGCGAGGTAGTGCTCGAGCGAGATCATCAGAAACGCGCCGACGACCGGGCCGAACACCGTGCCCATGCCGCCGAGCAGCGTCATCAGCACGACCTCGCCCGACATCGTCCAGTGCACGTCGGTGAGCGAGGCGAGCTGGAACACGATCGCCTTGGTGGCGCCGGCGGTGCCCGACAGCGTCGCAGAGATGACGAACGCGATCAGCTTGTAGTGCTCGGGCTGGAAGCCGAGCGACGTCGCGCGCGGCTCGTTCTCGCGAATGGCCTTGAGCACCTGGCCGAACGGCGAATGGATCGTGCGGTAGATGACGAGAAACCCGAGCAGGAAGATGGCGAGCACGACGAAGTAGATCGTATAGTTCTGCCGCAGATCGAATACGCCGAGCATCGTGCCGCGCGGCACCGCCTGGATGCCGTCCTCGCCGCCGGTGAACTTCGCCTGCACCGAGAAGAAGAAGATCATCTGCGCGAAGGCCAGCGTGATGTTCGCGAAGTAGATGCCGCGCGAGCGGATCGTCAGCGCGCCGATGATGACGCCGAGCGCGCACGCCACGGCCGTGCCGAAGACAATCGCGAGCTCGGGCGGCAGCCCCCACACCTTGGCCGTGTAGGCGGACGCATACCCCGCCGAGCCCAGAAACGCCGCGTGGCCGAACGAGAGCAATCCCACATAGCCGATCAACAAATTGAACGCGCATGCGAACAGCGCAAAGCACAGCGCCTTCATGAGGAACACGGGGTACACGAGGAACGGCGCCACGATCAGCACGACGACCATGACCGCGAACGCGGCGAGCTGATGCGGTGGAACGCTGATGCGTGCCGCCTTGCCTATGGACGTCGGGGGAGAAGAGGCTTCCCCCCCAACTCCCCCCCGGCGCGCGTTGCGAGACGGCACCGTTTCGATGCGGTCGATCGGGCCCGTCATGCGGTGCGCCCGAACAGTCCCGACGGACGCACGAGCAGCACCACCGCCATGATCACGAAGATCACGGTGTTCGAGGCCTCGGGATAGAAGACCTTGGTGAATCCCTCGATGACGCCGAGCCCGAAGCCCGTGATGATCGAGCCCATGATCGAGCCGAGCCCGCCGATGACGACCACCGCGAACACGACGATGATCAGATCGGCGCCCATCAGCGGGTTGACCTGATAGATCGGCGCGGCCAGCACACCGGCAAGCCCGGCGAGCGCGACGCCGAACCCGTAGGTCAGCGTGATCATGCGCGGCACGTTGATGCCGAACGCCTGCACGAGCGCGGGATTTTCGGTGGCCGCGCGGAGGTACGAGCCGAGCTTGGTGCGCTCGATCACGTACCACGTGCCCAGACACACGACGAGCGAGACGACGACCACCCAGCCGCGGTACGTCGGCAGGAACATGAAGCCGAGGTTGTAGCCGCCGGTCAGCTGCGGGGGCGCCGCGTACGGCAGCCCGGATGACCCGAACTCGTTGCGAAACACGCCCTGCACCACGAGCGCGACGCCGAACGTGAGCAGCAGCCCGTAGAGATGATCGAGCTGGTAGAGCCGCTTGAGCATCGTGCGCTCGATCACCATGCCGAACGCCCCGACCACGATCGGCGCGATGAGCAGCGAGGGCCAGTAGCCGAGCCCCGCCCACGAGAGCGCGAAGTACGCGACGAAGGCGCCCAGCATGTACTGGGCGCCGTGCGCGAAGTTGATGATGTTGAGCAGCCCGAAGATGACGGACAGCCCCAGGCTCAGCATGGCGTAGAAGGCGCCGTTGATCAGCCCGATCAAGAGCTGACCGAATAGCGCCTGCGTCGGGACGCCGAAGATCGTCACGCGCTATTTCTTTACCAGCGGGCAGTTCCCCTGGTCGATCGGCCGGAACGCCTGCTCGGCGGGGATCGTCGCCCGCACCTTGTAATAGTCCCACGCGCCCTTGGACTCCGACGGCTTCTTCACCTCGAAGAGGTACATCGGATGAATCTTGCGCCCATCGGCGCGGACCATGCCCTTGCCGAAGACCGGATCGTCGGTCGGCAGCTCCTTCATCTTCGCGATGACCTTCGGGCCGTCATCGCTCTTGAGCGCCTCGACCGCCTTCAGATAGTGCAGCACCGAGGAGTACACGCCGGCCTGGGCCATCGTCGGCTTGGCCTGGTGATGCCGCTCGGCGAACCGGGTCGAGAACGCGCGCGTCTTGTCGTTCAGGTCCCAGTAGAACGACTCGGTCAGCAGCAGCCCCTGCGCCTTCTCGAGCCCGAGCGCGTGGACGTCGGTGAGGAACACGAGCAGGCCCGCGAACTGCTGCCCGCCCTTCACGATGCCGAACTCGGCTCCTTGCTTGATCGCGTTCGTCGTATCCGCGCCGGCGTTGGCGAGGCCGATGACCTTGGCCTTGGAGGCCTGCGCCTGCAGCAGGAACGACGAAAAGTCCGAGGTCGGGAACGGGTGGCGCACCTTGCCGACCACCTTGCCGCCGTTCTTGACGACCACGGCCTCGGTGTCGCGCTCGAGATCGTGACCGAACTTGTAGTCGGCGGTGAGGAAGAACCAGGTGTCGCCGCCGGTCTTCACGACCGCCGAGCCGGTGCCGTTGGCCAGCGACCACGTGTCGTACGTCCAGTGGATCGCGTTCGGCGAGCACTGCGGGCCCGTCAGGTCCGACGTCGCGCCCGTCGAGACGATGAGCGCTTTGTTCTTCTCGCGCGCGACCTGGTTGACGGCCAGCACGACGGATGACGTCGGCACATCGACGATGACGTCGACGTGATCGGCGTCGAACCACTGCCGCGCGATCGACGAGCCGACGTCCGGCTTGTTCTGGTGGTCGGCGACGAGCACCTCGACCTTCATGTTCTTCTTGGCCGCGCCGAAGTCCTCGATGGCCATCTTCGCGGCGACCACCGAGCCGGGACCGGCCAGGTCCGCGTACGTGCCCGACTGGTCGTTCATGACACCGATCTTGATCACGCCGTCGGAGATCTGGGCGTGAGCGGGAAGGGCCACGGCCAGCAGCGCCACGGCCACGACGAGCGCGCGCATCACAGTCATCTTCGAGCTCCTTTCGAGTGCGTTGCTAGACCCCGAGATATTCGTGGAGCTTGTCCATGTTCGCGTCGAGCTCCGCGTTGGCGATGGTGTCGACGACGCGCCCGTGCTCCATCACGTAGTGGCGGTCGGCCACCGTGGCGGCGAACCGGAAGTTCTGTTCGACGAGCAGGATCGTGAAGCCCTCGGACTTCAGGCGGCGAATCGTCGCGCCGATCTGCTGCACGATTACCGGCGCCAGGCCCTCCGTCGGCTCGTCCAGCAGCAGCAGCCGGGCGCCCGTCCTCAAGATTCGCGCGATGGCGAGCATCTGCTGCTCGCCGCCGGAGAGCTTGGTGCCCTGACTGCGCCGGCGCTCTTTCAGGTTCGGAAACATCTCGTGGATGGCCGCCACCGTGAGCCCGCCGGCACGTACCTGCGGCGGCAGCATGAGATTTTCGTCGACGTTGAGGCTCGCGAAGATGCCGCGCTCTTCGGGGCAGAACGCGATGCCGAGCCGCGCGATGTGATTGGACGGCCGACCGACGAGCTCATGCCCCTCGAACGCGATCGAGCCACGGCGTCGACCGACGATCCCCATGATCGCCTTGAGCGTGGTCGTCTTGCCGGCGCCGTTACGCCCGAGCAGCGTGACGACCTCGCCGGCATGCACGTCGAAGGTCACGCCGTGCAGCACGTGTGACTCGCCGTACCACGCGTGCAGGTCGCGAACGGTCAGGAGCGGCGGGCGCTCACGCATGGCCGGCGCCCAGGTACGCCTCGACGACCTGTGGGTTGCGCGACACGCTGGCGTAGTCGCCCTCGGCCAGGATCTCGCCGCGCGCGAGCACGGTGATCGTGTTCGACAGCGTCTCCACCACGCTCAGGTTGTGCTCGACCATCAATACCGTCCGATTCGCGGCGACGCGCTTGATCAATGCGGTGATGCGGTCGACGTCCTCGTGGGTCATGCCCGCTGTCGGCTCGTCGAGCAGCATCATCTCGGGCTCCAGCGCGAGCGTCGTCGCGATCTCGAGCGCGCGCTTGCGCCCGTACGGCAGCTCGACGGCAGGCGTGGCGGCGAACTCGGCCAGGCCGACGGCATGGATCAGCTCGAGCGCCCGCGCGTTCAGCGCATCGAGCACCCGCTCGCTGCGCCAGAAATCGAACGACGCCCCGCGCCGCCGCTGCAGCGCGATGCGGACGTTTTCCAGCACGCTCAGGTGCGGAAAGACGGCGGAGATCTGAAACGAGCGCACGAGCCCCATCCGCGCGATGACGGCCGGCTTGCTGCCCGTGATGTCGCGACCGTTGAAGCGGATGCGTCCGGACGTGGGCGTGAGGAAGTGCGTGAGCAGATTGAAGCACGTCGTCTTGCCCGCGCCGTTCGGGCCGATGAGCGCGTGCACGGTACCGCGCCGGACGCGCAGGCTGACGTTGCGCACGGCCACGAAGCCGCGGAACTCTTTGTACAGGCCCTCGGTCTCGAGGATGACGTCGTCGGCGGTGTTCACGGTATCGGCCGCGCTCGCGCTACGAGCCGGCGCGGGGGACGTACACGGGATCGCGGCGCTCGCCCCACGCGCGGTTGGCCTCCGCGGTCTCCGACGAGCGCATGCAGTCGTCCTGCGCGCGCAGGACGTCCTCGATGAGCGCGCGCGGGTCCTGATGAAAGGACGCGTGCAGCAGGCGCTTGATGTGGCCGTTCGCCGTCGGCGCCTGGTGACGCAGCCGATCGAGCAGCGCCGCCAGCGCGCCGTCGATCTCGTGGGGCGCGCACACGCGCGTGACGAGCCCGATGGCGTACGCGGCGTCCGCCGAGATCTCGTCGTTCAGCAGTGACAGCTCCTTGGCGCGGGCCAGGCCGATCAGTCGCGCCAGCCGCAACACCGAGCCGTCGGGAATGATCCCGTGGCGCGACGCACCGAGACCGACGATCGCATCCCGGCTCGCCAGACGCAGGTCGCACGCCACCGCCAGCTGCAGCCCGCCGCCGATCGCATAGCCGTGCAAGACCGCGATCGACACCTTCGGCATGTCCTCGAGCAGGTTGAGCGCGCGGATCCAGTAGCGGTAGAACGGCTCGCCGACCGTGCCGCCGGCCAGTGCGGTGCGGTCCATGCCCGAGCAGAACGCCCGGCCCGCGCCGCGCACCACGACCGCAAACGTTGCGGCATCCTGCGCCGCGCGCTCGACGCATTCGGCGAGCGTCGCACCCAGAGCGGTGTCGAGCGCATTCAGCACGGCCGGGCGATTGAGCGTGAGCCAGCTCACGCCGTCGCGCGCCTCGTAGGTGACGGGAGCGGACGTGCTACGATCTGAATGCTTCGCAGCCGCGGGTTCAGCCATGGAGAGTGCGCCTAAACGTATGAAAAGAGCGCGATCGTGTCAAGGAGACGGCCTATGTCGCGTGTGAGCCGACGCAGCTTTCTGACGACGTCCGCGGGCGCGCTGCTCGCCGCGGGCGCGCCGCGTATCGGCCACGCGGAGACGGCCGTCAAGGTCGGGACGGCGGTGCTCGCAGACTACGCGCTGGCCGGTCCGTTCATCGTCGCCGTCGAAAAGGGCTTCTTCCGCACCGAAGGGCTCGCCGCCGAGTTCATCCCCTTCCGCGGCGGCCCCGACCTCGTGAAGGCCGTCGTCGCCGGTGACGTGCTGCTGGGCGCGGCGGGCAGCACGGACATCTTCGTGGCGCGCGAGGCCGGTCAGCCGCTCAAGATGGTCGCGACCCACACGGAGGGCAACCACTTCACGCTCAACGTCGCGCCCGACATCGTCGGACCCGCGGATCTGAAGGGCAAGACGATCGGCGTGACCCGCGTCGGCGCCACCACGTGGGTCTTCGCGCGGATGTTCGCCAAGGAGCAGGGGTGGAACCCGGACCGCGACATCAAGGTCGTCGGCCTCGGCGGGCTCGACGCGCAGCTGGCCGCGCTGGCGCGCAAGGAGATCCAGGCGTTCGTGTGGGGTGACGGCGGCGCGGTCACGCAGCTCGAAGGCAAGAGCAAGGTTCTCATGCGTCTGGACGCCGTCACGCCGCACTGGATCAGCCAGATCCAATACGTCTCCGAGGACGGCATCAAGAAAAACGCGGATCAGATCCGCAAGGCGATGCGGGCGATCTTCGGCGGGATGCGGTTCATGAAGGACCAGCCGGATGACGCCGCGGAGATCGTCGCGAAGAAGCTCAACTGGAAGCCGCAGGCCGTCCTGGCCGCGCACAAGCTCTCCAGCCCGCTGTTCTCGCTGGACGGTCAGGTGAGCATGGAGGCGCTTCGCACGATGCAGGACACGCTGCTCGAGTACGGCGTGATCCGAAAGAAGCTGCCGCTCGAGGAGCACGTCGCTCGGGAATTCTTTCCCGTCCGGATGTGAGTCGCCTACTCGCGCTCGCCGCTTTCCTATGGGTGCTCGCGCTGCCCGCGGCGGCGCCGGCACAGGTGTTCGTCGCCAGCCAACCACAGCCGCCGTTCGAGATCGGGCCGCTGTTCGTGCGCGCGAGCGTCACGCCCGAGCTCGGGCCGCTCGACGTCAACGTGATCTGGAGCGTGGTCGTTCCGCCAGGGCGATCGGCGGGCAGCGCGGAGCAGGATCTCTACCTTTTGTGGCCGAGCGCGCTCGTCGGGGATCCGAAGCTCGGCCCCGCGGATCCGGCCCTCGACAAGTACATCACCCAGCGCGGGTTCACCGTGACCGGCTCCGGGCGACTGACGTACACGGCGCAGAATCTGTATCGCACCGGCGCGGATCGCGCGGAGCCGGTCCGCGGCGGCGCGCCGTTCGTGAGCTTCGTGCGGCAGGACACGGGCCCGCTGGGCAATACGACGCCGGCATCGTTTATCCGCATCCCGTGGGATCCGCGCGCGCTCAACCGCGCCTACCTGATGCGCCTCAACATGAAAGCGTCGGGCGTGATTCGCCCGAAGTCGGGCACCTGGCTCGAGCACTCGCTCTGGGGCAACCGCTATCGCCTGCAGGTGTCGTTCAACGAGGTGCGCCAGCGCTCGCTGTTCCGGCTGTATCTCGAGCACCGCGACCGCGTGGTCAAGCTCAGCGAGGATCCGGCCCAGCTCATCGTCGACTTCGCCGAGAACGACCGCCTGAAGATCGACGAGCTCGCACCGGCCTCGGCGTCGCGCCAGCCCAGCGAAACGCGCGCCAAGACCGAGCGGGTGTCACTCTTCCTCGATCGCTCGGAAGGCCTCGTGCCGCAGGTCTTGATGGTGCAGTTCGGCTACTTCTCGGGCCTGCAGTCGTGGGCGCCGGTGCTGATTCCGGTCGCGATCTTCGCGGCCGGCAACGTCGGCGGCGTGCTGCTGCGGAACATCGCCGAGCGTGTCAGCAAGCGCTGGGCCGGCCGCGTCGGGTTCTGGCGCCAGCGACCGGACGAGACGATACGGCAGACGGGCGTGGTGCTCGATCGCGAGACGCTGGCGCAAATCACGCCCCGCACGACGACGTACGAGCAGGTGTTGCAGCTCTGCGGACGAACGGTGGAAGAGCGCCAGATGCTGAACGCGCCGGAGCGCCGCACGCTGATCTATCGCGGCAAGCGCATCGTGCCGCGCCGCCGGCGCGTGGCCGGGCTGCTCGCGGCGGTGACCCACTGGGACGTCGAGGAGCACGAGACGGAGATCATGCTGGAGCACGACATCGTGCGCGACGTGCAGGCGCACGTGCGGCGGGCGCGTCACCTCGAGCCCGCCGCCGCTACGACGTAGAGCGCGCCGCGCTTAAACGGTGACCGGCTCGCCGACGGGGACGCGGGACAGCGCGTACTCCGGCAGCGTCATCGTCTCGTGGCACACGCGGCAGTGGAAATCGAGCTCGAGTCCTTGCCGCTTGCGCAAGAAGATCATGCCGTGCCCGCACCGAGCATGATGCAGGCCTTCCTCGCCGAGGAACACGGTCGTGATCGTGGGCATATCATTCGCCGCGAATCGGGCCGCTGCGACTGCCATGGCTGCTTGCCTCCTGCGCTCTGTTCCGGCGGGATGCCGGTCAACGGCAGGGCTTAAGGCAAGGGCCATTCCAGACGTGCCACGCGGTCAACTGCTTGTTTTCTCGGACCTCATCCCGTCGGCGCCCGCGCCAGACGGACAAGAACCAGCCATGGGCTCCGTGGAGTTATTGGCCGGCGGTGACGAAACGGCGCTCGCTGGCTGAGTGCCGCCGGCGCTCCCCGCTCAGACCCGATAGCGCTTGAGCGCCGCCGGGGAGAACTCAACGCCGAGGCCCGGTGCCTCGCCCAGCACGACGCACCCGCCCTCGATCGTCAACGGCTGCGTGAACAGCGGCTCCCACCAGCCCATGTGCTCGAGAATCAGCGCATTGGGGCTGGCGGCCAGCAAGTGCGCGGACGTTTCGGTGAAGAGATGCGACGAGACGGGCTGCTGCCAGGCATGGCAGAGCGCGGCGGCCCGCATGAATTCGGTCGGGCCGCCCATGCGCTGCAGATCCGGCATCAGCACATCGGCGGCGCGCGCCTCCAGGTGCCGTCGCATGCCGGCGCTGCCGTAATCGGTCTCGCCGGTCGCGATCCGCATGTCGAGCGCCGCGGCGACGCGCGCGCATCCGGCCAGGTCGTCGTAGGGCAGCGGCTCTTCGAGCCAGTACAGATCGTGCTCCTGCAAGCGCCGCCCGATTCGGAGCGCGGTGGGCTCGTCCCAGCCCTGGTTGGCGTCCGCCAGGAGCGCGGCGTCACCGCCGAGCGCGTCGCGCAGGACACTGACCCGCTCGATGTCCTCCTCGGGATCGGTCCGGCCGACGCGCGCCTTCATTGCGCGGTGCCCGCCCGCGCGAAACGCCTCCGCCTCCTGCAGCAGCGCGTCGAGGCTGTAATCGAGCCACAGTCCGCTCGAGGCGTACGTCGGCACGCGGGTGCGATCGCCGCCGAGGTAGCGGAACAGCGGCAGCCCCGCGGCGCGCGCGGCGAGATCCCAGCACGCGGTGTCGAGCGGCGTGAGCGCGATCAGCGACAGCCCGGCGTGGCCGATGAAGTTCAGCGCTCGCCACGCCTCGGCATGCCGCGCGTGCGGCGCGGGCGCGCGACCGACGTAGAGCTCGCCGAGATCCTCCACGAGCTCCGCGACCGCGCGGGCGCGGCGCGCGCCGAACGCAAAGCAGTAGCCGGCGCCGACGAGCCCCGCATCGGTGCGCATCTCGACGGCAACGGTGTCGGCATGCGTGTAGTCGTGGCGCGCGGTGCGCACGGCACGCGGGAGCGGGACGGACAGCCGATGGATGACGATGTCGGTGATCTTCAGTTTCATCTGAGCTCTCCTCGCCACCGCGAGAGTCGATCGTTCAGCGAATCCAGGGACAGGACGATGACGATGGAAGCCGCGGACACGAGCGCGGTGGCCGCGAACAGCTCCGGCGCCCGGAACCCGTTCGCCAGCGACGACAGCACGTAGCCCATGCCGCGGACGCCCGCGAACATCTCCACGACCAGGACACCGAGCAGACAGAAGACGACGCCGAGGCGCATGCCCGCGAGCACCGTCGGCACGATCGCCGGCAGCACGACCTTGAGGTACAGCTGCCAGCGGCGCGCGCCGAACGCGCGCGCGACGGTGAGGAGGTTGCGGTCGACGTCCCGCACGGCGCCGGTCACGAGCACCAGAATCGGAAACACGCCGTGGATCGTCGCGTACACGACCGCCGGTGTGGCGCCAAAGCCCAGGAACAGCACGATCCACGGAAGCACGAGGATCTTCGGCATCCCATAGAGCGCGATCACGAGCGGGTTGGTCGCGCGGCGCAGCGTGCGCAGCGAGCCGAGCACAATGCCGCCGCCGACGCCGATCACGACCGCGAGCACGTAGGCGATCGCCGCCTTCAGCAGCGTTTCGCCGAGGCCCGCGAACGCCGAGCCGCCGATGCGGCCGAGCGCCGTGACCACCGCGCTGGGGGCGGGCACGAACAGCGAATCGACCCATCCCGCGCGGACGGCGGTCTCCCACGCGGCGAGCAGCGCGGCGATGCTGACCACCTGCACGGCACGGACGCGAAGCGTCGCGCGACCGATCACGACTCGCTCCATCGCTGCGCCCGCTGCTCGACGATGCTGGCCACGGCGTCCGTGCCGACGACGAGGACGAGCGTCACGACCACCAGCGCGACGTAGTCCGCCGTGCGAAAGAGCCCATAGGCGTGATTGATCAGCGCGCCCATGCCGGACCTGCTGCCGAGGATCTCGCCGACGATCACGCCGACCACCGTGAGCGCCAGCCCGGTCCGCAGGCCGCCGACGAGCGTGAAGAGCATCGCCGGCAGCGTCACCTTGCGGAATGCGGTCAGGCCGTCCGCGCCGAAGGCGCGCGCCACGGTCAAGAGGTGCGGGCTCACCTGGCGAATGCCGGCCAGCACCGCGAGCGTGATCGGGAAGAATCCGAGGAGAAATCCGAACGCGATCTTCGACGCCGCGTCGAGACCAAAGAAGAGCATGAGCGATGGGTACCAGACGACCGCGGGCACCGCGTAGAGCGCGGCGAGGATCGGTCCGTACGCCCGGCCCACGAGGCGGTTGACACCGAGCGCGAAGCCACAGGCGAGGCCGGCCGCGATGGCGAGGCCGTACGCGAGCACGATCTCGCGCACGGTCGTCCACAGATGCTCGAGCAAGTCCGGGTACGACGCGAGCGCGAGCAGCCGCCCGAGCGCCGGCACCGCCGCGGTGGGCGGCACATAGAGCAGCGGGTTCGCCAGGCGGCCGACGACCTCCCAGGCGGCGAGCGCGCCGACGAGAATCGCGGCGCGGATCAGCGCGATCTTCATCCGTTGGCCTGGCCTGACGTCGCTCGCCTCCCGTTTCGGATTGGATGTCGCCGGGCGAACCGTGTCAATGCCACGAGGTTCAGACACCACTCGGCGTTCACATTCCGCTCATCGCCCGCAGCGACTCGTCGCGGATGTCCGCCCACAGCTTGGCGCGCAGCGCCACGAGCTCGGCCGACTCCATCGCGCGCGGGTACGGCATCGGCAGCTCGAGCACGTTCTTGATGCGGCCCGGTCGCGCCGTCATCACCACCACGCGTGTGGAGAGCGCGAGCGCCTCGTGCAGGCTGTGCGTGACGAACACGACGGTCTTGCGCGTGCGCCGCCAGATGTCGAGCAGCCACTCGCCCATCAGCACGCGCGTCTGCTCGTCGAGCGCGCCGAACGGCTCGTCCATCAGCACGATCGGCGTGTCGATGGCGAGGGCACGGCCGATGGCCACGCGCTGGCGCATGCCGCCGGAGAGCTCGCGCGGATACTTCTCCGCGAAGTCGCGCAGGCCGAGCGGCCCGAGCAGGTCGCGCGCCGTCTGGCGTCGTCGCGCCGTCGGCACGCCCTGCAGCTCGAGGCCGAACGCCACGTTGTCGAGCGTCGTACGCCAGGGAAAGAGGCCGGGATCCTGAAACACCGTCGCGACGCGCCGGGGATCGGGCGCGTCCACGGGCCGGCCGTCGACGACGACGCGCCCGGCGTCCGGCGCCACGAGGCCGCCGAGCATGCCGAGCAGCGTCGACTTGCCGCAGCCCGACGGCCCGATGATCGTGCAGAACTCGCCGGCGCCGACGGACAGCGAGACCTCGCGCAGCGCATCGATCGGGCCCGACGAGCTGGCATACCGCTTGGTCACGCCCTCGACGCGGATCAGCTCGCTCACGGCGACTACGACGCTTTGAGAATCTCGCGTGCGATGACGAGCCGCTGGATTTCGGAGGTGCCCTCGCCGATCTCGGTGAGCTTGGCGTCGCGGAAGATGCGCTCGATGGGAAACTCGGTGATGTAGCCCGCGCCGCCGTGAATCTGCACGGCCTTGGTGGCCGCCTTCATCGCGGCCTCCGACGCGAACAGCTTGGCCATGGCCGCGGCGTGCATCGCCGGCCGGCCCGCATCCTTGAGCGCGGCCGCGCGCAGCATCAACAATCGCGAGACCTCCACCTCCGTGGCGATGTCCGCGAGCATGCCCTGTAGGCCGTTGAACTCGGCGAGCGTGCGGCCGAACGCCGAGCGCTGCTTCATGTACTTCACGGCGGCGTCGACGGCGGCCTGCGCGATGCCGACGGCCATCGCCGCCATCGCGATGCGGCCGCCCTCGAGCACCTGCATCGCCTGCACAAACCCCTGGCCTTCGACGCCGAGCAGATGGTCGGCGGGCACGCGCGCATCCTCGAACACGAGCTCGGCCGTGTCGGAGGCGTGCAAGCCGAGCTTGCGATAGGGCGCGCTCGCCGCGAAGCCCGGCGTGCCCTTTTCGACGACGAAGGCCGAGATGCCCCTGGCGCCCTTTGCGGGATCGGTGCGCGCCATCACCACCGCCAGCCCGCCCACCGACGCGTTGGTGATGAACGCCTTGCTGCCGTTCAGCACCCAGGCACCGTCATGGCGCTCGGCGCGCGTGAGCAGTGCGGCCGCATCGGAGCCCGAGCCGGGTTCGGTGAGTCCCCACGCGCCGAGCATCTCGCCGCGCGCCAGCCGCGGGAGCCAGCGCGCCTTCTGCTCCGGCGACGCGAACGCGTTGACGTGGCCGGTGCACAGCGAGTTGTGCGCCCACATCGTGATGCCGACCGAGGCGTCGCCGCGGTTCAGCTCTTCGACGATGAGCGCGTACGACACGTAGTCGAGGCCCGCGCCCCCGTACTCCTCGGGCACCAGCACGCCGAGAAAGCCGAGCGGGCCGAGCTTGGCGACGATCGCGTGGGGGAACTCGTGGCGCGCGTCGTAGGGCCCGATCTTGTCGCCGAGCTCCGCTTGCGCGAACTCGCGCGCGACGGCGCGCACCTGCTGCTGCTCGGGCGTGAGATCGAAGTCCACGGCGTCCGTTACCTCACTGCGACTTGCTCTTCAGCTCCGCCTCGTGATCGCGAATGAACGCGCGGATGTCGTCGGCCAGGTCGAGGAGCTTCGCCCACTGCTCTTTGTAGAGCGTGACGGGAAAGCGACCGAGCCCGTAGACCGACACGCCGCCCTTTTCACTCACCTTGAACGACACGCTGCCACGGCGCGTGCTCGCCGCTTTGAGGGCGGCATTCTCCGCGCGCAGGCGCTCCAGCTCGGATTGCTCGTCAGCCACGGCTCGACTCCCTAGCGCCGCGCGCTCAGACAGCGGCGCGCACGTGCTCGCGCACGAAGCGCACGATGTCCTGCGTCGACGTTCCCGGCGTGAAAAGCTCCTTCACGCCCATGGTCTTGAGGGTCGCGATGTCCTCGGGCGGGATGATGCCACCGCCGAACACCACGACGTCGTCGGCGCCCTTTTCCTTGAGCAGCTCGATCACCCGCTTGAACAGATAGTTGTGCGCGCCGGACAGCACGCTGAGCCCGATGGCGTCCGCATCCTCCTGGATCGCGGTCGCGACGACCTGTTCGGGCGTCTGGTGCAACCCGGTATAGATGACCTCGAAGCCGGCATCGCGCAGCGCCCGGGCGACGATCTTTGCCCCGCGGTCGTGGCCGTCGAGCCCAGGCTTGGCGACGACGACCCGAACGGTCCGCTCGGCGCTCACGATGCCGCCGCCAGCGCGTCACGCACGCGCTCGCCGATCTTCAGAATCTGCGCGCGGTCGCCGGGCACGAGGCCCCAGTCGAAACCCTTGCCGTCGTTGTTCCACCGCGGGATGAGATGCAGGTGGAAATGCGGCACCGACTGGAAGGCCGCCGCGCCGTTGGCCTGCAGCACGTTGAGGCCGTCGGGCTTGAGTGCCTCGCGCAGCGCCGTGGCAAGCTTCTTGGCGGCCACGATCGCGCCCTGCAGCTCCTCTTCGTCCGCATCCCAGATCGTCGGCGCGTGCGTGCGCGTGACGATGAGGCAGTGTCCAGAGTTCAGCGGATTGATGTCCATGAACGCCAGGGTGTGCTCGTCCTCGTAGATCTTCATCGACGGCACCAGGCCGTCGCGGATCTTGCAGAACACACAGTCCGCGCTCATAGCGCAAGCGTCCAGCCGCGCGTGTCCGGAATGGTGCCGTACTGGATGCCGACGATCGTGTCGTAGAGCTTCTGCGAGAGCGGACCGATGTGCCCGCCGTTGACGACGATCCGCTCGCCCTTGTAGGCGAGCTCGCCGACCGGCGAGATGACGGCCGCCGTCCCGGTGGCCCAGACTTCCTTCAGGGTCCCCTTGTGCGCGGCGGCGACGACCTCGTCGATGGTCACCGCGCGCTCCGAAACGCGGAGCCCCCACTCGCGCATCAGCGTCAGCGCGGTATCGCGCGTGACGCCGGGCAGGATCGTGCCGGCCAGCGGCGGCGTGATCACCTCGTCGCCGATCTGCAGCATGATGTTCGAGGTGCCGACTTCCTCCAGATACTTGTGGTGCACGCCGTCGAGCCACAGCACCTGCGTGAAGCCCTCGTGCTTGGCTTCCTCCGCGGCATAGAGGCTCGCCGCGTAGTTCGCGGACGTCTTCGCCTCGCCGAGGCCGCCGGCCACCGCGCGGACGTAGTTGTCGATGACCTTGATCTTCGTCGGGGCCAGGCCCTCGGGATAGTAGGGGCCGACCGGCGACAGAATGACGTAGTACAGGTACTCCTTCGCGGGTCGCACGCCGAGAAACGCCTCGCTGGCGATGACCGTCGGGCGGATGTAGAGCGACGTGCCGACGGAGGACGGCACCCAGTCGCGATCGACGTCCACCAGCGTCGTCCACGAGCGGAGGATGAGCTCCGGATCAATCTCCGGGATGCTCATCCGTTTCGCCGTGCGGTTGAGCCGCTCGACGTGCTTCTGCGGGCGGAAGAGGCGGATGCTGCCATCCTTCGCGCGAAACGCCTTGAGCCCCTCGAACAGCGACTGGCCGTAGTGCAGCACGGCGGTGGCCGGATCGAGCGGCAGCGGCGCGTAGGGGTCGACGCGCGGATCGTACCAACCCTTCTCTTCCTGGAAGTCCGCGACGAACATGTGGTCGGTGAAGACAGTGCCGAAGGTCAGGTCCTTGTCCTTCGGCTTTTCTTTCTTGCTCGTCGTCTTCGTGATTCTGATCGCGTCGCGCATTGTCGTGCCCCTTTAGAAAATAATCGGCTCTCGGTACAGCCCGAAC
>JBKOUQ010000292.1:0-15582 GCA_046723475.1 Candidatus Methylomirabilota bacterium
GCTCGATCCTGGGCTCGAGGCGCCCGAAGGTTCGCGCGGCGATATCGGCGGTCGCGCGCGCCCGCACGAGCGGGCTCGACAACAGCACTTGGGGCGGATCGACGATCCAGGCGAGGCCGCCGGCGGCGCTGCGGACGTCCGCCTCGCGGTCGGGGGTCTGGCGGCGGTCGCCGTCCGCAATCCCCGGGGTGCCGCGCGGCACGGCCGCCGCGTGGCGGATGAGCAGCAGCTTCATCGTGATGGCTCCTCTGTCCCGGCTGCGGCAACCGTTTGAATGGCGGACAGCATCCAGAAGTTGAGGCCAGCGGGGCGCGTAAAGGTCCAGCACTCTTCGATGGTTCTGGGGATCGTTCTCGAGCCGCGAACGAGGCCATCATTCGCCTCGTCAACGGTGTAATCGACGATCGAGCCGCCGATGTACGCCGTCACGTAGTCGCGACCGCTCTCCTGCCACGCCTCCGTGATCTCGGCTGTGATCTCGATCCGTTCGACGCGATTCGTCTGGCCGGTGTTCCGCAACCGATCGCACTGGGCTTGCAGGGCGCCATACATTTCCGGCGTGACTCGAGCACGGAGGGAACCGACGTCACGACGCATCCACGCGTCCTGCGCGTCACGAAACATCATGGCCGCATAGCCGGCGAATCGCGGGGGATCGAACCCCGGGTCCGTTCGGCGGATGTCCCGGACCCCCCGGTCGAAGCTCGAGCCACCGTCCGGATGGTCATCGGTCGTCGTTGGGCCGGAGGGCGTCTCGACGCTGCTCGAGACACTCTCGGCCCCGCGCG
Organism: Candidatus Methylomirabilota bacterium; assembly: GCA_046723475.1. GTDB lineage: Bacteria > Methylomirabilota > Methylomirabilia > Rokubacteriales > CSP1-6 > AR12. The sequence goes on from JBKOUQ010000292.1 coordinate 789, forward strand.
TCACCTGCGTCCGGGCGACATGGCGACGGCGAGCAAAGATCAGCAGCACGACGATGCCGGCGCCACCACCGAGCAATAGATCCAGCAGGCCGACGCCGGTGTCCCCGTTCCCCGGGCCGTCGCCGAGACCTCCGAAGAGGAGACCACCGATCAGGACACCGGCGGCGATGACGGCAAGCGTGCGGAGCCGTGCGCCAGCGCGAGGGGCTGGAGGCGCCCGCGGCACGATCACACGGGCCGGCGATGGTTCGGGGCGGTGAGAAACGCGACGGACGCTACCAGCCGGGATCATCTGCGCTCGGCAAGTGCAACCGGCGTCCCGGTGATCACGATGAGGCCGACGGCCGCGAGCGCCCGGATCACCAACCACGACGGATCGAATTCGAGCCGGCGCACGCTGAACTTCGGCGATCGCGGATGCGCGTGATGATTGTTGTGCAGGCTCTCGCCTGCGGTCACCCAGGCGAGCACCGGGGAGTTATACGCCGTATTGGTGAAGTTCTGCGCTCCCCGCCAGTGACCAAGCCCGTTGATGAGCGGCGCGAGGACGAGGACGTAGAGAACGGCATGTGCCGCCGCGGCGATGAGGCCAGGCCAGATGCCGAGGACGAGGCACAGCAGGGTCGTGCCCAGCGTCAGGCCGAGCCAGCCTCGTGAGAAGACGGCGCGATCCCATCGGTCTTCGCCGATGTCCGAGGCAAAACGCAGGATCGTCTCGGGATTTCGGGCCTCCCGGAGGTAGTAGTAGGCGTTCAGAAACTGGATGCGCCACACGCCGCGCAGCCGCGGGCTGTGCGGGTCGCCAGCCCGATCGGTGAACGCATGGTGCTTACGATGGACGGCGACCCACTCCCGCCGATCCTGTCCCGTCGTCAGCCAGAGCACTGTCCGAAACAGCAGCTCGACGGTCGGATGGACGGTCAGCGACCGGTGCGCCAGAGCACGGTGCAGATACATCGAGGTCGCGATGACGGCCGTTTCGGCCAGCACGACCGCCGCAAGCGGAACGATCCAGAACGAAGTGATCGGCATTGCTTCACTGTACGGCGCCGCCGCGAGCTCTCGTAGTGGACGTAAGTCCAATATCCCGAGCGCGAGCCGTTCTGCCCACGAGGACGGCCGCGAGCATCGCAATCGCGCGCTGGTCCAGCGCGCGATCGTCGATCACAACCTGCACGCCGGGAGCGGCGAGCTGGCGAGCCCGCGTGGCGATGCGCCGGTCATTTGAGGTCTGGCTCGCCATTGTTGCAAAGGGTATCGACGTCGCGCCCGCACGACGCGCAAGGCAGCTGGAACACCTTGAGGCGGTCGGCTCCGTCCACGAGCCGCATCAGGTCTCGAGCGTCCTGCAAACTGAGCCCGAGCCTGAGGGCCAGACAGCTGGCGCACACACGGGTCCGCTCGAGGAGCAGCGGCAAGACGCGCACCGGAGCCGAACGCAGCCGCTCGTGAGCGGCGATCAGACGAGCCTCATCAAGACACTCTTCGTGGAGCCGTGCCCGGCCGACCGTCCAGGCGACGTGGGCGTCGGCGGCGAGAGGTCGCCGACACACGACGCAAGCGTGCCGGCCTGTCCGAACCTCGGCGAGTGTTGCGGTACGCTTTCGATCCGGGCGCGCCATGCGACGACTCTAGCCACGGCGCTTCCGGCACGCTATTGGACCAATGTCCATCGCCGACCGCTCATGCGTCGCGCCTGGCAATCGGTGCGGGCGCTCCCAGCATGGTCTCGATCCGCGCCAGCCGTGTTGCCCGCTCACCGGCGACTTCTCCGGCCGCCGACACGACGGCGCGGATCACCGACAGCGCGTCTTTTCGCGCTTTGGCGTCCGACAGCATCTTTGGAATCGCGGCCACTGCGCCCTCCGGGTCGACGATCAGCGCGAAGAACTGTTCGCGCAGCATCCTCTTGAATTCCTCCAGCGTCAGGTCGTCGTGCTCGGCGCGCATCTGGCGTAGCTGGTTGAAGGCGCGCTCGTCCACGTCCAGGCCGCCCATGCCGATGTAGACTCCGCTGCGGATTACCGCCTCGCGCAGCCCTCCTTCAGCAATCTGCGCTTTGATCTCACTGATCCGCTCCCGGATGAACGCCATGCGCTCGGGCTCGATTCCAGGCTGCCGTCGCGGACTCTGATCCGTCGCGCGCATGCCCGCCAGCGCTTGCACCGCCGGCGCGCCGTAGATGGCCAGGAACATCTGTTCGACGCTGCGATCGCGCAGATCGCGCCAGGCGTCGAGCGTCGCGATGATCTGGTCCGAGACCGCCGTCTGCAGCTGGAGCAGCGGGTTGTCGGGCGAAGCGGGCCGGCGCTGCTGGCGGACCTGCTCCGCGAGCTGAGCGATCGGCCGCATCAGCGGATTGCGATCGGAAAACATCTCGAACGGCAATTCGGACGGATGGATTTTATGCAGCCAGTCAGCCGCCTGCTCGCTGGCCGATGCCCGGACGAACGGTTGCAGCAGCGCGCGATACAGGCCGAGGTTGATCTCTGAGACGCGCCGCACGGTTGCGAACCGCCGTTCGTTCTCCGGGTCCGGGCGGACGATGGCCCGGAGGTCATTCAGCGTGCGCCGCTCGAACCGGACGATCCACTCACCGCTGACGAGCTCCGGATGAATCGCGTCCGCGGTCTTGCGCGTCATCACGGCCTCGTACAGTCCAGGCGGCAGCACATCGATCAAGTCGATGTTCGAGGCGAACTCACCATACTCCTTCCGCGCCACGTCGCCGGACACGAAGATGCCGAGATGCCCGGCGCTCTCGTGGATGGCGTACACGATCGTCTGGCCCTGGGCGAGGATGTCCTCGTCCTTCTGGTACAGATCGCAGATCCAGCCGAGTGCCTGCGGCGGCGGCGTGATGTTGTCGCCCTTGGAGCAGAAACACACGATCGGCGAGCCGATGTTGCGCAGGTCGATCCGGACGCCGTCGCGCGTGACGATTTCGGCGGTGGCGAGCCGATTGCCGACGAACAGCTGGTCCACGATCCACTGGATCTCGTCGGCATTGAGGTTGACGTGGCCGCCCCACCATTTCTCGAATTCCAGGAAGCGCTCTGCCTCGGTGTCGACGTTGGCCCAGATCTTATAGTTCTTGGTCCACAGCGTGTTGGAGGGGTTCAGATTCTCGAAGTTCGCGACCAGATGCGCGCCGTCGAACTTGCCGCCGCCCAGGTCGCTGCTGAGCGCGGTCAACCAGCTCCCCCCGAGGAGCCCGCCGCTATAGCGCATCGGGTTCTTGCCCTCGACTCCGGCCCAGTAAGACACTGGCGAGCCCGCAAGGATGATCGGGCCGAAGAGCTCCGGTCGGATCGCGGCGAGCATCATCACCGCCCAGCCGGCCTGGCAGTTGCCGATGACGCACGGCTTGCCGTCGGCGTCGGGATGAAGGGCGATGACCTTCTCGAGGAACACGGCCTCGGCGCACATGACGTCTTCGATCGTCTGTCCCGGGATCGGGTTGGGAGTGAAGCCCACGAAGTAGCACGGATGGCCGGCGCGCATCGCCACGCCCAGCTCGCTGTCGGCCTTGAAGCCTGCGATCCCGGGTCCATGGCCGGCGCGCGGATCAACCACCACGAACGGACGTTTCTTCGGCTCGATCACGATGCCTCGCGGAGGCTTGATCCGCACCAGCCCGTAATTCACCGGCCGCTCGAACGTCCGCCCGTCCAGCAGCAGTTCCGCGTCGAAGCTCAGCACGTGCGGCGTTGCCTTCGCCTTCTCCGCGTAGTACTGCTCGCTGCGCTGCCGGAGCACATCCAAGAACAGGACCGTGCGCTGGCACGCGTCCACCCAGTAATCCCAGGCCGCCTGCCAGGGGGAAAGCTCGCTCCAGACGTCAGCGATCGTGTGGTTTTCGGTGACCGTCTTCGGGCTCATAGCACCTCCCGTGGTCGCTCGCGTCGTCTATATCGAGCCGACAGATTCGGTCGTCGAGCTGCTCTGCCAGACTCGCCAGTCCTCGCGGTGGCACTCGGAGCAGCGCCTCGACCTCGTACCCAGCCAGCTCAACCCCGAGCTCGAGACACGCGCGGGCCGGGTTCCGAAAGAAATCCCGGAGGAAACCGGCGTCCGTCAGCAAGCGACCGAGCGTGCGTTCGACGTCGCGTTGGCTCATGCCGCGTGGCCTCACGCAAGGATCGCACCATGCGTTTTGCCGCTTCTGAACGGATGTCGTGTGCGGCCTCGCACGTGAATGTGTGAATCCACACGTGAACGTGGTCGTACGAACTATGGCGGCACCGATCGGAGGGCAAATCCGTGAGATTCGCGGCCGTGTTCGCTTTGGCGCACGCCGTGCACTGCGGCCGCTGCGGAGGACGCACGTCATGACTGATCGCCGCTCGCTCCTGACGGCTCTCGTGCTCGGTGTTGTCGTCACCGGTTGCGACGCTTCGCGTGCCGCTGGTCCGCCGGCGCCGCCGCCGGTCGTCAAGGCAGAAGCCGTCGTCGAACAGGACGTTCCAATCTCAGCCGAATGGGTGGGGACACTGGTCGGCTACGTCAACGCGCAGATTCGCGCCCGCGTGAGCGGCCACCTCATCAGCCAGAACTACAAGGAAGGCGCGCTGGTGAAGGCCGGCGACGTCCTGTTCCAGGTCGATCCACGCCCGTACCAGGCGGCTCTGGATCAGGCGGAGGCGAACGTCCTCCAGGCCGAGTCGCAGCTCAGCCAGGCGAAGGCCCAGGTCAGCGCCAGCCAGGCGCAGGTCGAGCAGGCGCTGGCCAAGGTCGCGCAGGACGAGGCGCAGGTGAAGAAAGCCGACGCCGACCAGCATCGCACCGAGCTCGACGTCGGCCGCTACACGCCCCTGGCTGAGCGCGGCTCGGTCAGTAAACAAGAGCTCGACAACGCGCTCCAGAACAATCTCGCGAACCTTGCGACGGTCGTGGCCGCGCGCGCCTCGGTGCAAAACTCGGAGGCGAGCGTGTCGAACGCGCGCGCCGCGCTCCAGAAGGCGCACGCCGACGTCAAGAGCCAGGAGGCCAACATCGCGGCCGCGCGGGCGGTGCTCACCAACGCAAAGCTCAACCTCGGCTATACGAGGGTCCTCGCGCCGATTTCCGGCGTGGCTGGCTTCCGGGGCGCGAACATCGGCGACTTCGTCGGCCCGAGCGACCAGAGCCCGCTCACGACGGTGTCGCAGGTAGATCCAATCTATGCCGAGTTCCCGATCAGCGAGCAGCTGGCGCTGGCCGTCTTCCGTCGCTGGGACGCCGACCCTCGCGCGCCACGCGACATCGAGCTCGAGCTGACCCTCGCGGACGGCAGCGTGTATCCGACCCGCGGGCGCGCCGCCGCGCTCGATCGTCAGGTCGACGTGACGGCCGGCACCGTGCTGGCGCGCGGCGTGTTCGCGAACCCCGGGAACGTACTGCGCCCCGGCCAGTACGCCAAGGTGCGTGCACTCGTGGAGACCAAGAAGAAAGCGCTCACCGTGCCCCAGCGAGCCGTCCAGAACGTGCAGGGGACGTATCAGATCGCCGTCGTCCGGCCCGACGACACCGTGGACGTGCGCACGGTGAAGCTCGACGGCCGCGTCGACACACGCTACGTGGTGGCCGAGGGGCTCAAGCCTGGCGAGCGCGTGATCGTCGAGGGCGGCGACCGCGTGCGGCCCGGACAGAAGATTCGTCTCGCGTCAGCGGAGCCGGCGCAGACCGGCGCGGCGAAGTAGGAGCCCGTCATGGCGAAATTCTTCATCACCCGGCCGATCGTCGCGATGGTGATTGCGATCCTCACGGTCATCATCGGTCTCGTCGCCATGGTGCAGTTGCCGATCTCGCTGTATCCCGAGATCGCGCCGCCCGAGATCTTGTTGACCGCGCGGTATCCGGGCGCCGACGCCGTCACGCTGGAGCAGTCCGTCGCCACGCCGATCGAGGAGCAGATGAGCGGCGTGGACAAGATGCTCTACATGTACTCGCTCAACCAGGGCAGCGCGCAGCAAACGGAGCTCCGCGTGGCGTTCGACGTCACCACCGATCCGAGCGTGGACCAGGTGTTGACGAACCTGCGCTACTCGCAGGCGGCCGCGCAGCTTCCGTCCGACGTGGTGAACCAGGGCGTCACGGTCAAGAAGTCCGTCAGCAGTCCCCTCGGCGTCTTCGTGCTGTACTCGCCGAAGGGTACGTACGATCCGCTGTTCCTCGCCAACTATGGGTACGTCAACATCAACGACCCGATGACGCGCGTGCCCGGCATCGGTCAGGTCATCATCTTCGGCCCGTCGAAGTACGCCGTGCGGGTATGGGTCAATCCGGACACGCTGGCGAAGCTCGATATCACCGTCAACGAGATCGCCAGCGCGCTCCAGGCGCAGAACACGGTCAACCCGGCCGGCCAGCTCGGCGGCGATCCGAGCCCGTCCGCGCAGGAATACACGTTCACCGTTCGCGCGCAGGGTCGCCTCGCGAGCCTCGAGGATTTCGAGAACGTCGTAGTCCGCGCCAAGTCCGACGGCTCGCTCGTGCGGTTGAAGGATGTCGGGCGCGTGGAGCTCGGAGCGCAGAACTACATCCGGCGTGGCCGCCTGAACGGCAAGCCCGCCGTCATCGTCGCCATCTATCAGCTTCCCGGCTCCAACGCCATCGAGACGATGCGGAGCGCCACCAAGCTGATGGACGATCTGAAAACGAAATTCCCGGCCGACCTCGACTACGTCACGGCGCTCGACACCACGCTCGCCGTGAGCGAGGGCATGAAGGAGATCGTCAAGACGCTGGTCGAGGCGCTCATCCTCGTCGTCATCGTCGTCTTCATCTTCCTGCAGGGCGTCCGGGCCACGCTCATCCCGACGCTCGCGGTGCCGGTGGCGCTCGTCGGCACGTTCGTCGTCTTCCCGCTGCTGGGATTCTCCATCAATACGCTCTCGCTGTTCGGGCTCGTGCTCGCCATCGGCCTCGTGGTGGACGACGCCATCGTCGTCGTGGAGGCCGTCGAGCACCACATCGAAAAGGGGCTCTCGCCGCGCGACGCCGCCTTCAAGGCGATGGAGCAGGTGTCCGGCCCGGTGGTGGCGATCGCGCTGATCCTGGCCGCCGTCTTCATCCCGACGGCGTTCATTCCCGGGATCACCGGGCGGATGTACCAGCAGTTCGCGGTGACGATCGCCGTGTCGGTGCTGCTGTCCGCGTTCAACGCGCTCACGCTGAGCCCGGCGCTCTCCGCGCTGCTCTTGCGGCCGCGCAAGGAGATGCGGGGGCCGCTCGGCGCGTTCTTCCGTGGGTTCAATCGCTGGTTCGCCCGCGCGACCGACGGCTACGTGGGCGCGTGCGGACATCTCATCCGAAAGTCGGCCTTCTCGATGGTCCTGCTGCTCGTCGTCGGCGTGTTCGCGGTCCTCGTCGCCACGCGGATTCCCGGCGGCTTCGTGCCCGAGGAGGATCAGGGCTACTTCTATGTGAACGTCCAGCTTCCGCTGGCCGCGTCGCTCGATCGCACGGCCGCGGTCAGCGACAAGCTGGACGAGATCTTCAAGACGACCCCCGGCATCAAGTACTACACCGGGATCGCCGGCTTCAGCCTCTTGAGCCTCGTGACCACGACCTATAACGGCTTCTACTTCATCACGCTCGACGACTGGGCCGAGCGGAACAAGCACGGGCTCACCGCGGACGTGATGATCCAGCGGCTCAACATGCGGCTCGCCGGCGTGGCCGAGGCGCAGGCGTTCGCGTTCTCGCCGCCCGCCATCCCGGGCATCGGGACCTCGGGCGGTGTCTCGTTCATGCTGGAAGACCGCTCCGGTGCCGATCCCGCGTTCCTCGCGCAGAACACCGAGAAGTTCCTCGCCGCCGCACGCAAGCGGCCGGAGTTCGCATTGCTCTTCACGACCCTCCTGCCGAGCACGCCGCAGTACTTCGCGGAGGTCGATCGCGACAAGGTGCTCAAGCAGGGCATCCCGCTGGCCTCCGTCTACCAGGCGCTGCAGACATTCCTCGGCGGCGCGTTCGTGAACTACTTCAACCAGTACGGGCGTGTCTGGCAGGTCTACGTCCAGGCCGAGGGCGAGTTCCGTACGCGGCCGGAGAACGTCGGGCGGTTCTACGTGCGCAACGCGGCTGGGCAGGCGGTGCCGCTGTCCACGCTGGTCCGCATGCGCGAGGTGAACGGCCCGGAGTTCACCACGCGCTTCAACGAGTACCGGGCGGCGCAGATCAACGGCATCGTGATGCCCGGCTACAGCACGCGACAGGCGATGCGGGCGCTCGAGCAGGTGTTCGCGGAGACGATGCCGCGCGGCATGGGCTTCGACTACTCCGGGATGTCGTTCCAGGAAAAGGTCGCCGAAGAAGGCATCCCGCCCGCCGCGGTCTTCGGCTTCTCGCTGCTCGTCGTGTTCCTCCTGCTGGCCGCGCAGTACGAGAGCTGGAAGCTGCCGTTCGGCGTGTTGCTCGGCACGCCGATCGCCGTGCTCGGGGCGGTCGGCGCGCTGTGGGTGGGCCGTCTCGAGCTGGACGTCTTCTCGCAGATCGGCCTCGTCATGGTCATCGGCCTGGCGGCGAAGAACGCGATCCTGATCGTCGAGTTCGCGAAGGAAGAACACGAGCACGGCACGCCGCTCGTCGACGCCGCGCTCGCGGCTGCGCGACTGCGGCTGCGTCCCATCTTGATGACCGCGTTCGCGTTCATCCTGGGCGTGCTGCCGCTCGTGCTGTCGACGGGCGCCGGCGCCAACTCCCGGCGGATCCTCGGCGCGACCGTGCTCGGCGGCATGCTGGCCGCGACGGCCATCGCGATCTTCATCATTCCCGTGACGTTTTACGTGAGCGAGCGCTTCGGACGGCGACGCTCCGACGCCCCCATGCCGGTGGCGCTGCCCGCGCCGATCGCCGGCGGACAGGACATCGAGTCATGATGCGGACATCACGAGAGGTGCGGATCATCTCGACTGTCGTCGCCGCCGCGCTGCTGGGCGGCTGCGCGATCGGACCGAACTACAAGCGCCCCGCGGTGGCGGAACCGCCAGCTTTCCGCGGCCAGGCGACCGCCGAGGCGGCGTCGTTCGCCGACGCGCCATGGTGGGAGGCGTTCCAGGATCCAGCCCTCCAGGCGCTGATCCAGGAAGCGCTCCGAAACAACTACGACGTCGGGATCGCGGCCGCCCGCGTGCAGGAAGCGCGCGCGGGTGTCCGCGTTGCCCGATCGGAGCTGTTCCCGTCGCTCGACTATGGCGCCACGGCGGGACGGGCGCGACTCCCGCTCGGCGGGTTGGACCTGCCCGATCGCACGGATCACAGGACGGACAACGTGTTCGCCGGAACGATGAGCATGTCGTGGGAGCTCGATATCTGGGGCCGTGTTCGCCGCTCGAACGAGGCGGCCCGCGCCACGCTGTTCGCCACGGAGGACGCTCGGCGCGGCGTGTGGCTGACCCTCGTGAGCGATCTGGCGCAGGCGTACTTCCAGCTCCTCGCGCTCGACGTGCAGCTGCAGATCGCAGAGAACAGCACGCAGGCGTACCAGAACACCTACGACCTGTTCCAGGATCGCTTCAACCTCGGCGTCGCGTCGAAGCTCGAGACGTCGCGTGCGCTCGGCGCGCTCGGCAACGCGCAGGCGACGATCCCGCAACTCCAGAGCAGCATCGTTTCGAGGGAAAACCAGATCAGCATCCTGCTGGGCAAGGCGCCGGGCCCGATTGCCCGCGGTCGGCCGATGTACGCGCAGCCCGTGGCGCCGACGGTGCCGGCCGGGCTGCCCTCGGCCTTGCTCGAGCGACGGCCTGATCTGCGTCGGGCAGAGCAGCAAGTCATGGCTGCGAACGCCCGCATCGGCGTGGCGAAGGCGGAGTTCTTTCCCAAACTGAGCCTGACCGCGCTGTTCGGAGCCGCCAGTCCTGAGCTGTCCGCCCTCACGGGCGGCGGCGCCACGGTGTGGGCGGTGGCCGGCATGCTCAGCGGGCCGCTCTTCAACTATGGCCGCACCACGGGGCAGTACCGCGCGTCCATCGCGCAATGGGAGCAGGCCCGGCTCGAGTACGAGCAGGCGGTTCTGGGCGCGCTCCGCGAGGTTTCGGACTCGCTGACCGCGCTCGGCAAGCTGAGCGAGGCCGAGACGGGACAGACGACTGCCGTGAGAGGCCTCGAGGACGCCGTCGTGCACGCGACGGATCGATACCGCCAGGGCCTGGCGAGCTACTACGAGGTGCTCGAGGCCCAGCAGCAGCTCTATCCGGCGCAGAACACGCTCGCCCAGATTCGCGCCAATCGGCTGGTCGCCTATGTGCAGCTCTACAAGGCGCTCGGCGGCGGCTGGAACCTGAGCGATGCGCAGTGGACCGGACAGAACGACGTCACCGCGAAGGACAAGATGCGGTGAATCCCGAAGGAAACCACATCGGCCCGCGGCGCCTGACACAACCACCATGGCCGGGCGCTCGTATGTGCCAGGCGTTGTCGGTACAATGCCCGCCCGGGACATGGGCATGCATTGTGCCGCGCCAGACAGGGGGACGACGCTGCAGGAATCCGACATCCTCGTCTGTCTGGAGGCTTTCGGACGGGCGCTCCACAGCGAGTTTCAGCCGCGGGCGTTCCTCGCCGATTTCTCGGCGGCGCTGCAATCGTTCGTCCCCCACGATAGGCTCGGTATCGGCTACCTCTCGGACGACGGACGGACGTTCTCGATCTTCGCCGAGCATGGCGGACCAGGATTCCTGCCGCCGACCGACCGTTACACGACCGACCTCCGGGGCGCGGCGCGATTTCCCGCCGCCGCCTCACCGCTCGCGCCGGTGTTCGCGGGAGAAGTCCTCTGCGTTGCCGACTTTCTGAGCGATCCGCGGTTCGCGGATCATGCGGCGGAGCTCCGATCCACTGAGCTGAAGTCCGCTATCTTCGTCCCGCTGCTCAGTGGCAGCCGCGTGATCGGTAAGCTGAGCGCGGCGACCCGCGTCGCGGCCGTCTACGGCGACGCGCATGTCGAGCGGCTGCGCAGCGTCGGACGCACGATTGGCCCCTTCATCGAGGCCATCGCCCTGCTCTATCGTGAGCGGCGACGTCGCGACCGGATGGAGCTGCTGGCCGGCATCACGAAAATGCTCGGGACGACGCTCGATCTCGGTCAGATCGTCGCGCCCCTCGGCGACGCCGTCCGGCCTGCGATCGCGTTCGATGCCATGGGCGTGATCATCCTGGACACGTCGGGCGAACAGTGGGCGTTCTTCGGAACCGCCGGAGAGAGTCCAGCGCCCGGCATCGAGCGCATCCCGGCGCGAGAGTTCTCGTACGGGCCGGCATTGATGGCAGGCCGTACGGTGCTCTTCGATGAGGCTTCGAGTGAAGTCAATCCGGCCTTCGCAGGCGATCGTGTCCTGCTCACCGCCGGGCTCGAGAGCTGTCTCTGGGTACCGATGCGCTTCGGCGACGAGGTCGGCGGCACGCTGTTCTTCGGTAAGCACGAGCCCCGGGCTTACGACAGCCTCGACGTCGAGGTCGCCACCGTCGTGGCGGGCCGGGTGGTCCTCGGAATCCAGCATCAGCGGCTGGCGGAGGAGCAGCGCCGCCTCGCGTCCTTGGAGCGCCGCACGAAGACGCTCGAGCAGAGCCTGAAGAGTGCCCGCCGGGAGCTGCACCATCGCTATGGGTTCGACGAGATGATCGGTCGCTCCCCGCTGCTGCGCGAGGCGCTTACGCGGGCGGCCCAGGTGGCGCGCGCAGAAACGACCGTACTGATCACCGGGGAGAGTGGCACTGGGAAAGAGCTGGTAGCCCGTGCGATTCACTACGCCAGCCCGCGCGCGGATGGGCCGTTCGTCGCCGTCAACTGCGCGGCGCTGCCCGACACCCTCTTGGAGTCCGAGCTGTTCGGCCACGAGCGCGGCGCCTTCACCGGCGCGGACCGACAGAAGCCGGGACGTTTCGAGCTGGCCGCGCACGGCACGCTGTTCCTCGACGAAATCGGTGAGCTGTCCGCCGCCGTGCAGGTCAAACTCCTCCGTGTGCTCCAGGAGCGAGAGTTCCAGCGGCTTGGTGGCACCGCGACGCTCAAGGCGGATGTCCGCCTGGTCGCCGCGACGAACCGCGATTTGACGGTCGAGATGGCGGCCGGACGGTTCCGGACTGACCTCTTCTACCGACTGAGCGTTTTCAACGTGCACCTGCCCCCGCTCCGGGAACGGGGGGACGATGTGCTGCTCCTTGCCGAAGCGTTCATTCGGACGCTGGCGCCCACGATGGGCAAGGGTGACATCACCCTCAGCCGGGACGCCAGCGAGCTGCTGCGGAAGCATCTGTGGCCCGGAAACATCCGGGAGCTGCAGAACGCCATCGAGCGGGCGCTCATCACGTGCGAAGGGACGCTCGTCACCGCTGCTCATCTCGCCATTCCGGTGGTGTCGCAACACATCACTCCACCGACAAAGCCCGAAGCAGCGCGGCCGCCCGACTCCATGGCGCTGGATGAGCTCGAGCGGAAAGCGATCATCGATGCGATGCAGCGCACGCATGGACACAAGGGGCGTGCGGCGGCGCTCCTGGGCCTCACGCGGTTTCAACTCTATAGCCGCCTGAAGCGCTACCACATCGAGGTGTCCCCAGAGTAGCTCGCCACACCGCGTGCACCACCGCACCCGAGCGTGCGAGGGCGCACAACGATGTGCACGGATCAACACGGCTCGTTTCCGCACAGTCCATTTCCACGCGTCTCCGCCTGCTTGTCACGATTTGGCAGCCCCGATGCAACCCATTGCGGTCGGTCTGAACGGAGGACTTGGTGATGAACAGGATGCTCGTGGTGTTCGCGATCGTGGCCACGGCACTCGGGACGCCGACTGTGCCGACGGCGCAGACGGTGACTGCCAGCGACCAGAGCCCGTTTGGATTCCAGTACGAACAGACGCACACCCCGCGAGGGGTGGGGGTCGAGGGCTACGTCTATAACACACTCCCCTGGCGCATCACGAACGTCCGGTTGCAGGTCGACAGCCTCGACGCGAACGGAACCCCGATCGCGTCTGCCTCGGGATGGGTCGTGGGAGATGTGCCCGCCGGGGGTCGCGGCTACTTCTATGTCTCCGTGTCCGCGCCGGCCGCGACGTACCGGGCGCGCGTCGAAACCTACAACAAGGTCATGCTCGAAGCGCCGGCGGTCCAGGCGCCCTGAGGAATGCGCGTGGACAACACGGCGAGCTCACTCACGACGGCGTTGGTCGAGGCCGGCAACGTCGACACCGTCTATCGCGACGTGTATCTCGACCGCGCACGGAGCGTCCTGACCCCCGTGCTCTCACTCGAGGACTTTCATCGACTCGAGCAGGAGCGCGCCGCGCTCGCCGAGCTCCCGCTCACGATCGCCCGCGCGCTCAACAACGCGAACTGGTCGTTGGTCAAGGAGCTGAGTGAGCGCGCCGAAACGCTGAAGCCCGCGATCGACGCTCAGGCCGCCCTGATTCAGACCGCGCGGAGCATCTACGACGTCCGCGACGTTCGGCTCGACCCGTTCTCGCCGGGTCTCGAGCCGTTCACGGGAATCGCCACGCGCGAGCTGGGCACGCTGCGGAAGCGGATGTTGGATGTGCTCGAGACGCTCCAGCGGACGGATGTTGCGTCGAATGATTTTTACGCTGCCCGGCAGCGCGCATTCCAGGCACTGCCGCAGACGGAGTCGGAGCGGGAAACCAATGCGACGTCGTCGCCGATGGACGCGCGCGAGTCGGCCCGAGCGGCGTTGAACGCCGGCGACATGAAGCGGTTGGCGGCGTTGGCCAATGCGGTCATCGCGGCGGCGGCTCCGACGGAAGCGGTCGTTTCGCGCGCCGCGAACGTCGGAACAGCTGGGATCGAGGCTGAGACGCGTCACGCGCTTCAGCCAGTCGCCTATTCCAGCGAGACGCTGGCGCGGGCACGGCACCTGGGGCTGACGTCGCGTCACCTCGAAGCACGGATGGAACTCGCCTCGCTTCGCCGGTACGCATGGACACCGTCGTCCGACGAAAGCGGAAACAGGGCCGCGCCTCAGCTACCGCTGCCGTCGGGGTCGCCGGACGGTCTACGGGACGGTGTGGCGATGTTCACGATCCACCCGCTCGTGAACTCGGGCGGCGCACGATATCTGCCGAGCCTCGCCGCCGAGGACGTACTGGTCGAGGACTTCCCCGATCCGGCAGACAGCCAGACACCGGCGCCGTCGGAGCTGGTGAAGAGCCTTCGCCTTCCGGGTCGCCGCGGCTTGCCGCGTATCGCGATCGAGCAGGCGCTGCTCCTGCATGGTGCGCGCATTGTCGAAAAGGAGCTCGGCCTCGACCCGCGGCTGTTCCGCCTCGTGTGCATCCCACCCGATGTCTACGTCCGGCTCGGCGAGGCCGAAGGCTGGGGCCGACAGCCGTTCTGGACTCACTTCGATGGCTATCTGATCAGGACGGTTTCGGGCCACGTGCGCCTACAGGCGCTCGCCGGCGGCGACGTGCGCTACGGCGGACTCTACGAGCTCCTCGCGGTCGGCCGCGAGTACGACTCCGATCGCCTCCTCGCACGGTTCGCCGTCGTGCAGCGCGAACGGATGGTCGCATGGTGACGTCATGAGCCTTCTCGATCTCACAGGCAAAAAGGGGCTGGTCGCCGGCATCGCGAACGAGAACAGCATCGCGTACGGTTGCGCGAAGGCCTTCCGCGCGGCGGGCGCCGAGCTGGCGATCACGTATCTCAACGCGAAGGCCGAGCCGTACGTCCGGCCGCTGGCCGAAGAGCTCGACAGCCCGATCATCGTGCCGTGCGACGTCCGCGAGCCGGGGCAGCTGGAGGCCGTGTTCGACCGCGTGCGCCAGCAGTGGGGCCGGCTGGACTTCGT
>JBKOUQ010000036.1:0-26915 GCA_046723475.1 Candidatus Methylomirabilota bacterium
GGAACTGGCTGTCCGGCCCACGAAAGTGGATTCACGTCAGCCTCGGGATCCTCAGCAACCTCTTCGGCACTGCGATCCTCGTCGTCGCGAATTCGTGGGTGACCTTCATGATGTCACCCGCCGGCATCGACGACTCGGGCGCGCTCAAGGGCGGCGTCTGGGCGGCCATCAACAACTACACGTGGATGCCGATCAACATCCATCGGCTGATCGCGAACATCGTATTCGGCGGAACGATCTGCGGCGCCTACGCCGCATTCCGATTCCTCGGCGCCCGGACCGACGAAGAGCGCGCGCGATACGATTGGATGGGCTACATCGGCAATTTCATCGCGCTCTCGGCGTTCATCGTGCTGCCGTTCGCGGGCTACTATCTCGGCCGCGAGATCTACGCGTTCAACCAGACGATGGGCATCACGATGATGGGCGGCTTCATGTCGTGGCTGTGGATCATCCAGGCCATCCTCATCGGCATCTTGTTCCTGGGCAGCAACTACTATCTGTGGCTCGGCATGGAACGCATCCCGGGCTCGGAGCGCTACCGCAAGTACGTGCCGCCGATGCTCATCATCCTGACGCTGGGCTTCATGATCTGGGCCACGCCGCGCTCGATGGTCGTCACGCTCGACGAGGCGCGCGCGATGGGCGGGACGCACCATCCGCTGCTCGGCTTCTTTGGCGTCATGTCCGCCAAGAACACGGTCGTGAACCTCATGATTCTCACGACGTTCTTGTCCTTCGTGCTCTATCGCCGGGCGAACAAGATCCCGACGAAATCGTGGGTCAAGACCGGCATGACGATCCAGTGGGCGGCCTTCGCGATCGCCGCGGGCGTCGTCGTGTTCTATGGCGTCTACGGGTACTTCGTCGAGTCGATCGTGCGCATCGGGTTTTCGGTCTATCAAGTGCTGGCAGTCCTCGGCGCGATCGTGCTCGTGATGGCCATCGACATTCCGATGTTCAAGGGCGCGCGCACCACGGGACAGATCCGCTGGGGCACGATCGCGCCGCACTCGCAGTACGTGCTGATCCTGCTCGCGGTGACGTTCACGTGGCTGATGGGACTCATGGGCTTTGCCCGCTCAGGGATCCGCCAGCACTGGCACGTCTATGGCGTCCTGCGCGACAACTCCGTGGACGCGGCCACGCCGGCGCTCGGCTACGCGGCGAACGTCATCACGGTGGTCACGCTGACGTTCTTCCTGCTCGTCCTGTTCATCTTCTGGCTCGGTGGACTCGGTGAGCGCGGTGGCGCCGACGCCCACGCGCATGCGGCCCCGGTGTTCGCCGGCGGCCGCGACGACGACACGTCCGCCTGATGCGCGTCCCCGTCGTCGTCCGCGCCGGCATCTTCGCGGTGGTCGTCATGGGCAGCTATGCGATGTTCGCCAACTCGATCCCGCAGATCGAGTCCAAGCCGCCGCAGGAGTTGTCGCTCGAGGGCGGGAATGTCACGCCAGCCCAGCTCATCAAGGCTGGTGAAGAGATCTTTCATACGAAGGGCACGTGCGAGATCTGTCACAGGATCGGCCAGAAGGGGACGCGCGCGCCGGACCTCGCCGGCGTCGGTGCGCGCGCCGGCAAGACGAAGCCGGGAATGAGCGCAAAGGCGTACATCCTCGAGTCGCTGTTGCAACCCGCCGCGTATCTCGTCCCCGGGTATCCGGCGATCATGCCGGAAGTCGACAGGCCGCCGATTGCGCTGAACCGCTCCGAGGTGTGGGCGGTGGCCGCATTCCTCCAGTCACTCGGCGGCACCGTCGATGTGACGCTGAACGACGTGCCGGCCACGGCCGGCGCCGCCGCGGCCGGTGGCGGTGGTGCGGTTGCGGAGCTGAAGATCCCAGGCGATCCGAAAGCCGGTGAGGCGGTGTTCCAGGGCAAGGGCACCTGCATCGCGTGCCACAAAGCGGGCAAGATCGGCGCCGCGCAGGTTGGGCCTGATCTCTCGCAGATCGCGAAGATCCAGACGCCGGACTACATCATGAAAAAGATTCTCGATCCGAAGGGCTCGGGGACCGTCGCGAACTTTCCGCCCGGCGTCATGCCGCAGGATTTCGGCACGCGCCTCACGTCCAAGGAGTACGTCGACCTCGTCTCCTTCCTTCTGACGCTGAAGTGATGAGATTCTTTCGCTCGCGGTTCGCGCAGGCGGTGATCATCCTGGTGCTCGCCTTCGTCATCTTGCGCTTCGGCATCCGCCCGCCGGCGCCCTGGAGCGTGCTCCGCCTCTACATGGCGATCATCTTCCTGGCGGTGATGGTGTTCGTATCGTCAGACCGTGACTCGTGGCGCGCGTTCATCTCGCCGATCTGGAGTACGCTCGTGCGTCCCGAGCGTCGCGCCCTGCGCATGGCGCTGGTGATCGTCATTCCGCTCCTCGTCGGGTACTACGCGTACACCCAAGCGGCGGCCAAGTCCCAGGCCCCGCCCGAGCTGCGCGCCGTGCACCCGGCGCCGCCCGCGTCGATCCAGTTCCGCGGAAAGGAGTTCAACATCGCCGGCGCCGAGAACCCGCTGCGCAAGGATGCCGCGAAGTTCCGCGAGCACGTCGCGAAGGGCGGCGAGATCTACATCCGCAATTGCGTGTACTGCCACGGCGACAACCTCGACGGTCGCGGCCATTTCGCGCCGGGTTTCAATCCGCCTCCGGCGAACTTCCAGGACCCGGGCACCATCGCGATGCTCCAGGAGGCGTTCTTGTTCTGGCGCATCTCCAAGGGCGGTCCCGGCCTCCCGAAGGAGTCGACGCCGTGGAACTCGGTGATGCCGCCGTGGGAAGACCGGCTCACCGAGGAACAGATCTGGCAGGTGATCATGTACCTGTACGACGCGACGGGGCAGCAGCCGCGACGCTGGGAAACGGGTGAGCATGCCGGTCATTAAATTGGGGGACCCCTACGGCTTCCCCCAAACCCCCTCGTTCGCGCTGGGGCCGGACACTCGTGGCTTCCCCCAAACCCCCTCGTTCGCGCTGGGGCCGGACACTCGTGGCTTCCCCCAAACCCCCTCGTTCGCGCTGGGGCCGGACACTCGTGGCTTCCCCCGAACCCCCTCGTTCGCGCTGGCGCCGGACACTCGTGGCTTCCCCCGAACCCCCTCGTTGCGTCTCGATCGAACGCTTCGTTCGATCGCTCTCGCGGTCTTTGCTGTCTTCGTCAGTGCGGCGGCGGCGGGGGCGCAGGACGTGAATGCAGGCAAGGCCGTGTACGAACGCAAGTGCCTGCTCTGCCACGGCGACAAAGGCGACGGCAAGGGGCCGTCGGCGGACCTCCTGCTGCCGAAGCCGCGCGACTTCACAAAGGGCCTCTTCAAGATCCGGACGACGGCGAACAAGGTGCCGACCGACCAGGACCTGTTCCGTATCGTCACCGACGGGATGCCCGGGACCTCGATGCCGTCATGGGCGGTTCTCCCGGAGAGAGACCGCCACAACGTCGTCGCGTACATCAAGACGTTCGCGCCCGACGTATTCAAGGAGGCGCCGAAGAAGCTCGAGCTGCCGAAGGAGGTCGCCTCGTCGGACGCCTCGATCAAGCGCGGCAAGGAGATGTTCGAAGCGATCGAATGCCACAAGTGTCACGGCACCGACGGCCGCGCCGACGGCCCGTCTCGTCCCGAGCTGAAAGACGAGTGGGGCAATCCGGTCGCGCCGGCGAACCTCACCAAGCGCTGGAATTTCCGCGGCGGCCGCTCGCGCACCGACATCGCGACCCGCATCGCCGCCGGCGTGCTCGGCACGCCGATGCCGGCGTTCCTCGATGCCGTCGAGAAGCCAGAGGACATCTGGCACCTGACGAACTACATCATGTCGCTTGGCCCGGACTCGCCGCAGCCGGCCACGCTCGTGACGGTGACCGCGGTGAAGGACGCGATCCCCGACGATCCCGCCGCGGACTTCTGGAAGAAGATCGCGCCGAACAACATCCTGCTCGAGGGCCAGGTGATCGTCGACCCCCGGAATTTCAACCCGGCCATCGATCTCGTGAGCGTGCGCGCCGCGTACAACGACAAGGAGATCGCGTTCCACCTCACGTGGGACGATCCGAGCGAGTCGAAAGGCGACGGCAAGACGACGTTCCCGGACGCGATCTCGCTGCAGTTTGCCCCGCAGCAGCCGACGGGCACCGAGCGGCCGTATTTCCTGATGGGCGACGCCACCGACGGGGTCTATCTCCTGCGGTGGGAGCAAGGCAAGGCCGTCGCGGAGGTGACCGCGAACGGCCCGACGAAGCTGACGCCGATCCAGGGCGGGGAAGCGGCGGGCCGAGCGGTCTTCAAGAATGGTCAGTACACGCTCGTGATGAAGCGACCGCTCGTCGCGAGCGGCACGGAGCGCCCGACGTTCCGGCCGTATGTGTTCACGCCCGTCGCGTTTCAGGCATGGGAGGGCGGAGCGGGGGACACGGGGTCAAAGATGTCGCTGACGTCGTGGTACTATCTGCGGCTGGAAGAGCCCCAGTCGAACCGCAGGTTTTTCATTCCTCCCGCTGTTGCTCTTCTCACGTTCGGGGTGTTGGGGATGATCGTGCGCGCGGCTCGGCGCCGCGCCGTCCAATAAGAACTCACGCAAGGCAGGAGGACGATCCATGCGCAAGACGTTCGTGGTGCTGACAGCAATGGCGCTCGTCGGCGGGGCGGTGGTGTTCGCGACCGGCGCTCGACGCGCCGTCGCTCAGGGCGGCGGCACCGTCGAGGTCGACGTGAAATACAATGGCGCGCCGCAGGTCGAGAAGCTGAAGGTGAACAAGGACACCGAGAAGTGCGGGCAGGAGACGACGATCGAGCACGTCATGGTCGGCTCCAACAAGGGCCTGGCCAACGCGGTCGTGTCGGCGCCGAATGCGAAGGGCGCCAAGCCGGTGAAGGCCGTGATCGACCAGCACGGCTGCAAGTTCGTCCCGCACGTCACGGTGATGCAGCCGGGCGAGCTCGAGCTCAAGAACTCCGACGACATTCTGCACAACATCCACACGTATTCGACGGCGAACCCGGCCATCAACAAGGCCCAGCCGAAGTTCAAGAAGACGATGACCGAGAAGTTCGACAAGCCCGAAATGGTCAAGCTGACGTGCGACGTCCACTCGTGGATGCTCGGCTGGCTGGCCGTCGTGCCGGGAGTGGCCGCGGTGACCGACACCAACGGCGTGGCGAAGCTCGAGAACGTGCCCGCCGGCAAACAGAAGATCGAGGTATGGCACGAGACGCTCGGCAAACAGGACAAAGAAGTCGACGTCAAAGCCGGGCAGACGACCAAGGTCAGTTTCGAGATGAAGGGCAAGTAAGGAGAGCCGATGCTCGACTGGTGGCTGCCGGAAAACGTTTCGACGTTCGGCCGTGACATCGACTGGCTGTTCCACCTGATCTATGCGATCACGGGCATCACGTTCATCCTGGTGGCGGCGACGATGATCTGGTTCCTCATCGCCTACCGTGATCGGCCGGGCCGCCGCGCGCGCTACACGCACGGCAACACGTCGCTGGAGATCGTCTGGACGATCGTGCCCTCGCTGATCCTCGTCGTGCTGACCGCGCTGTCGGCGCCCGCGTGGTCGAAGATCAAGATGACGCGGCCGCCGAGTGACTTCGTCGTCGACGTCACGGCCAAGCAGTTCAACTGGCAGGTCAAGCACCCGAACTCCGAGAAGGTGTTTCTGGACGAGATGCACGTGCCGGTCAACAAGGTCATCCACGTGACCCTCAAGTCGCAGGACGTCATCCACAGCTTCTTCGTTCCGCAATTCCGCATCAAGCAGGATGCCGTCCCCGGCCGCTCGATCGTCGCGTGGTTCGAGGTCACCAAGCCGGGTAAGTACGAGTGGCCATGCGCGGAGCTGTGCGGGTTCGGCCACTCGGGGATGCGCGGCTGGATTTACGTGCACTCCGCCGAGGACTATCAGAAATGGGCGGCCGAGAACCTCAGGGCCGAGGCCAAGCCCGCTGAGCGAGTGGCAGCGCTCGCCGAGACCGCGAAGCCCGCCGAGACAGAGACGGGAGGGAAAGCGAAGAAATGACGGCCCACGTGGCGACCGCGCACACCGCGCACGAGCATCACGAGATGAGCTTCGTGCGCACGTACGTTTTCTCGACCGATCACAAGATGATCGCGCGCCAGTTCCTGTTCATGGGCCTGCTGATGATGGTCCTCGGCGGCCTGCTGGCGCTGATCGTCCGCTGGCAGCTGGCGTGGCCGGAGACCGCGGTGCCCGGCCTCGGCATGATCCTCAAGGAGACGGGCGGCATCCTGGAGCCGTCGACTTACAACATGGCGTTCACCATGCACGCCACGATCATGATCTTCTTCGTCATCATGCCGATCCTCGCCGGGGCGTTCGGCAACTTCTGCATCCCGCTCATGATCGGTGCGCGCGACATGGCGTTCCCGACACTCAACATGCTGTCGTTCTGGGTGACGGCCACCGCCGGCGTGATCATGCTCAGCGGCTTCTTCGTCGAGGGCGGCCACGCCGCCGCCGGCTGGACCTCGTACGCGCCGCTGTCGGCCGTGGCCCAGTACACGGGCGTGAACTGGGGTCAGAACATCTGGTGCATCGCGCTGTTCGTCATGGGTATCGGATCCATGATGGGCTCGATCAACTACATCACGACGATCATCAACATGCGCGCGCCGGGCATGCACCTGTTCCGCATGCCGTTGGTGGTGTGGTCGCTCTTCATCACCGCCATCCTGCTGCTGCTGGCGCTGCCGGTTCTGACGTCCGCGGTTGCCATGCTGCTGTTCGATCGCACGCTCGGCACATCGTGGTTCGCGCCGTCGGGCGGCGGCGAGCCGCTGCTCTGGCAGCACCTGTTCTGGTACTTCGGACATCCCGAGGTCTACATCCTGATCCTGCCCGCCATGGGCATTGCCTCGGAGATCCTGCCGGTGTTCGCGCGCAAGCCGATCTTCGGCTACCACGCGATGGCGTTCTCGATGATCGCGATCGCGTTCCTCTCGTGGATCGTTTACGGCCACCACATGTTCGTGTCTGGCATGAGCCCGTCGCTCGGTATGGCGTTTACGGTGACGACGATGATCATCGCCGTTCCGTCGGCCATCAAGACGTTCAACTGGCTCGGCACGCTGTGGGGCGGGCGGCTGCAGTTCAAGGTGCCGATGCTGTTCGCGCTCGGCTTCGTGTCGATGTTCGTCATCGGAGGCTTGAGCGGCATCTTCATGGCCAGCACGCCCGTCGACATCTACATCCAGGACACGTACTTCATCGTCGCGCACATCCACTACGTCGTCTTCGGTGGGTCCATCTTCGGCGCGTTCGCCGGCATCTACTTCTGGTTCCCCAAGATGTTCGGCCGAATGCTTAACCCGCTGCTCGGCCATCTGCACTTCTGGGGGACGTTGATCTTCTTCAACTGGACGTTCTTCCCGATGCACATCATCGGCGTCGGCGGGCAGATGCGCCGCATCTACAACCCGATGCAGTACGAGTTTCTGCAGCACCAGCAGCACTGGAACGTCTTCATGACGTACGGCGCGCTGCTGCTCGGGGCGACACAGGTCCTCTTTGTCATCAACTTCTTCTCGTCGCTGTTCGCGGGGGCGAAGGCGCCGATGAATCCGTGGAACTCGAACACGCTCGAATGGACGGCGGCGTCGCCGCCACCGCACCTCAACTGGGGCCCGCGCGTGCCGACCGTCTACCGCGGCCCGTACGAGTACAGCGATCCGGATGCGCGGGAAGACTTCCTGCCGCAGGCGCAGGCGCCCGCGGTCGCCGGCGCGCGTCGGCACTGAGGATCGCGCGGAGCACGCGGTGATGCTGGCTCATCGTTTGGCGCTCGGGACGGCGGTCGCCACCGCCGTCCTGATCGTGTTCGGCGGCCTGGTGACGAACACCGGCGCGGCGCTCGCCGTCCCGGACTGGCCGAACACCTTCGGGCACAACCTCTTTCTCTATCCGTGGTCGCGTATGGTCGGCGGGATCTTCTACGAGCACAGCCACCGACTGCTCGGCGCGACGGTGGGGCTGCTGACGCTCGCGCTCGCCACGCTGCTGTGGCGTCGCGGCGGGCTGCTTCGCGTGCTGGGTGTGGTGGCGGTGGCGACCGTCATCGCGCAAGGTGTGCTGGGCGGGCTTCGCGTCGTGCTGCTTCGGGACGAGCTCGCGATGGTGCACGGGCCGCTTGCCCAGGCGTACTTCGCGCTCGTCGTGGCGCTCGTGTACTTCACGTCGTCCGCCGCGCGCACCGCCGTCGCGCCGCCGAATGCACGGCCGCTTCGCGCGCTGGCGATCGTCGCGGTCGCCGTCACATACGCGCAGATCATTCTCGGTGCGCTCATCACGCATGCCGGATGGGTGTGGCTGCACATCGGCGGCGCGGTCGTCGTGTTCGCCGTCGTGCCGGTACTGACGGCGCGCGCGCGACGCACGGGCGACGCCCTTGCCGCGTCGGTGTCACGCGTGCTGCTCGCGTTGCTCGGGCTGCAGGCGGCGTTGGGCATCGGCGCATATCTCGCGCGCTTCTCCCCGATCTGGATCCCCGGTGAGCAGGCGACGATGCTGGCGCTGCCGGTCATCCATCGTCTCGTCGCCGGCCTGATCCTCGCGTCCACCGTCGTCCTCGCCGTCCGCCTCAACGCCGGGCCGATATCCGACGGTGTCCGCCCCGTTAATCACGGTGTCCGCTCCCAGCGCGAACGAGGGGGTCTGGGGGAAGCCGCAGGGGTCCCCCAGCTCGATGAACGGAGTTTGGGGGAAGCCCCGAGTGCCCGCTCCCAGCGCGAACGAGGGGGTCTGGGGGGAGCCGAAGGGGCCCCCCAAGTCAATGACGGTGTCAGCTCTCCACGCGAACGAGGGGGTTTGGGGGAAACCCCGAGTGTCCGCTCCCAGCGCGAACGAGGGGGTCTGGGGGGAGCCGAAGGGGCCCCCCAGCTCAAATGACTCCTCCGACCGAAGTCATCGTCGCGCCGCTCGAGCGCGAGCGCCGCCGGGTGCTCGTCGATCTCGTCACGCTTACCAAGCCCCGCGTGGTTCTCATGATCCTGGTCACCACGCTGGTCGGCTACTATGTCGGCCTCGCGGGTGCTCCCGATTGGGTGCGCCTGCTCCATCTCGCCGTCGGCACGGCGCTCGCCGCCGGCGGCACACTCGCGCTCAATCAGTACTGGGAGCGTGAGATCGACGCGCGCATGGAGCGGACGCGTGCCCGTCCACTGCCCGATGGCCGCCTCGTACCGCTCGAGGCGCTCGTGTTCGGCGCCGCGATCACCGCGCTCGGAATCGTCGAGCTCGCGGCGTTCGTCGGGATGGCCGCCGCTGCCGTGACGTTTTCGACGTTCGTGCTCTACCTCTTCGCGTACACGCCGTTGAAGCTCCGCTCCGCGCTGTGCACGCTGGTCGGCGCCGTTCCGGGCGCGCTGCCGCCCGTCACGGGCTGGGTCGCTGCTCGCGACGACCTGGGCGCGGGTGCGTGGATCTTGTTCGGCATCCTCTTTCTGTGGCAGCTCCCGCACACGCTCGCGATCGGGCAGCTCTATCGGGATGACTACGCACGTGCCGGCGTGCGCGTCCTTCCCGTCATCGATCCCAACGGGACGAGCACCGAGCGCCAGATCCTGACGGGCTCATTCGCGCTCCTCGGCGTCAGCCTCCTGCCGACGCTGATCGGCATGACGGGTGGCGTGTACTTCGTCGGCGCGCTGATGCTGGGCCTCGGTCTCGTGGTGCTCGCGACGCGGCACCTGCTCGCGTCGTCGGTGGCGGGTGCCCGCCGCGTGCTGTACGCCTCGCTTCTGTATCTGCCCGCGCTCCTCGCGCTTCTGGCCGTGGACAAGACATGACGCGCGACGACGAGCTGCCGACGCGCAATCGGCAAACCGTTCGGGTGCTGCTCGCCATCGCGGCGGTGCTCGCGATCGCGACCCTCCTTGCGGGGATCCGGTGGTAAGCGCATGACACCCGCGCTGCAAGCGCCTCCGTCGGAGCGTCGTACCAATGGACGGATTCCGCCGCCGCCGCCACACCACGGCGGCGACGATGACGACGACCGCGACCACGGAAGACGCTTCGACAATCTGCGCCTCGCCGTCCTCGTCTTCATCGGCGCCGAGGCGATGTTCTTCGGCGCCCTGATTTCCGCGCTCCTCGTGCTTCGCCTCGGCATGGCGGCCTGGCCGCCGCCGCTCGAGCCGCGGTTGCCGATCGCCGTGACGGGTGCGAACACGCTCGTTCTCCTGGCGTCCAGCGTGACGCTGCGAGCGGCGAGTCGCGCGCGACGGCGCGCAGATGATCGCGAGCAGGCGCGGTGGCTCGGCGCCACCGCCGCGCTCGGTGCGCTCTTTCTCGTCATCCAGGGCTACGAGTGGATCCGGTTGATCGGCTATGGTCTGAGTCTCGCCTCCGGGATCTACGGCACGACGTTTTTTGCGCTCATCGGTTTCCACGGGCTGCACGTGGTTGCGGCGCTCATCTGGCTGCTCGTCACGACCTTGCTGGTCGCGCGCCACCGTTTCCAGCCGGGCCACAGTGCGGGCGTGCAGGCATGCGCGATGTACTGGCACTTCGTGGTCGGTGTGTGGCCGGTGCTCTACCTGACGGTCTATCTGCTGTGAGGTGTCCGATGAGATCTCGCTTGCTGTTCGCGTCGATCGCCGCGCTGGCGCTCGTGCCGGGCCGGGCCGCGGCGTGCGCCGTCTGCCTTGGCGCCGCGTTCGGTGACCGGTCGTACACGTGGCCGTATCTCGGCCTGATTCTCATGCCATTCCTCGTGGCGGGCGGGATCGTCGCAGCGCTCGCCTGGCAGCTGGGCTGGCGGCCGCGCGACGCGGCCGCCCGGGTGTGGGCGCTCCTGCGCCACGCCGCACCCGCGGACCCTTCACCTCGTACTCACACGGAGACGACATGACTGCTGTGACCACGCACGGGGCGACCGCTGCGACCGCGCACGGTGCGACGGCGGTAGAGCCCGCCGAATCCCCCCTCACACCCGAATCGTGGGGCAAGCTCGGGATGTGGATTTTCCTGGCGGGGGACGCCGTCGGATTCGGCACACTGCTCGCCGGCTACGGCGCCATGCGCGCGACGAGCGCCGACTGGCCCAACCCCTACGCGGTGCTCGGCATCAACCTGACCGCGATCATGACGTTCCTGCTCATCTGCTCGAGCGTGACGATGGTGAAGGCGCTGGAGTGGCTGAGCCGCGGGGACCGCAATCGCGCGAAGACATTTCTGCTCCTCACCGCGCTGGGCGGAACGATCTTCGTCAGCCTGCAGGCGTACGAGTGGACGCACCTGATCCATCGCGGCCTGCACATCAACGGCAACCCCTGGGGCGCCTCGCTGTTCGGGACGTCGTTCTTTCTCGTCACCGGCTTCCACGGCCTGCACGTGACGGGAGGCGTGATCTATCTGCTCGCGACGCTCGGGGTCGTGTCGCGGCGACCGCAGCCGATGGCCTCGTACAACTTCGTCGAGATCACGGGGCTGTACTGGCACTTCGTGGACCTCGTGTGGATCATGGTGTTCACCTTCATGTACCTCCTCTAGGGGACGGCACTCATGGCCGAACACAAGCATCCGAACTACATGGCGATCTTCTACTACCTCGCCATCCTGACCGCGGTCGAGCTGGGCGTGATCTTCCTGCCGATCGCGAAGCTCTACATCGCGGTGCTGCTCTGCGTGTTTGCGGTCTGGAAGGCGTCGCTGGTCGCGATGTACTTCATGCACCTCAAGCTCGAGACCCGGACCCTCGGCCTCATCGCGGTGACGCCGTTGGTCATCGCGACGCTGCTCGTCTTCGTCCTGCTCCCGGACGGCTTGGCCGTCGCCAAGAAGACGTCCGACGAGAAGAAAGTCGCCGCCCCCGCCGAGGCGGAGAAGCACTGAGCCGCGCGCGCGTGAACAGGACGCGCTGTGGCGGAGGCGCTACGGCGGGTGGCGACTGGTGTGGGCCGCGGTCTACGACTGCGCTGCCCGCGATGCGGTCGCGCTCCGCTCTATCGCGGCTGGTTCACGATGAACGAAGTCTGTCCGGTGTGCTATCTCAAATTCGAGCGCGCCCAGGGGTACTGGGTCGGCGCGATTTACGTGAATTACGGTGTCACGACGCTCGTGGCCGTGCTCGGCTACTTTCTGCTCTGGAGCCGTACGGAGCTTTCGACGGCGACGCAGCTGGCGATCTGGCTACCGTTCTGCGTCGTGTTCCCGCTGTGGTTCTTCCGCTACAGCCGCAGCCTGTGGCTCGCCGTCGAGTACGGTCTCAATCCGAATCCCTGAGCGCGCGCACGTGACACGTCGCGTGGTCCTCGCGGTGGCGCTCGCGCTGTGTGCGTCGTCCGCGCACGCCGCGTACGAGGACGCCGCGGTCGCGGATGGCGGCACGCTGTCCGGCGTGGTGCGATTCGCAGGCACGCCGCCCCGGCTCCCGGCCGTCACGGTGAGCCGGCACCGCGACGTCTGCGGCGAGCAGCGGCCGTCCGAGGCGCTCGTGCTCGGCGCGGGCGGCGGGGTTCGCGGCAGCGTGATCCGCATCGAGGGCGTCGCGCGCGGCAAGCGATCGAGCGCCGAGCTGCTGCTCGACAATCAGGGATGTCGGTTCGTGCCCCACGTCGGTGCTCTGACCGTTGGCGACCGCGCGCGCGTGAAGAGCTCCGACGACGTGGTCCACAACACCCGCGGATCCATGGGGACGTCGACGGTGTTCAACGTCGCGGTGCCGCACCGCGAGCAGCTCGTCGACATTACACGGCGGCTCACCGCGCCCGGCGTCGTCCGCGTGCAGTGCGACGCGCATCCGCACATGTCGGCGTGGCTCGTCGTGCATGACAGCCCGTACGTAGCCGTCACCGACGAGCGGGGCGCGTTTCGGATCGCCGACGTCCCACCCGGCACGTACCGCGTCACCATGTGGCACGAGGGCTTCCGGCCGCACGGCGTCGAGGCCGACGGCCGGCCGCGTTACGACGAGCCACGCACCGTCGCCCGCACCGTGAGCATCTCGCCGGGCGCCGACGCGACGATCGAGTTCGAACTCAAGTAAACGGGGGAGCGAATGTACAAGCACGTCTACGTGCCGGTCGACAACTCGGAGCACAGCAACCGTGCCATCGACCTCGCGGTCGAGCTCGGCCGCGCGTTCGGGGCGCGGCTCACCGGCGCTCACATCTATGCCGCTCGGCTGCACGATTACCGGTTCAAGCAGATGGAGTACACGCTCCCCGAGGAATACAAGGACGAGAACGAGCTCGAGCGTCAGCGCAAGATCCACGACTCGCTGATCGCGATGGGCCTGCAGCTCATCTCCGAGTCGTATCTCGATGTCATGAAGGCCAAGGCGGAGGCGGCCGGTCTGCCGTTCACCGCGAAGATGATGGACGGCAAGCACTACAAAGCGCTGATCGAGGACACGCTGGCCTCCGACTACGATCTCGTCGTCATGGGCGCCCTCGGGATGGGCGCGGTCAAAGACAGCCAGCTCGGCTCGGTCACCGAGCGGTTCGTGCGCCGCGTCGAACGCGACACGCTCGTCGTTCGGAATCCGGACGCGCTCACCGATGGCCAGGGTGCCATCGTCGTCGGCCTCGACGGCTCGCCGCAATCGTTCCACGGCCTCAAGATCGGTCTCGCGCTGTCGCGGGCGCTCAGCCGCCCCGTGCACGCGATCGCCGTGTACGATCCGTACCTGCATTACGCGATGTTCAACGGCATCGTCGGCGTGCTCAACGAGAAGGCGTCGAAGATCTTCCGGTTCAAGGAACAGGAGCAGCTGCACGAGGAGATCATCGATACCGGACTGGCCAAGATCTATCAGTCGCATCTCGAGATCGCACGCAAGCTGGCTGCGGAGGACGGCGTCGACCTCGCCATTACGCTGCTCGACGGCAAGTGCTTCGAGAAGGTGCTCACGTTCGCCCGTAAGGAGCAGCCGTGGCTCCTGATCCTCGGGCGCGTGGGCGTGCATTCGGACGAGACGGAAAAGGATCTCGGCTCCAACACTGAGAATCTGCTGCGGCTGGCGCCGTGCAACGTGCTGCTGACCGGCGGCCGCTTCTATCCGCCGCTGGACGTGAAGGCCGAGGAGATCATTGCGTGGACGGAAGAGGCCGAGGCGCGCATGGAGCGCGTGCCGCCGCAGGTGAAGGGCGTCGCGAGGACGGCGCTGCTGCGCTATGCGATCGAGCAGGGCCACACCGTGATCACGAACAAGGTCATCGACGAAGCCATGGCGATCTTCATGCCGACCCGCATGGCCGAGCGCATGCAAATCATGGCCGAAGACCTGGCTGTCGCCAAGCTGCGCCTGGAGAGCCAGCCCGCCACGGCGATCTGCTCGGTGTGCGGCTATACGGTGAAGGGGCCGAATGCCGTCGTCACGTGTCCGGTCTGCAAGGCCGCGCCCGAGAAGTTCCAGGTGATCAGCCGCGAGGTCGTCGAAGCGATCGCCGCGCAGGAGGGCGGCGTCGAGGAAGAAGAGGCGCTGCCCGGCGTTCAGGTGAAGTGGTCAGCTGACGCGCGTGACGCGCTTCGTGAGGTGAGCGACGCCTACCTGCGGCGCCGCGCAAAGGCCCGCGTCGAGAAGTACGCGCGCAGCCGCAAGATTCCCGTGATCACCTGCCAGCTCGCGCTGCCGATGATCGAGGAGACGGTGGGGCGCGACAAGCTCGGTGCCGGCTGGGACACGCTCCTGGCGCGCACGCGCTTCGAGCCGGCTCAGGCGCCGGCAGCGGTCAGCGAGGGGCCGACGAGCGCCTTCACGTGGACGGACGACGCGACGGCGCGTCTCAACCGCGTGCCGGCCGGGTTCATGCGTGAAATGACGCGCGAGGAGATCGAGCGTGTGGCGGCGGACAAAGGCGTGACGGTCATCGACCTCGCCGTCTGCGAAGAGGGCATCGGCCAGGCGCGGCAGACGATGAACGAGGTGATCGCGGGCTACGTGTCGAACAAGAAGCCGCGGTAAGCTCCGCTTCGGAGGGGGTCTCGACGACTCCCTCCGAAGCCTCCCCCACGGATCGACTGCGCCGGCAAAGCCGGCGCTCGAAAGCGATGGAATATACCGCGTACTCCGTCTCCTGGAATCTGACGCAGCGGTGCAATCTCGAGTGTGCGCACTGTTACATGTCCGCGCACGCGGGGGCCGACACGCGCGGTGAGCTCACGACCGACGAGTGCCGACGCGTCATGGATGACATCGCCGCCGTCAATCCGAACGTCTTTCTGATCCTGACCGGTGGTGAGCCGCTGCTCCGGCGCGACATCTGGGACGTCGCCGGCTATGCTGCCGAAAAAAAGTTCACCACCGTGTTCGGCACCAACGGCGTGCTCCTCCGGGAGCGAGAAGCGCGGCTGATGCGCGAGCATCATGTGCTCGGCGCGTCCATCAGCCTGGACTCCACGCACCCGGACAAGCACGACGCGTTCCGCCGGCAGTCCGGCGCGTGGAACGCCGCGGTCCGCGCCACCCGCGTCCTCACCGACGAGGGGCTCGATTTCTCGCTGCACATGTCGGTGACCGACTGGAACGTCGCCGAAGTGCCCGCGATGATCGACCTCGCGCGCGACCTCGGCGCCCGCGTGCTGAACTTCTTCTTTCTCGTCCGCACCGGGCGCGGTCGCGACCTCACCGACATCGACGCCGACTCGTACGAGCGCATCCTCACGTACCTCGCGCGCGCGCAGGGCGCGGGGCAGGGCCCGCCGTCGTTCGTGCGACGCATGCTGGGCCTGGCGCAGCGCGAGGCGTCGGAGACATTCGAAGATCCATGGTCGACCCCAATCGGTCGCGCCGAGGGCCTCCTGATCCGCGCGAAGTGTGCGCCGCACTTCCGGCGAATCCTGTGGGAGCTGAATCCGTCGTCGCCGCTGCTGAAGAACTACGCCCACGGGTCATGCCCGGCGGGCAAGTACTACTGCCGCATCACACCGACGGGCGACGTGACGCCGTGCCCCTACATGCCGGTCAGCGCGGGGAACGTCCGCCGGATCGGCTTCGCCGACCTCTGGCGCTCGGCGGACGTCTTCAACGATCTGCGCGACCCGAAGCTGGGCGGCCGGTGTGGCGCGTGCGAGTTCTCGAAGGTCTGTGGTGGCTGTCGTTGCCGGGCCTACGCGACCCACGGCGACTATCTCGCCGAGGATCCCGCGTGTGCCTATCAGCCCGGTGCTCACGGCGGCCGCGTGATCGAGCTGCCGGCGACGCTGACGTTCGGTCTTCCCGTCGATTACGAGCTCCGCTGGGAGCCGGCGGCACGCGAGCGGCTCGCCGCGATTCCGTCGTTCGCGCGCGGCATGGTCGTCAAGGCGGTGGAGGCCTATGCGCGCTCGCGGGGCGAGAGCGTCATCACGCCCGCCCTGCTCGCCGACGTCCGCGCGTCGTGGGGCGGCCGCTTCCGCCCCCAGCCGTGATGCGATTTGTTGCGATGCGTCGCTGCGGCGTCCGGGCCGGCGATATCGGGCAAGCGCCATCATGGCGAGCCGTCGTCGCCGCACGAAGCGCAGGGCGCGACGAGCGCCTCGCCGAGGATCGACCCACCGTCGCGCAACCCCCTCTGGGGGATGGGGGGTGGCGCGAGTCGTGCCCGAGCGAGTTGCGGTGTACAGGCGAGCCATGTCAGGCGCGAGCACGATATCGCCGACGCGGATGTCGCCGCGACGCATCGCAAGAGACGCGATGATACCGGAGCGCGCGCCGTTCGATCCGGGCGACCGTTTCCGCGACGCGGCGCGCGCGTACCTGGTGTACGGCATCGTGTACTGGATCGGCGGTGTCTACCTCGCGCTGCACGGCATCGGAGTGCGCGGTGAGATGATGCACGCCGGAACCATGTGGATCATCCTCGGGCTCATCTTCGTGGCCGGCATCCCGTACGTGCTGTGGCGCCGACGACGCTGGTTCGAGCGCTGGATCCTCGGTCGTCGCGACTTCGCGCGCGTCCTCACCGTGCTGATGGTCGTGCGCGCGTGGCACGTCCTGCGTGTCGTGCTCCGGCCCGAGACCGCATCGGTGGCCGCGCCCTGGGACGGTGAGATCACGTTCCGCGCCGGTGCGGCAGTCTTCTTCCTCGTCACGATCGTCGCGTTGCTGTTCGTCGCCGTCGCGGCGTGGGGCAGCGATCAGCGGGCGGCCGAGTAGCCGTGCCCAAGCGCTACAAGGACATCGTCGGTGACGGCGGCTCGAACATCGCCGCGCAGGTCAGCGAGCAGCAGGCGCGACTGCGGAGCCGGCTTGCCGACGTACGCACGATCATCGCCGTCGTCTCGGGTAAGGGCGGGGTCGGCAAGTCGTCGCTGACGGCGAATCTCGCGGCGTCCTGGGCCCTGCAGGGCCGACGCGTCGGTGTGCTCGATGCGGATTTGAACGGGCCGACGATGGCGACGATGCTCGGCGTCCGCGGACGGCGACTCGTCGTCGGCGCGGACGGCGTGATCCCGCCGGAGGGCGCGCTCGGCGTCCGCGTGATGTCGATGGACCTCCTGCTTCCCTCGGACGATGCCCCGCTCGTGTGGCAGGCCCCGACGCAGGCCGAATCGCATACCTGGCGCGGCGCGATGGAGGCGAATGCGCTGCGCGAATTCCTCGCGGACACGGCGTGGGGCGCGCTCGACGTCCTCGTGCTCGACCTCCCGCCCGGTACGGATCGGGTCGTCACGGTGGCCTCGATCGTTCCCGCGTTGTCGGGCACGGTCGTCGTCACGATTCCGTCGGACGTCTCTCACCTCGTCGTGCGGAAATCGATCACCGTTGCCGCCCAGACGCGCGCACCCGTACTCGGCCTCGTCGAGAACATGGCCGGCCTGTTTCCGGGTTCGTCGAGCGCCGAGCTCGCGCGCGACGCGGGCATTCCGTTCCTCGGCGCCGTGCCGTTCGATCCCGCGCTGGCCGCCGCCGCGGATCTCGGCGAGCCGCTCGTCGCGTCGGCACCGACGTCCGACACGGCACGCGCGGTGCTCGACATCGCATCGGCGGTGGCCGACGCCGTGAGCGCGGCGAGCGCGCGGCCGGGTCCGGCGCGGCCAACGTGAGGGCGCGCTTCTGCCTCGCGTGCGCCGGGCCGCTGCGCCGTAGGCGTGTCGAGGGCTCTGCGCGGCTTCGGTGTGCGCGCTGTGGCTGGGTGTTCTACGCGAATCCTGTTCCGGCCGTCGTTGCCGTCATCATGAAGCGCGGGCGACTCCTGCTCGCGCGTCGCGCTCGCCCCCCGTACGCAGGGACATGGGATGCCCCGGGCGGATTCCTGGAGGCAGGGGAGACGCCGGAGCAGGGGCTGCGTCGGGAGCTGCGCGAGGAAATCGGCGTCGGCGTGCAACGTGCGCGGTTCTTGGGTTTTGCGACCGACCGGTACGGGCCGAGAGGGTTCGCCGTCCTCGCGGCGGCGTACCGCGTGACGCCCACGTCGTTCGCGATGCGAGCGCAGGACGACGTTTCCGAAGTGCGCTGGTTTGAAGCCACGGCGATACCCTGGCAGGAGATCGCGTTCCCGGGACTTCGGCGGCTGCTACGACGCGCGCTGGGCGGGAAACCGATGCTGGCGTTTCCCACCCAGGCGTCAGGACCGACCCGACCGCTTGCCCGACGACGCTCTCGAGTTACTGGCAGCTGACTCCGGGCGCCAGCTGGTAGTTGGCGACCTTGTACGTCGAGACGAAGTTGTCGTCCCAGGCCGCGAGCCGCAGCCGACCAAGCGGTGTCTCACCGTCCCAGCCATACACGCGGGCGCGCTCGGCGAGGTCCGCCGGCTTCACCATGCCCTGCAGGTATTCGAGCACCGTCGGCTTGTCGAGAAACACCGCGATCGTCTCGTGTACGGGCCGGCCGCTACCCATGGGCGTCGTTTTCAGCCACTCGAGGATGACCGTGAAGCCGTCGAGCGAGGCGTCGCTCATCATCGTCCGGTTGCGCGTCATCCGCCGCAGCAGCGGTCCGACGTAGCGCGAGAACATCGAGGACGCGCGCTGCTCCATCGGCATGGCGGCGAACTGTGTCGACGCCTCCTGCTCGATGTAGACGCGCAGCGCGAGGTATCGGTCGTCGCGTGACGCGTCACGAGGCTTGTAAAACCCGATGCCTTCTTTGGGCACTTCAAGCCAAGGCATGCAGTGATAGACCGAGCTGTTCAGCTGTTGCAGCGCCGCGCCATGCGTCGCGGCGAGCGCGCGGCCTTTGTCGGACGTGTAGCGATCCGGCGCGAGGATACGATCGTCCATGGGCGCCGCGGCCGTCGCGACGACGGCCCACAGCAATGCGGGGGCAAGCAAGGCGGCGATCGGTAGTGTTTTCATGCGAGACGACCTCTGCATCGGCGATGCCAGACCGGCATGCGCCGGGCGCGCAGGGGGTTGGACGGCGTGGCGGACGTCGGCCGGTGGCGGGTCGTCACACCCGCGCCGCCGGCCTTGTCAACTCGGCATCAGCGCTCGAGGATCTGCTCCTGGCTCACCGTGATCGGCTTGCCCCACCAGCCCTGGTCCCGCGCAAGCGCGATGTCGTCCCGCGTTACCTTCGCAGACTTACCGTCACCGTTCCGCAGCGAGAAGAAACCGTGGTCGCCCGAGGCGTAGTGCGTGGGATGCTCCTTCCACGTCTGCCACTCCTCACCCGTCGCGCAGCCGCCCAGCATGAGCACCGCACCACCGATCACGAAGACCTTCCACCCGTTGCTCCGCATCGTTGCCCTCCCCGACACATAAAATGGTCGCGATTGTCCGGCGCGAATGTCTGGTAAATCGCGGCCACATGCTACGCCTGAGTTGTCGACCCTTCAATGGCCATTCGCGGGACGCGGCGCAGCGGGCGGCTCTGCCGCGAGCACGATGGCATGGATGGTAAACTCGTGATCGATGGGCGCGCTCACGATCCGTTCGATGCCGTCCGGTCTGCGGCGGCCGATTCTGATCACCGCGTTCAGCGGATGGAACGACGCCGCGGAATCCGCCACCACCGCCGCTCGTTACCTCGCGACCACGTTCAACGCCAAGCAGTTCGCCGAGATCGACGCCGAGGAGTTCTATCACTTCGGCCTGTCGCGACCGACCGTGCGCTTCAAGACCGGCTCGGAGACCGAGCGCGAGGTCGTCTGGCCCGTCACCGAGTTCTCCGTCGCCCAGCCGAGCGAGCTGAAGCGTGACGTCATCGTCGGCGTGGCCACCGAGCCCCATCTCAAGTGGAAGACCTATTGCGCCGCGATCGTCGAGCTGGCCCGCCGTTGCGACGCGACCCTTGTGCTGACCCTCGGCGCCCTGCTGGCCGAAGTGCCACACACGCGGCCCGTACGCCTCTCGGGTACCGCCGCGGATCCCGAGCTGGCGCGGCTCCTCGGCATCAAGCCGACGCGCTACGAGGGGCCGACGGGGATCGTCGGCGTCCTGAACGTCGCCTGCCGTGACAGCGGCCTGCCGACGGCGAGTCTATGGGCAAACGTGCCGCACTACATCTCGGGCATCGAGAATCCAAAGGCCGCGCTCGCTCTGGTGCGGCGTGTGCTCGTTCTGCTCAATGCCACGGCTGACCTGAGCGATCTCGAAGATGCGGGGCGCCAGTTCGATCAGAACCTCACCGAGATCGTCGCGCAGAACGAAAAGATCGCTGGCTACATCCGCAAGCTCGAGTCCCGTGACGCCGAGGAAGAGCCTGCCACACCTGCCGGCGCGAGCGATCTGCCGCCGGCCTCCGAGCTCGTCGAGGAGATCGAGCAGTTTCTGCGGCAGCAGCGCCCCGAGTGACCCGCCGCGCCGCCCTTGCGGCGATTGCCCTTGTCCTGGCAGTGCAGCCGGTTGCGGCCGTGGCCACCGACCGTCTGGTCGTCACCTGGCACCCGGCGCGCTCGCACGTCGGCGATGTCGCGTGGCTCCACGTCCGCGGCACCTCCGATGCCGCGGTTCTCGAAGGATCAGTCGACAATCGGCCGCTGACGTTCTTCCCGTACGCCGGCGGACACGCGGCCCTGATGGGCCTCGACCTCGACACGAAGCCTGGCGTTCACGCCTGGCGGCTCGCCGCACTCGAGCCCGGCCTGGATCCCCGGGTGCTGAGCGGCAAGATCACCGTGCTGCCCCGGAAGTTTCGCGAGCAGCGTCTGACCGTGCCGCCCGGAATGGCCGACCTCGACCCAGAGACCGAACAGCGCGCGGTGGCTGAGGGACAACGCCTGCAGATGCTCTACCGAACGATCTCACCGGAGCGCCTCTGGCGGGGACCGTTCGTGCGTCCGGTCGCCGGAACGGAGCCGCCGAGCGGATTCGGCGCCCGGCGCATCATCAACGGCAAGCCGCGAGCCGCGCACGCGGGGGCCGACTACCCAGCACCGCGTGGCACCCCGGTCGTGGCCGCGAACGCGGGACGCATTGCGCTCGTGGGCGAGTTCTTCTTCCCGGGGCGCCTCGTCGCGGTGGACCACGGCCTCGGCCTCTACACGCTGTATTTCCATCTCGACACGGTCGCCGTCGCGGAGGGCGATCGCGTCGACCGCGGTCAGACGCTCGGCACGGTCGGTATGACGGGCCGCTCGACCGGACCCCACCTGCATTTCGCCGCTCAGCTCGGCAGCGCTCGCGTCGATCCGGTTGCGCTGCTTCGCCTGCGACTGGCCGATTAGTAGATGGGCGGGGCAGCCCGCCCCGACGCTACCGCCGACGCGCCTTCTTCGAGCTCTTCTTGGCGCGTGACCGCGTCGCGGTCCGCGCCTTGCCTCGGCTCTTCGCCCGGCCGCGCGTCCGTGAGGCTTTCTTGGCGGAGCGCTTTCCGCCGCCGGCGCCGCCCTTCTTCCGAGACGCCTTGCGTGCCGGCCGTGGCCGTGGCTCAACCTCGCCGCCGCCCATGTCGGCGCCCGAGTTCACCGGGTCGCTGCTGTAGCCGCCGCTGCCGCCGTCCATCATTCGTTCCATGCCGACCTCCAGAGAGGTGAATGCGTGGTGCTGGGCCATACCGTGCACGCGGCGCCGTGTCGCGCGCAAGAGGATTTTCACAGACGGACGGCGGCCCGCAGGCGTCCCGCGTCGCGACCGAGCGCGGCGTTGGACCAGACGCGGAGCACCGAGCGCGCGACGATTGCGCGCACCGCGCCGCGCGAGATCTTGATCGGGCCGTCGGCGGCGAGCGGGTTGGCGTGCCGTGCGATGGCCGCCAGCGTGCCGAGCCCGATCAGAAGCGGCCAGGCGCAGGCCAGCCGCATCCGCCATTCGGCGCGGGGAATGGCGAGCGTGTAGCGCCACGCCGCGTCGTAGTGGTCCAGGGTGTCACGCAACAACCGATCGAGCAGGGGGCGCGCGGCCGGCGTCCGAGCCGGATCGAGGAGGTCGCGCGGCGTCAGCCCAAGCGCGGCGAGCTCGCGCGCCGGCAGATAGCAGCGGCCGTGGCGCAGGTCGGCCGGCACGTCGCGGAGAATGTTCGTGAGCTGCAGCGCCTTGCCGAAACGTACGCCGACCGCGCTCATCGCCCCGACGTCCCAGCCCGCGAGCCGCGGGCGGTGCGCGACGTGCACACGCGTCCAGAACTCACCGACGCAACCCGCGACCAGGTACGTGTAGCGATCGAGGTCAGCGAGCGTGTCGAGCGCGGCGAGGCCGGCGGCGTCCTCGCCGGGAAACCGCTCGAGGTCGAAGGCCTGTCCCTCGGTGATGGTGGCGAGCACCGTGCGGATGGCCATCCGATCGTCGGCGCCGAGCACGGCGACTCGGGCGAGCGCCTCGTCCACCCGCTGCAGGAGCTCGCGCTCCGCGTCGTGCGCCTGCAGCGGGGCGCACGCGCGCGCGAGCGCGGCCGTGTCCGCGGGCCCTCCCGCATACGCGGCACGCAGCGTGGCGAGGTGGCGCAACCGCTCCGAGCGTGGCAGCAGCCGCGTGTCCGCGATGGTGTCGCTGGCGCGGGCGAGCAGGTACGCGAGGCCGATCGGCTCACGCAGCGAGCGGGGAAGAATCGAGAGCGAGAGGTAAAAGCTTCGGCTGACCCGCCGCAGCAGGTCACCGACGAGCTCGGTCACTCGTAATCGAACGGACGACGCGGCGGATCCGGCGAGTCCTTGGCCTTCTTGAGCCCTTCCTGGAACTTGCGATCGAGCAGCTTGCCCTTGTCCGCCTCGGCCTCGCGTGCCTGCCGAAAGCGCTCTTCACGCTCGGCGGCGCGGGCGCCGAGCGCGCCGAACGCGGTGTCGAGGTCGGCGACGGTTCGCTTGCGCGGCGGCTCCTCGTGCGAGATCACCGCGCGAACTTCGGGGTCGATCGTGAGCTTCGCCTGACAGCAGGGGCACTCGACCGTGAATGACTTCGCCATCGAAGCCGAGGCTAGCATAGAATGCCGAGGGGTGCCCGAGCTCACCAACGAGTTCTCGTGGTCGCGCAGTCGCGACGGCGTGTTCTCGGAGTGCAAACGACGATACTTCTTCCATTATTACGGCTCGTGGGGCGGCTGGGACGCCGGCGCCAGCGAGCTCGTGCGCCGGCTCTACATTCTCAAGCAGCTCGCGTCACGTCAGATGTGGGCCGGCCGCGTTGTGCACGACGCCGTGGAGATGGCGCTGCAGGTCTTCAGCGCGGGTCACGACGTGCCGGTGGAGCCGTTCATCGAGGACGTCGTCCAGCGCATGCGCGCCGACTGGCGATCGTCGCGCGACGGTCGCTATCGCGACAACCCGAAGACGCTCGCGCTGTACGAGCACGAGTACGCGACCGCGCTGAAGCGCGAAGTCTGGCAGGCGCTCCGCCGCAACGTCATCGCGTGCCTGCGGAATTTCTTCCGGCTGCCGCTCCTCGCGCAGATCCGCAAGACGCCGCCCGAGCACTGGTCGATCGAGCACTGGAGCAAGGTGTTCGATTTCGAAGGCACGCCGATCTGGATCGCGCCGGACTTCGGGTTCTGGAACGCCGCCGGTCGACTGACGCTGGTCGACTGGAAGACGGGTGGGGCCAACCCCGACGCCGCGGCGTTTCAGCTCGGCTGTTACGCGCTCTATGCCAGGGACATGCTCGGCGTGGAGCCCGAGAACGTCGACCTGCTCGAGGTCAACCTGCGCGAGCCGGTGGTGACGCCGCACACGTGGGACGCCGCGCGGCTCGCCGAGATCCGCGAGCAGCTGCGCCTGTCCATCCGCGGGATGAAGGCGTACCTGGCCGATCCGGAGCGCAACCTGGCCGTCATCGACGCCTTCGAGCGCACGGAGCAGCTACGGATCTGCCGCTGGTGCAATTACCGCGTGGTCTGCCGGCCGGAGCTCACGCGATGATGCCGAGCGACGCGGCCGGCGTCCAACCGGGAAAGAGCGTGGCCGGTTGTGAGATGCCGAGCTGGCGGCCGGCGACCTCGGCGAACAGCGTACGGAAGTCGGTGGTGACGGCGAGGTCGCGCGCCTCGTAGAGTCGCTCGCGCGCCAGCCCGGGCCACCGCCCGTACACGCGGCCGCCGCGCACCCCGCCGCCGAGCAACAGCATCGCAGTCGCGTGGCCGTGATCCGTCCCACGATTGCCGTTCTCTGCCACCGTCCTTCCAAACTCGGACATGGTGAGGACGACGACGTTCGCCATGCGGTCGCCGAGGTCTTGCGCAAACGCGGCGAGTGATGCGCCGAAGTCGCGCAGCCGGGCGGCGAGCTGACCTTGTTCGGCGCCCTGACCGACGTGGGTGTCCCAGCCCGCCGCGTCGGTGAACGCGATTTCCAGGCCGACGTCGGCACGGATCAGCTGCGCGATCTGCCGCAGTGAATCGCCGAGGCGAGAGCGCGGGTACACCGCGTTGTTCGCCGGCGTAAGCCGCTCGGCCCCGGCCGACTTCAGCATCCTCACCGCTTCGAACGTCTCGCGACCTGTGCCGTGCAGCAAATCGTGTATCCCCTGGTCGTATAACGACTCGAAGCCGGTGGGCGGCGCGGGCGACTGCGACGCGCTGCGCACGTCGAACCGCTGGATCGACGCCATTGAGATCGCGCCCGCGTCGCCACGCAGGATCCGCGGCAGCGTCGGACCGAGCGCGACCGCGCGGAACGGCGAGGCCGGTGTCGTATGTCGCGCGGCCGCGCGGGACAGCCAGCCGTCGGCGGTGGATTTGGTCCCCGGCGTGCCGGACTCCATGTAGTCCTGCGCGTCGAAGTGCGAGCGCGTCCGGTCCGGCGAGCCGCACGCGTGGACGATCGCGAGCGCGCGCGATTCCCAGAGCGGTAGCAGCGGCGCGAGCGACGGATGCAGGCCGAAGAAGCCGTCCAGGTCGATCGCGGCGCCCGTGTCGCCCGGGCGGGGCGGACGGATCGCGATCGAGGCACGGACGGAGGCATAGTCACGGTCGCCGTGCGGCACGATCATGCTGAGGCCGTCGACGGCGCCGCGCTGGAAGAGCGCGACGAGCACCTTGCCTGGCGTCCCCGCCGCCGACGCCGCGCGGGCGAGGAATCGTGGCGGCGCGGCCGCGGCGGCCAGCGCGCATGCGCCGGCCTTCAGCAGCACGCGGCGGGTCAGCATCGGGGTCATCGCCGCTGGAACTCCGGCGAACCGATCACGAGAGCGGCCAGCTTCTCGACGTCGGTGTCCGCCGGGCCTCGATCGTCGGGCGTCTGACGCCGGATCTGCGGGTCGCTCAGCTGGTCCACGAGCACCGCGCGAGTCTGCGGCGAGACGTCGCCGTGCAGCAGTATCGCGAGCAGACGCTCCAGCGTCGCCTCGGGCGCGCTTCGGTCGCCGCTGAACGGCGTCAGATCGAGCGCGACGCCCGACAGCCGGCGCTGCGTCAAGGCGAGCGCGAAGTTCATCCGTGCGAGGAGCGCGCCCG
Organism: Candidatus Methylomirabilota bacterium; assembly: GCA_046723475.1. Lineage (GTDB taxonomy): Bacteria > Methylomirabilota > Methylomirabilia > Rokubacteriales > CSP1-6 > AR12. The sequence continues at coordinate 25,702 of JBKOUQ010000036.1, forward strand.
CGTTGACCCATGCCTCCGCGCGGTCGGGATAGCCGGTCGGTGGCTGCGCGGCGTAGAGCGCTTCGCCCATCTCGCCGGCCGATCGCGCGAGCGACAGCGCACCGCGCGCGTCGACGTGGCCGCCGACCGCCCGGACGGCGCTCGCCACGTACTCGAACGGCTTCTTGATCTTGGCGCGCCGGGCCTCGGGGGCCCAGAACTGCGGCGAGGCGACGATGGTGCGCAGCATGGCCGTGATGTCGCCGTCGGTTGCGCGGAAGGTCGCGGCCACGCGCGCCACGAGCGCCGGCGGCGGCTCGTCGCTCACGAAGCGGCGAACGAGCTTCGTCGCGATGAATTGCGCGGTGGCCGGGTGGTGGACCAGCATGCTGAGGACGCGCTCGCCGTCGTCCTGGCCGCCGCCGGCGTGCAGCCGGGTGCCCAGAATGGTTTTGGCGTCACGGTCGTGCATGACGGGGCGGAAGACGAAGCGCGCGGCGTCCCGCGGCCGATCGATCGTCCAGCCGGTGAATGCGCGGGCGACTTCCGTCACATCGGATTGCGTGTAGCCGCCGTCCACGCCGAGCGTGTGCAGTTCCATGAGCTCGCGCGCGTAGTTCTCGTTCAGCCCGGCGCGTTTCCCGCGATTCGGGCCGAAGCGTATGGTGAAGTCCGGCCGCGTGCTCAGCCAGTTGTCGAGATAGAAGAGCATCGCGGGGTGCGTCGCCGTCGCGCGTACGAGGTCGCCGAAGCGACCGAGCGCATACGGACGGATGGCGTCACGCTCGTACGAGGGCAGGTACCATTTCACTTCGCCCTTCGCGGCGTAGACGTTGAAGTGGTTGAACCAGAAGTCGACCATCACCTCTTCCAGCTGACGCTCGCTCTCGATGGCGCGCAGGACACGCGCGGCCTGCATCTCGGCGATGATGCGGATCGGGCGCTTTTCGGGTCCCGGGCGAGCGAACAGCCGGGACGGCATCATCTGCGCATCGGTCGCTTTGTCGCGCGGCTGGGGCCGCGGATAGTCGGCGTGCAGCATCGCGATCGACATCGTCGGTGTCGGCAGCGCGGCGAGCGCCTGCTCCGCCGCGCGATCGTCCACCCGGCGCGGCTCGAGCTGCCGCTCGATCCACGTGGCCAGCCCGATGGTCTTCACGCGCTCGACGTCGCCCGGACGGGGTCCGAACGCGAGGCGGCTCAGCGCGTGGACGATCGCGGCGTCGTCCGTCGGC
>JBKOUQ010000050.1:0-6263 GCA_046723475.1 Candidatus Methylomirabilota bacterium
GCTTCGCCATGGCCTCCGCCATACCCTGTCGGCGCTTCGTCCCCCAGATGAGATCACCGAGTCCGCCGCCGCCTTCGCGTTCCGCGGGAGGCTGCGCGCGCGAGCCGCGCGATGCGGGCACCTCCGGCGCAGGAGTCGCGGGCGTCTCACGCTGTGGTGACGCGTCGGCGGGCGCCTCGCGCGACGGCGTCGCCGCGGTGGCGGCGTGTCCGCTCAGCTTCTCGTAGGCGGATTCGCGGTTGATGCGCGTGTCGTACTTGCCGCCGACCGGACTGCGCTTGCGCACGGCGGCGCGCTCGTCCGCCGTGATGGCGCCCATCCGACAGCGCGGCGGCGCGATCAGCGTGCGCTGCACGGGCGCGGGCACGCCCTTGTCTTGCAGCGTGGAGACGAGCGCTTCGCCGACCGCGAGCTGCCCGATCACCGCGGCCACGTCGAGCGCCGGGTTGGGCACGAACGTCTCGGCCGCCGTCCGCACCGCCTTCTGGTCACGCGGCGTATACGCCCGCAGCGCGTGCTGCACGCGGTTGCCGAGCTGACCGAGGATCTCGTTCGGCACGTCGTCCGGGAACTGCGAGCAGAAATACACGCCGATGCCCTTCGACCGGATGATGCGAACCACCTGCTCGACACGCTGCCGCAGCGCGGGCGGCGCGTCGTCGAAGAGCAGATGCGCCTCGTCGAAGCAGAACACCAGCTTGGGTCGCTCGAGATCGCCCACCTCGGGAAGGTTCTCGAACAGCTCCGACAGGAGCCAGAGCAAGAAGCTCGAGTACAGACGCGGCTTGAGGATGAGCTGATCGGCGGCGAGGATACTCACAACGCCGCGCCCGCTGAGGTCGGTGCGCATGAGGTCGCCGAGTTCGAGCGCGGGCTCGCCGAACATCGCCTCGCCGCCTTCCCGCTCGAGCGTGAGCAGTCCGCGCTGGATCGCGGCAATCGATGCGGCGCTCACCAGCCCGTAGGTCGTCGAGATGTCCTTGCGGTTGTCGGCCACGAAGCCCAGCACCGCGCGAAGATCGTCGAGATCGAGCAGCAGCAGGCCGCGGTCGTCGGCGAGCTTGAACGCGATTTCGAGGACGCCCTCCTGGATATCGTTCAGCTCGAGAATCCTCGCCAGAAGCGTCGGCCCCATCTCGCTGACCGTCGTGCGGACGGGATGGCCGGATTTGCCGTAGAGGTCCCAGAACACCACGGGACTCGCCTCGTTCACGTATTCCTCGACCGCGGTGTCGGCGACGCGCTGCTTCACCTTGTCGTTCGTGACGCCCGGCATCGCGAGCCCTGCCACGTCACCTTTGACGTCGGCCATGAACACCGGCACACCGAGACGCGAGAAACCTTCGGCCATGACCAGCAGCGACACGGTCTTGCCCGTACCCGTCGCCCCTGCCACGAGGCCGTGGCGGTTGCCGTATCGCGCGAGCAGGTAGACCGGCTCCTTGGCTCGGCCCAACAGGATACGATCGTCGTTCACTCAGCCTCCTTCGCGACGGGCCTCACGATCCGAACGTGAAGCCGGCATAGCCGGCGGCGACGACCTCGTCGCATTTCTCGCGGTATCGCGGCGCGCCGCCCGCGTACACGATGAACGTGCGCTTGTCCTTGCCCGGCACGTTCCGGTTGATGCCCATCATCCACGAGTCGACCCGAGTGAACAGCATGCGCCGGCCCGTCTCGTGCACGTGCTCGAGCCACTCGCGCTCGGCCTCCGGCGTCGGCTCGACGCGCGTGTGGCCGCGCTCGCGCATGTATACGAGGAGCGCCGTGACCCAGTCGACGTTCTGCTCGATGCAACGCGGGATGTTGCAGAACGTCGCGGCATTGTGCGGCCCGACCAGCGTCAGCAGATTCGGAAATCCTTCGATCTGCAGTCCGAGGTACGTGCGGGGCCCGTCCGCCCACTTCTCGCGCAGCGCGCGGCCGTCGCGGCCGCGGATGTCGATGCGGTCGAACGCCCCGGTGATGGCATCGAAACCGGTCGCGTAAATGATCATGTCGACCGCGTACTCGGCGTCGCTGGTCTCGACGCCGGCCGCCGTGATTCGCGTGATCGGCGTTTCGCGCAGATCGACGAGCCGCACGTTGGGCTGGTTGTAGACCTCGTAGTAGCCGCTCTCGAGTGGCACCCGTCGGGTGCCGAAGCCGTGATTCGTCGGAATCAGCTTCTCCGCCACGGCCGGGTCCTTCACGCGCTCGCGGATCTTGCGGCGCATGAACTCGGTGATCGTGGCGTTCGCCTCCTCGTTGACCAGCACGTCGCGGAAATTCCCCATCCAGATTCCGAAGCCGGGCTCGGCGTAGAGCTTCTCGAAGAATGCCTCGCGCTCCTCGGGACTGACTTCGAGTGCCTTGCGCGGGTCCGCATCGTGGATGAAGCAGCCGAACGAGTGCCGGCAGCGCTCGAAGATCTCCGGGTACGTCGCCTTGATGCGCGCGTGCGTGGCCGCGTCGATGGGGCTGTTGTGCAGCGGCGCGCACCAGTTCGGCGTGCGCTGAAACACCGTGAGGTGGCCCACCGTCTTGGCGATCTCGGTGATGGCCTGCACCGCCGTCGCGCCCGTGCCGATCACTGCGACGCGCTTGCCGACGAAGCTGACCGGCCCGTGTGGCCACAGCCCGGTGTGGTATGCCTCTCCGCGGAACGTCTCGACACCCGGGATGGTCGGCATCGTCGGCGCCGACAGCGGCCCGATGGCGGTGATCAGGAATCGCGCCCGCGCGCGCCGGCCGTCTTCGCGCTCGATCTCCCACTCGGCCGTCGCCTCGTCCCAGGCGGCGGCACGGATGCGACAGCGGAACTCGATGTCGCGGCGGAGATCGAGCTTGTCAGCGACGAAGTTGCAGTAGCGAAGCGTCTCCGGCTGGGCGGCGAAGTGCTCGCTCCATTCCCACTCGCGCAGGATCTCGTCGGAAAACGAGTAGCCGTACGTCCACGACTCGGAGTCGAAGCGCGCTCCGGGATAGCGGTTCCAGTACCAGGTGCCGCCGACGCCGTCGCCCGCCTCGAACACCCGCACGCTTACGCCCAGCCCGCGCAGCCGGTGGAGCTGGTACATGCCCGATATGCCGGCTCCGATGATGATGACGTCGTAGCGCTCGGTCACGGCCATGCTGCGCGCTCCTCCCTTCCGGTCGGCGGCAGTGTACCGCGGCCGAGCCCACGGGCGGCCGCCGGCCGCACGGTATAGACTCGGCACTCGATGATCGTGCTGGTCGCGCTGCTCGCTGCGGCGGTCGTCGCGTCGGCGCACCCGACGTCACCGGCGTCCGCTCAGGGGGCACCCGCATCGACGGGATCTGTGCAGCCCGCGGCCGCCCCCGCGGTCGCGCCGTCGGCGGAGCGTCTGCTGGACGATGTCAAGGCGCTGTCGTCGCCCGCGATGTCAGGTCGGCGGTCGGGCGCGCCGGGCGCCACGCTCGCGGCGCACCACATCGCGCGCGCATTCCAGGCGGCGGGCCTGGTACCCGGCGGTGACGCGGGCGGCTGGGAGCAGACGTTCCAGGTGCCGACCGGCATCCGCCTGGGAGCGCCCAACTCGCTGACCCTCACGGCACCGGCGCGCCGCGCGCTCGTGCTCGATCGCGATTTCACGCCGCTCGCCGTCTCCGGCGATGGCGCGCGCGTGGACGAGGTCGTGTTCGCGGGCTACGGCATCACCGCGCCCGACCTCGGTTACGACGACTACGCCGGCCTCGACGTGCGCGGAAAGATCGTGCTCATCGTGACCGGCGAGCCGCGCGCCGCCGATCCGGCAAGCCCCTTCCGCAAGCCCGACGCCTATCACTATTCCGAGCGCCGCCACAAGATCATCAACGCGCGCGAGCACGGAGCCGGCGCCGTGCTGCTCGTGAGCCGCCCCGGCGCGGCGCCCGACTCGCTGCCACGTCTGGCCGGCGTGAGCCAGCCCTGGAGCGTGCTCGCCGTCGCGATCACGCGGGCGGTGGCCGACACGCTGCTGGCGCCGTCCGGGACGACGCTGGCGGCGGCCGCGGATGCGATCGACCGAACGCTCGCGCCGCGCTCGTTCGCCGTCACCGGCGCGCGCGCCGCCGTCGAGGTCGCGCTGGTTCGCGAGCGGAGCGCGACCGCGAACGTGATCGGAATCCTCCGCGGCAACGACGCCGCGCTCGCGAGCGAAGCGGTCGTCATCAGCGCGCACTACGACCACCTCGGTCTCGGCGGTGAGGGCTCGCTGGCGCCCGACGAGATGGCGGTCCACCCCGGCGCCGACGACAACGCCTCGGGCACCGCCGCCGTCGTGGAGCTCGCGCGCACGCTCACGGCGAGCCGTCCGCTCCCGCGCACGCTCGTGTTCGTCGCATTCACCGGGGAGGAGATGGGGCTGCTCGGCTCGGCGGAGTACGTGCGGCGCCCGCCCGTGCCGCTGGACCGCACCGTCGCGATGGTGAACCTCGACATGGTGGGCCGTCTGCGCGACGGCAAGCTGTACGTCAGCGGCGTCGACAGCGGCTCGGGGCTCCGCGCGCTCGTCACGGACGCCGCGCGGGGATTGCCGCTCACGCCCGCGCTGCGCGGGGATCCGTTCGCGCCGTCCGATCAGACGTCGTTCTACTCCGCGGGACGACCGGTGCTTTTCCTCTTCACCGGCGCGCACGAGGACTACCACCGTCCGTCGGACACGTGGGAGAAGATCAACGCGGCCGGGCTCGCCACCGTGACGGTGTTCACGGGCCGCATCCTCACCGCGCTCGCGTCCATGCCCACGCCGCCCGTGTACGCGAAGCTCGAGGACACGCGCTCGGCGCGGCCGTCGGGCGGGCGCACGTACGGTCCGTTCTTCGGCGTCGTTCCCGACTTCGGTGAGCCGACGCAGGGCGGCGTCAAGCTCACCGGCGTGCGCGCCGGCAGTCCGGCCGAGCGCGCAGGGCTCAGCGCGGGCGACGTGCTCGTGCGCTTCGGCGGCGTCCGGGTGCAGAGCCTCGACGACTTCACGTTCGCGCTGCGATCTCACCGCCCCGGCGATGAGATCGAGGTGCGATACCTCCGGCAGGGCGAGGAGCGCACGGGACGCGCGATACTCCAAGAAAGGCGCTGATGGATCGGCGCGCGGCGCTCAAGGTCGTGCTGGGTGGCATCGCCGCCGCACTCGGCGGCCCATCGGCAATCGCGGCGCCGTCGGTCGTCGCGTCCGATCCGCGAGAAAAGCGCCTGGCGAACGTGCGACAGCTGACGTCGGGTGGCTCGAACGCCGAGGCGTACTTCGACGCCACGGGCACCCGGCTGATCTTTCAGTCCACGCGCGCGCCGTTCGGCTGCGACCAGATTTTCACGATGGGCGCCGACGGCAGCGACGTCCGTCTGCTGTCGACAGGCAAGGGCCGCACGACGTGCGCCTTCTTCTTCCCCGACGGCCAGCGGTTTCTCTACGCCTCGACGCACCTTGGCGGAGACGCGTGTCCTCCCCCCGCCGATCGCTCTGCGGGGTATGTGTGGCCGATCTATCCCACGTACGACATCTTCAGTGACGACGGCGCCGCGCCGGGGACGAGGCTCACGCGGCTCACCGACAACGACGGCTACGACGCGGAGGCGGCCGTCTCGCCGGACGGGCGCCGCATCGTCTTCACCTCGCTGCGCGCAGGGGACCTGGACCTCTATACGATGGCCGCGGACGGCTCGGACGTGCGCCGCCTGACCGACCGCCCCGGCTACGACGGCGGCGCGTTCTATTCGTGGGACGGCCGGCACATCGTCTTCCGCGCCGCGCGGCCCGAGACGCGTGAAGAGCTCGAGGAATATCGCGCGCTCCTTGCGCGCGGCCTCGTCCGGCCGAGCCGGCTCGAGATCTACATCATGCGTGCGGACGGGACGGGCCTCACGCAGGTGACCAAGGCGCGCGCGGCGTCGTTCGCGCCGTTCCTGCATCCCAACGGCCAGCAGGTGATCTTTTCGTCGAACCTGCACGACCCGGCCGGTCGCAGCTTCGCGCTCCACCTCGTCAACGTCGACGGCTCGGGGCTCGAGCGCGTGACATGGACGGAGTCGTTTGCGTCGTTCCCGATGTTCTCGCGCGACGGCACGCGGCTGGTTTTCTGTAGCAGCCGCAACGCCGCCTCCCCACGCGAGATGAACGTCTTCACGGCCGACTGGGTCGGCTAGCGCCGCTCGTGTAGCCACCGCGATAGCGGCGGCGGTGGCCGGGCGCGACCGTCGCGCGCCCCATTGCCTCGTGGGGCCAGCGCGATGGCGGCGGCGGCGGCCGGGCGCGACCGTCGCGCGCCCCATTGCCTCGTGGGGC
>JBKOUQ010000097.1:0-6007 GCA_046723475.1 Candidatus Methylomirabilota bacterium
GTGTGACGCGGTGAACGGCGCTCCCGCTGTCGGTCTGTGCCTCGACCTGGTCGAGCTCGACGGTGAGCTCGCCGACCCGTTCGCGGCGAGCCTGTTCGCCCCCGAGCCGCGCCGGGACGCGCGGCGGGGCCTCGAAGCGGACGTCCGCGGTGTCCAGCGGGCGGAGCGATTGAAATTGTTGCATTCATGCGCCGCGGACGGTGCGGAGGCCGTCACGAAAATGTGCTAGGCTCGCGCGGTCGATGAAAGACCGCGTGACATGACGCTCGTCGACACGCTGACCCGACTCGCGCAAAACCTGGCGCTGCTGCTCTCGCTCACGCTGCTCTACAGCGTCATCGACCCACACGCGCGGCGTGCGCCGCGCGTCGTCCGTCACGTCGTGAGTGGCGTGCTGTTCGGGCTGATCGCGATCGCCGCGATGCACACGCCGTTCACCATCGCACCGGGCATCATCGCGGATGCGCGTGTCGTGCCCGTGCTGTTAGCGGGCCCGTTCGGCGGCGTGGGCGCGGCGTTCACGGCGGCTGCGCTCGCCGCGGGTTATCGGGGCTGGCTTGGTGGAACCGGCAGCGCCGCGGGCATCGGCACGATCGTCACCGCCGCGCTGCTCGGCGCGGCCGTCGCGTGGGGCTGGCGCCGACACGAGCCGCGGCACCCGGCGCCGACCTTCGTCGTGCTCGGCGCGGCACTCGACGCGATCCTCCTCGTCTGGGCGGCCGCACTTCCCGACCGCGAGATCGCGCAACGCGTGCTCACGACCGCGGCCCTGCCCGTCGGGCTCTTCTTGCCCTTCGGCACGCTCGTCCTCGGGATGCTGCTCGTCCACGAGACCCGCCGTCACGAGGAGCGCGAGCGTCTGGCCCTCACGCAGTTTGCGATCGAGCGAGCGACGGAGGCGCTGTTCTGGATCGACGCCGACGGCCGCATCGTGAACGCCAACGAGGCCGCGACCCGGCTCACCGGCTATGAGCGCGACGCGCTGCTCACGATGCGCGTGTGGCAGCTCGAGATCGACGGCGCGCCCGACCGCTGGCGCGTGACGTGGGCCGACGCGCGCGCAGGGCGGCGGCAGATCGGCGAGCGCGTCTATCGGCGGCGCGACGGCGGCGAAGTGCCGCTCGAGACGTCGGGAGACTTCGTCGCGTACGGCGGACGCGAGTGGATCAGCGTGTTCGCACGGGACATCACGGAGCGACGCCGGCTGGAGCAGGAGCGGGCCGACCATCTCGCGCGCGAGCAGGCCCTGCGTGCGCGAGCTGAAGAGGCGGGCATGCTCAAGGATCAGTTCCTCGCCACGCTGTCGCACGAGCTGCGCACGCCGCTGACCTCGATCCTCGGTTACGCCCGCATGCTCCGTGACGGCAGCCTTCCACCCGCCTCGGTGAGTCGCGCCGTCGACACAATCGAGCGCAACGCGCGCGCACAGGTCCAGCTCTTCAACGACCTGCTCGACATGTCGAGCGTACTACTCGGCGAGCTGCGTCTGGACCAGCAGTCGGTCCCGCTGGCGACCGTGGTCGAGGCCGAGCTCGAGGCGGTGCGCGGCGAGTGCGAGCGCTCGGGCCTCAAGCTCGAGTACGAGGCGCCCGTTCCGGTGCCGCCCATCATCGGTGACGTCGGTCGGCTGCAGCAGGTCGTGCGCAAGCTGCTCTCCAACGCGATGAAGTTCACGCCGCCCGGCGGGCGTGTGCGCGTGCGTGTCGATCGCATCGGCGACGAGGCGCGGCTGGTCGTCAGCGACACCGGCGTCGGCATCGCGCCGGCGTTCCTGCCGCACGTGTTCGATCGTTTCCGCCAGGCGGACGGATCGATGACGCGCCTGTACGGCGGCGTCGGTCTCGGGCTCGCCCTCGTGCGCGACCTCGTCGAGCTGCATCAGGGCCACGTGTCGGCCGAGAGTCCCGGCGACGGCGCAGGCGCCACGTTCACCGTGCGGCTGCCGCTGGGACCCGCCTCCACGCGCGCCGGCGCCGTGATGTCGGCGCCCGCGGCCGCGGGTCGCGCGTCGTCGTAACGCGGGGCGACGCGAGTGGGTGACCGAGCCTGCCGCGCCGGCACCAAACGGGCGCCAGCGCCCGCTGCGAGCCGTTACTCGAACGGTCTCGAGCGCGTCACAGCCCGCGCTCGAGCCGCGGATCGAGCACGTCACGCAGCCAGTCACCGACGAGGTTGATTCCGAGCACGAGCAGCAGGATCGCGACGCCGGGAAACAAGGCGAGCCACCACCCCGTGCTGATGTAGTTGCGCCCCTCGTCCAGCATCGAGCCCCAGCTCGGGGCCGGCGGCGGAATCCCGAGACCGAGGAAGCTGAGGGAGGCCTCCGCGATGATCGTGCGCGCCACCGAGAACGTCGCGACCACGGTGATCGGCGGCAGCACGTTGGGCAGCAGGTGGCGGCGCACGATCCAGCGATCCGTGGCGCCGAGCGCGCGCGCCGCCGCAACGAAGTCGCGCTCGCGCAACGTCAGCACCTCGCCGCGGACGATTCTCGCGTACGTGATCCAGCCCGTCACACCGAGCACGACGATCACGTTGACGACGCTCGCACCGAGGACCGCCAGGACCGCCACCGCGAGCACGAGCACGGGGAACGCGAGCTGCACGTCGCCCAGTCGCATCAACACGTCGTCCAGCCAGCCGCGGTACCACCCGCTCACCAGCCCGAGGGCGACGCCGACGACGCCGGCCACGAGCACGGCCGAGAACCCGACCAGCAGCGACACGCGCGCGCCGTGCAGCAGCCGGCTCGCGACGTCGCGCCCCAGGGTGTCGGTGCCGAGCGGATGCGGGCCGCTCCACGTGGGCGGCGTGAGCCGCTCGAGCAGCGAATTCTTGATCGGATCGCCCGGAGCAATGGCGGGCGCGGCCGCGGCGAGCACCACGGTCGCGACGACGACCGCACCGCCGACCACCGCGAGCGCGTCGAACCGTCTCACACCAGACGCACGCGCGGATCGGCGATCGTATAGAGAAGGTCGACGACCAGGTTGATCGCGACGAACACGAGCGCGAACACGAAGACGCCCGCCTGAATCACGGGAAAGTCACGGCCGGGTACGGCCTGTACGATGAGCCGGCCCATGCCGGGCCACGCGAACACGGTCTCGATGATGAGCGCGCCGCTCAACATGAAGCCGAGTGACAGACCGCTCACCGTGATGACGGGCAGCGCCGCATTGCGGAGCGCGTGGCGATACACCACGGCGCGCTCGCCCAGACCCTTCGCGCGCGCCGTCCGCACGTAATCCTGGCCGAGCACCTCGAGCATGCCGGCGCGCACGAGGCGGACGTTCTGCGCCAGCGGCGCCGCCGCCAGCGCAATGGCGGGCAGCACGAGATGCCGCCACGTGCCGATGCCATAGGCGGGCAGCACGCCACCCAGCACGACCGCGAAGAGCAGGATCAGCATGATCCCCAGCCAGAAGCTCGGCATCGACTGCAAGAACAGCGAGCCGATGCGGCTGACATGGTCGGCGGTGCGGCCCCGATGCGTGGCGGAGACGACGCCGAGCGGCACCGCGAGCACGGTGGACAGCAGCAGCGCCGCCGCGGCGAGCTCTACCGTCGCCGGCCAGAAATGCTCGAGCACGATGCGCATCGCGGGGCGCTTCTCGCGGATGGACGCGCCGAAATCGCCGCGGGCGGCGGCGCCGACGAAGTCCGCGTATTGCACGCTCAACGGCCGGTCGAGCCCGAGCAGCGCGCGCGTGTGTGCGATCTCCGCCTGCGTGGCCGTCTGATCGACCAGGAACAGCGTCGGATCACCGGTGAGACGTACGAGGAAGAACACGACGGTCACGACGCCCCACGTGACGAACACCGCGTACAGCAGGCGCCGCAGCAGGAACGCGGTCACTTCCGGACGGCCACCCCGCGGAAGTCCATGTGCAGCTCGGTGAGCGGCGTGAACCCGGTCACGCGCGCGCTGTGCGCGTAGATCTTGACCTCCTGGTAGAGCGGCACGACCGGAGTCCAGTCGCGCACCTGACGCTGGAGGTCCGCGAGCAGGCGCAGCCGCCTGGTCGCGTCGATCTCTCGTCGCTGGGCCTGGTAGGCGGTCAGCACCTCGGGCGGATACGGAGACCAGTTGATGAGCGTGAAGGCGGTCCAGTCCCGCAGGAAATCGTCGGCGTCGAGGTTGTTGCTCGTGCGGCACGCGGTGAAGCCGCCGTTGTAGGGCAGCGTGCCGTTCTGCGTGATCTGCAAGAGCGTGCCGAAATCGACCGGCTTCAGCGTGACCTGCACGCCGAGCTCCTTGAGCATCTCGGCCACCGCGGCCGTCGTCTCGTCGAACGCCTGCCCGTAGTGCTTGGCCGCGTAGTGCAGCTGCAACACGAGCGTCTCGCCGTTGCGCTCCCAGCCGTGTCCCGTGTCTTTCCAGCCGGCCTCGCTCAAGACCGCCCGGGCGCGCTTGGGATCGTAGGGATACGGCTCCTGCTGCGCATAGCCGTACGAGACCGTGGAGACCGGCGACGCATTCACGATCGCGAATCCCTGGAAAATCTTCTGAACGATCGCGTCACGGTTCACGGCCATCGCGAGCGCCAGGCGCGTCTTCGTGTCGGCGTACAGGCCATCCTTGCCGCCGGAATCGAACTGCTGCTTGCCTCGCCCATTCAGATAGAGGCGGCAGTTCAGCTTCTGCGGCCCGGAGACGACCTTGAGATTCGGCTCGCGCGCGAGCGTCGGCGCGTCGAAGGGCGGCACGGCGTCCACGAGTGAGACTTGTCCCGCGCGTAGTGCCGCCAGGCGAGCCGACGCCTCGGGAATGACTTGCAGGCGTAGCCGTTTCACCTGCGGCGGCGGGCCCCAGTAGGCGTCGTTGCGCTCGAGAATCATCGACGTCTTGCGCTTCCACTCGACGAGCTTCCATGGGCCCGTGCCGACCGGCCGCTCGTTCACCGCCTCCACGCCGTTCTTGATCGTCCACGCCTTCGGCACGAGCGGCTCACGGCCGAGCGCGTCCCAGAGGGTCGGCGCCGGCTCGCTCGTGTGCACGCGCACCGTGTACTCGTCGATCTTTTCCCACCGGGTCACGTACGGCAGCGTCTTGTCGAACTGTGTGCCCGCGGCCACGTCCTTGATGCCGTGCTTGTCGAGATTTCGCCGAAACATCCGGTCGAGATTGAACACCACGGTGTCGGCGTTGAAGACCTCGCCGTCGTGAAACTTCACGCCGCGACGCAGCGTGAAGTCCCAGGCCCGGTCGCCGACGGGTTTCCACGCGAGCGCGAGCCCCGGCTGAGGCTTGCCGCGCGCGTCGACGTCGACGAGGCTCTCGAACACCTGACGGATGTACGTGGAACGACTCGATCCCATCCCGATGCGCGGATCCATGTTCGTCGTGTCGTCCGGCATCGCGACCACGAGCTCGGCGTCGGGGTCGACGGCGCCCTGGGCCATGGCGCAGGTGGCGACGACGAGCACGAGCAGCGCCGCACGCAGCACGGTGATCATCACAGGTCCTCCGGGGCGCCCACTATACAACGGCGCCACCGCTTGACTAATGTCCTGGCCGCCCGCACGATCCGAGCGCGCCCGGTATCGTCACCAACAGGAGAGACGCCATGGCCTACGTGAAGGAGTCGCGATCCGCGAGCGTTCGCCGCCGGCTCGATCACCCCGTCATCGACGGCGACGGGCACTGGCTCGAGCCGATGCCGATCTTTCTCGACTATCTGCGCCAGGTCGGTGGCCCCTCGCTCGTCGCCCATTTCACGGCCAAGGACGTCGAGCGCGGCTGGTACGGCATGACGCCCGAGCAGCGGCTCGACGCGCGGCCGTTCCGTCCCACCTGGTGGGGCGAGCCGGCCAACACGCTCGATCGCGCCACGGCAATGATCCCGCGGCTCTTCTACGAGCGGCTGGACGATTTCGGCGTCGATTTCTGTCTGCTCTACACCTCGCTGGGGCTGTTCCACATCAACAATCCCGACGAGCAGATCCGCCGGGGCGTGTCGCGGGCCGTGAATCGCATGAATGCCGAGATGTTCGCGCCGTACCG
>JBKOUQ010000244.1:0-5351 GCA_046723475.1 Candidatus Methylomirabilota bacterium
CCCTCGGTCAGGCCCGCACGCTGTCGCAGGCGTACCCCGGGATCATGCACGCGATCATGTTCTGGGGGTTCCTGGCGCTCTTCATGGGCACCGTGCTCGCCACGATCGACTACGACATCGCGCTGCCGCTCTGGGGCTACAAGCTTCTCAAGGGCCGCTTTTATCTCTTCTACGAGACCGTGCTCGACCTGTTCGGCCTGTTCTTCGTGATCGGGCTGGGCATGGCCGTGTGGCGGCGGTTCGTCGTCCGTCCGCACCGGGTCGATCCCACCGCGCGCTTCGCCAACGTGCTGGCGCTGCTGTTCGTGATCAACGTTTCCGGGTTTGTCATGGAGGCGTGCCGCCTGGCCGCCACGCAGGTGTGGTGGGGGCCCTGGTCGCCCGTCGGCTGGGCGCTTGGCCAGGCGATGCTCGGCGCCGGCATGACCGAGGGCGCCCTGCGAGCCACGCACCTGAGTGTCTGGCTGGGCCACGCCGCGCTGTCGCTGTTCTTCATCGCCGTCATCCCGTACTCCTACTTCGTCCATCTCGTCACCACGCCGCTCAACATCTTCTTCTCGAAGCTCACCCCGCGCGGCGAGATCCGCAAGATCGAGAACATCGAGGAGGCCGAGTCGCTCGGCGTCAGCCGGCTCGAGGAGTTCTCGTGGAAGCGGCGCCTCGATTTCGCGGCGTGTGTGGAGTGCGGACGGTGCCAGGCCGCGTGTCCCGCCTATATGGCGGGGACGCCGCTGTCGCCGAAGCAGATCATCGTCAAGCTGAAGCGGCACATGTACGGGCAGCTTCCCGGGCCGATCCACGGCGAGCTGATCAAGGCGGACGAGTTGTGGGCCTGCACGACCTGCATGGCCTGTGTGGAGGAGTGTCCCGCGTTCATCGACATCGTCGACACGATCATCGATCTGCGACGCTACCTCACGCTATCGGAGGGCGCGCTGCCGTCGACCGCGCCGCAGTCGCTGCAGAACATGCAGCGTGCCGGCAATCCGTGGGGGTTGCCGCCGGCCGAGCGGCTGGCGTGGGCGCAGGGGCTCGATGTGCCGCTCATGGAGCCGGGCAAGGAAGTCGAATACCTGTACTGGGTCGGCTGCTCGGCGTCGTACGACAAGCGCAATCAAGCGATCGCGCGCTCGGTGGTGGCGATCCTCAAGAAGGCCGGGGTCTCGTTCGGCGTGATGCAGGAGGAGCGCTGCCACGCCGAGGTCGGCCGGCGGCTGGGCGAGGAGTATCTCTACCAGACCGTGCAGGCCGAGAACGTCGAGGCGATCAATCAGTACAGGTTCAAGAAGGTCGTCACGCACTGCCCGCACTGCTTCAACACCATCAAGAACGAGTTTCCGCAGTTCGGCGGCACGTACGAGGTGCTGCACCACGCACAGCTCATCGACGAGCTCGTCCGGCTCGGGCGCATCAAGCCCACGAAGCCGCTCGCGGGCACCGTCGTGTTCCACGATTCGTGCTACCTCGGCCGCTACAACGGAATCATGGACGCGCCGAGACGCGCCGCGGCCGCGGTGCCCGGGCTCCGCGTGATCGATCCTCCGCGCGCGCGTGAGCGCGGCCTCTGCTGCGGCGGCGGCGGCGGTCACATGTGGATGGAAGTGAAGTCCGAGAAGCGCGTGAACATCATCCGCACGGAGGAGCTCCTCGCGACGGGGGCCGACACCGTGGCGACCGCGTGTCCCTTCTGCCTCGCGATGGTCGATCTCGGCCGCAAAGTCGCGGGCGCGGAGGACCGGCTTGCCGTCAAGGATGTCAGCGAGCTGATCGCCGAGAGCTTGGGGTGAAATCGCTGCTGCGCGCCCTGCCGGACGTCGTCCGGTTGATCGGTCGCCTCGCGACCGATCCCGTGCTGCCGCGCGGGGCGAAGATCGCGCTGGCCGCCGCCGTCGTGTATCTCATGTCGCCGATCGACCTCATTCCAGATTTCATTCCGGTCGTCGGCTACCTGGACGACGCGCTGCTCGCGGCCGTCGTTCTCGACGGCGTGCTGAACTTCGTCGACCGCAGTGTCGTGCTTCGCTACTGGCCCGGTTCGCCGGCCTCGCTGGACAAGCTGGCGCGCGCCGCGCGGCTGCTGTCGATCTGGGTGCCGCGCCGGATCAAGGCGCGAATCTTCGCCGCGCGCTGAGCGCTGAACGACGAGCGCGGCCGAGTAACGGCCGCAGCCGGGTGCGGTCGTTACTCGGCCGGTGTGCTAGTTCGCCCGGTACGTGACCTCGGTCACGCTCCATTCGGTGTTCGGCTCGCAGAGTCCCTCGGGCAGCGGCGTCCCGACGTGGCGCGCGTACAGGTGGGCGGCGACCTCGCGCACCGTCTGTCCCGGCCGTACTTCGGCGTCCGGCTCCATCACCACACGCAGGTTCCAGCACCAGATCGACGCGAGCGTCTCGATCGGATGATCCTCGTGCTTCTCGATCGCGGCCAGCAGGTCTTTCGCCATCGATGCGGTCCAGCCCTCGAGCTGTGAGCGGCCGAAGGGCCCGACCTTCTTGAGTTCCTCCGGCGTGACGCCGGCGCGTGGCGCCTTCCCCGCGAGCATGCTCTGCAGGCGATCGGCGCTCTCGGCGACGACGACGACGCCGAGCGGCACCGGGGTCTGAGGCGCCCGAAGATCGAGCTGATATTCCACGCGCGCCCACCGCATTCTCATCGATGACATCGACATATCTCCAGCCTTCCTTTCGTTACGTCGCGCGGCCCGTCGCCGCACGGCACGCCAACTGACGATTTATGACGAGGCAAGCTCTGCGCCATACCGCGGCGTTCGAAATCTCGCGCAATTGCAAGCGCACGCGCCGATGGGCACTTGTCGGCCTGCTGACGCCGGGTGTCGGTCTGACATCGGGGCCGAGGGCGTAGGAGAGATTTACAGTACGTATCCATTAGAATCGCGATCCAGGGAGCCGGCATGCATATAGCGGCGGGACCGTGACACGACGCGAATTCGTGGGCGTGCTCGCCAGCGCGGCCGCGGCCGGTTTCGCGCTTCACGCGCGGCGCGCCGCCGCGGCGGCGGAGCCCATCTACGATCCGCCGCCGTTCGGCAACGTCGGCCTGCTGCATTTCACCGACTGCCACGCGCAGCTCGAGCCCGTCTACTATCGCGAGCCGAGCGTGAACGTCGGCGTCGGCGCCGCGGCGAATCGGCCGCCGCATCTGGTAGGCGAGCGGCTGCTGCGTGAGTTCCAAATCGCGCGTGGAACGCGCGCGGCGCATGCGCTCACGCATCTCGATTTCGTTCACGCCGCACGGACGTATGGCCGCGTGGGCGGCTTTGCGCACCTCGCGACGCTCGTCAAGCGGCTGCGCGCCCGCCGGCCCGGCGCGCTCCTCCTCGACGGGGGCGACACCTGGCAGGGCTCGGCCACTGCGCTCTGGACGCGCGGGCAGGACATGGTCGAGGCGGCGCGCGCGCTCGGCGTAGACGTTATGACGGGCCACTGGGAGTTCACGCACGGCGCCGCGCGTGTGCGCGAGATCGTGGACCGCGAGCTGGACAACCGCATCGAATTCGTCGCGCACAACGTCCGCACGCTCGACTTCGGCGATCCGGTCTTTGCGCCGTACGCGCTGCGCGAGGTCAACGGCATCGCCGTCGCGATCATCGGGCAGGCGTTTCCGTACACGCCGATCGCGAACCCGCGCGATCTCGTCCCCGACTGGACGTTCGGCATCCAGGAGGCGCATCTGCAGTCGGTGATCGACGAGGTGCGCGGCCGCGGCGCGCTCGCCGTCGTGCTCCTCTCGCACAACGGCACCGACGTCGACGTCAAGCTCGCCTCGCGCGTGCGCGGTCTCGACGCGATCCTCGGCGGTCACACGCACGACGGTCTGCCGCGCCCGCTCGTCGTGACGAGCGGCTCGGGCCGCACGCTCGTCACCAACGCGGGCTCCGGCGGCAAGTTTCTCGCGGTGCTCGACCTCGACGTGCGCGCGGGCGGTGTGGCCGACTATCGCTACCGGCTGCTGCCCGTCTTCGCCGACCTGCTGCCCGCGGACGGCGACATGCAGGCGCTCATCGCGCGGTTGCGTGCGCCGTGGCAGTCACGGCTGGCGGAGCCGCTGGGGGTGACGGAAGGACTGCTCTACCGGCGGGGCAACTTCAGCGGCACGTGGGATCAGCTGCTCGTGGATGCGCTCATGGCCGTGAAGGGCGCCGAGATCGCGCTATCGCCCGGCTTTCGGTGGGGTTCGACGCTGCTCCCGGGACAGACGATCACGCTGGAGGACGTGATGGCGCAGACCGCGGTGACGTATCCGCAGACGACGCTCGCTGACATGACGGGTGAGGCGGTCAAGCGCGTGCTCGAGGACGTGTGTGACAACCTCTTCAACCCTGATCCGTATTACCAGCAAGGTGGCGACATGGTGCGCGTCGGCGGTCTCTCGTACGTCTGCGACCCGACCGCGCACGTGGGCCGGCGCATCACGGACTTGCGCATCGGCGGCCGGCTGCTGGATGCGCACCGCACGTATCGCGTCGCGGGTTGGGCGCCCGTGGCCGCGGAGGCGCGAGCGGCGGGCGGCGAGCCGATCTGGGACGTCGTCGCGCGGTATCTGCGCGATCGCAAGCGTGTCCCTGCGCTGCGCGCGAACGTGCCGCGGCTACGCGGCGTCGCCGGCAACGCCGGCATCGCATCGTGAGCGACGGTCGGCACCACGCTTGCAGTGATTTCGCAGCGTGTGCTGGCGTCTGCTTACGCTCGTTGTCGTCGCGCTGAGCCTCTCCGGGTGTATCGCCGCGGCCGCGCTGCCGGCCCTGGGTCTGAGCGCGATGAGCGACGCGGCCGGCAGCGTCGCGAAAGCCGGCGTCGAGCGCACGATTGGCGGTTCGGTCTACCGCACGTTCAGCGCACCGCTCGAGGACGTGCGCGACGCGGTGCTGCGCTCGTTCGCCGATCTCGAGGTGGACCTCGACGACGAAGAGGAGCTGAAGGACGGCAGCGTCACGATGAAGGCCGAGGCGCTGCACCGCCACATCAGCATCCGATTCGAGCCGGTCACGCCGGCCCTGACACGGCTCAAGGTCTACATCCGCCGGGGCTGGTTCGGGCGCGACGAGTCGACCTCGAACGAGCTCATCTCGCAGACGGAGCGCGCGCTCGAGGAGGTCAGGCCGATCGGCGGCGCTTCTCCACGAGCTCCTTGACCAGCGCGGCGAGCGCCGCCGGCTCCACCGGCTTCGTGACGTACGCGTCGTAGCCGGCGCCGAGTGCCCGCTCGCGATCCTCGCGGCGCGCGTGCGCGGTGAGCGCGACGGTGATGAGCCCGCGCGTCAGGCCGCGGCCGTGCAGCGCGCGCAGCAGCGCATAGCCGTCGCGCGCGGGCATCGCGAGATCGCTCACGAC
>JBKOUQ010000284.1:0-12245 GCA_046723475.1 Candidatus Methylomirabilota bacterium
GCGCCGACTTCCGCGGCCGCCGCGCCGGCTCCGGCGCAGCCGGCGGAGCGTCCGTCGACCGATCACGCGGCGGCCGAGCATCCGGCGGCCGACACGCCGGCGCGGCCATCCTCTGAACGCCAGGTGGCGTCGCTGCCACCGGCCGGCCGCAGCACGCCCGACACGCTCAAGGCGTTGCGTCGGGGCGGCGGCGCGGGCGGACACGGTGAGGGTCACGCCGGCATCGAGGGCGAGCCGATTCCACTCGATTCGACGGACCCGCGGTACAGCGACTACCTCGAGCAGGTCCGCCGCCGCATCAAGGAGAAGTGGGGCTACCCGTGCGAGAAGAACGAGCAGACCCGCGTCTGCGAGTACCGCAGCACCCAGCTGCTCATCGCGTTTGGCATCCAGAAAAACGGCGAGCTCGCGTTTGTCACGCTGCTGCGCACCTCGGGCCATCCGATCTATGACGACTATGCGGTGAACGCCGTGAAGCTCGCGTCGCCGTTCCCGCCGATCCCCGACTCCTTCAGCAAGAGCGGTGTGCCGATCCACGCTAGCTTCCATTACGTCCTGCAGTCGTCGCTGACCAACATCTTCAGGTAAACGCGCGTCGTTGCTGCGGTTGGCTTGACACTCCGCCCGGCCGACCGTAGCATGGGCCGTACTTTTGGATAGGCTCGTAGCTCAGTGGGAGAGCGCCTCTCTGACGCAGAGGAGGTCGGCGGTTCGAAACCGCCCGAGCCTACCATTCATCCCGCTTCCAGGAGTGTATGGCCGTCTCTGAAGAAGATCGTCATCTCCGGCTGACCGGCGAGTTCGACTGCGACGCGACACCGCTCGCGACCCTCCGTCACTCCACCTCGCACGTCATGGCCCAGGCCGTGAAGCGCCTCTTTCCCGAAGTGAAGGTCGCCATCGGCCCCGCGATCGAAGACGGTTTCTACTACGACTTCGACAAGCGCGAGCCGTTCACGCCCGAGGATCTCGCGCGCGTCGAGAAGGTCATGGCGGAGATCGTCAAAGCCGACCTGCCATTCGAGCGTCAGGAGATGCCGCGCGCCGAGGCGGTCGAGTTCTTCCGCCAGCGTGGCGAGCGGTACAAGGTCGAGATCCTGGAAGGGATCGAGGCGCCGACGGTCTCGCTCTATCGCCAGGGCGACTTCATCGATCTCTGCCGCGGCCCGCACGTCGCGCGCACGGGTGAGCTCAAGGCGTTCAAGCTGCTGTCGTCGTCGGGTGCCTACTGGCGCGGCGACGAGCACAACCCGATGCTGCAGCGCATCTACGGGACGGCGTGGCTCACGCAGGAAGAGCTCGACAAGTACCTCTGGCGTCTCGAGGAGGCGAAGAAGCGCGACCACCGCAAGCTCGGCCGCGAGCTCGACCTGTTCGACTTCTACGACGTGGCGCCCGGCGCCCCGTTCTGGCTGCCGGGCGGCATGATCCTGGTGCGCGAGCTCGAGAAGTTCGCACGCGAGCAGCTCGACGCGCGCGGCTACCAGGAGATCGCGACGCCGATCATGTTGCACCGCAAGCTCTGGGAGCGGTCGGGGCATTGGGAGTACTTCCAGGACAACATGTTCAAGCTCGAGGTCGAGGACGAGCTGTTCACGCTCAAGCCGATGAACTGTCCGCCGTCGAGCTACGTCTACAAGCGCACGGTCCGCTCGTACCGCGATCTGCCGCTGCGCTACAGCGAGATGGGACGGGACCATCGCAACGAGCGCTCGGGGACGCTGACCGGCCTCGTGCGCGTGCGGCAGTTCACGCAGGACGATGCGCACATCTACCTGCGGCCCGATCAGCTGCAGGACGAGATCGCGAGCCTGCTCGAGCTGGTGCGCCTCTGGTACAAGACCTTCGACCTCGCGCCGTCCTACAAGCTTTCGACGCGACCGGAGAAGTATCTCGGCACGCTGGAGCAATGGGATGGCGCCGAGGCCGCGCTGCACCAGGCGCTGCGCAGCCAGGGGCTCGCCTACGATCTCAATCCCGGTGACGGCGCCTTCTACGGTCCGAAGATCGACATCTACGTGGAGGATGCGCTCGCCCGCTCGTGGCAGATCGCGACGATTCAGGTCGATCTCACCATGCTCCCCGAGCGCATGGAGTGCGAGTACATCGACACGGACGGGCAACCGAAGCGCCCGGTGGTGATCCACCGCGCGATCTATGGCTCCTATGAACGCTTCATCGGCATCTTGACGGAGCACTATGCCGGCGCGTTCCCGTCGTGGCTCGCGCCCGTGCAGGCGCGGGTGATTCCGATCTCGGAGAAGTTCGCCGACTATGCGCGCAGCGTGCACGAGCGTCTCCGCGCCGCCCGCATCCGCAGCGAGCTCGACGACCGCAACGAGAAGCTCGGCTACCGCATCCGCGACGCGCAGCTGCGGAAGGTGCCGTACATGCTCGTGTGCGGCGGTCGCGAGGCGGAGCAGGGCACCGTGAGCCTGCGGCACCGCAGCGGCGACGACCTCGGCGCGGTGCCCGTCGATCGCGTGCTCGCCGACCTCACGCGCGAGATCGCCGCGCGTGACTCCAGCCTAACCGTGGGCCGTTCGTGAGCGAGCGGTCCGGCCACCGCGCTTCGCGCGCGCGGCGGCCATCCTTTTGCGCCCAGATCCACTAGGAGACGTCTATCAGCAAAGCACAAGAAATTCGCATCAACGAAGGCATCCGCGCCCGCGACGTCCGGGTGGTGAGCGCGGAGGGCGAGCAGCTCGGCATCATGCCGACCACCCAGGCGCTGGAGACGGCGCGCAGCCAGGAGCTCGATCTGGTCGAGGTCGCTCCGGAAGCGCAGCCGCCCGTGTGCCGCATCATGGACTTCGGCAAGTACAAATACACGCAGTCGCGCCGGCTCAAGGAGGCGCGCAAGAAGCAGACGACGATCCAGGTCAAGGAAGTGAAGATGGGGCCCAAGACCGAGAAGCACGACTTCGACTTCAAGCTGAAGCACGTGCGCCGGTTTCTCGAGGAGGGCCACAAGGCCAAGGTCACCGTCCGCTTCAAAGGCCGCGAGATGGCGCACACCGAGCTGGGCTGGAAGATGCTGCAGAAGATGGTGGAGGCGGTGCAGGACATCGCCGTGACGGAAAACAATCCGCGCATGGAAGGGCGGATGCTGCACATCATGCTGAGCCCCAAAGCCCAGCACTAGGAGCCGAGCGCTATGCCGAAGATGAAGACCAAGCGCGGCGCGCGCAAGCGCCTGAAGCGAACGGCCTCGGGCAAGCTCGTGCGCGCGGGCGGCTGGAAGCAGCACAAGCTGGAAGCCAAGTCGCCCAAGCGGCGGCGCCATCTGCGCAAGTCGAAGACGATCGATGCGGCCGACGCCGCGCGGATGCAGGTGCTGGTCCCGTACCTGTAATCACTACCAAGACAGAGACAAGAGGAGCGGGCGATGCCACGGGCGAAGGGCGGAGCGAAGACGCGCCAACGGCGCAAGAAGATCCTCAAGCAGGCCAAGGGGTACGTCGGCGGGCGGCGCAAGCTGTATCGCACGGCGGCCGAGACGGTCCTGCGCGCGGGCGCGTTCGCGTACCGCCACCGCAAGCAGAAGAAGCGCACGCAGCGCGCACTCTGGATCGTGCGGATCAACGCGGCGTGCCGCGAGGCGGGACTCTCCTACTCGCGCTTCATGGCCGCGCTCAAGCAGGCCGGCGTCACGCTCGATCGCAAGGTGCTCGCCGAGCTCGCGGTCAGCGACCCCGGCGCGTTCGCCAAGCTCACCGAGACCGCAAAGGCCCAGGCGCGCTGAGGACGGCGTGAGCCATCCGCGCGTCGAGGCCGTGGCCGCCGAGGCGCGCGCCGCGATCGCCGGCGCCGGCTCGTCGGCGGAGCTGGAGACGATCCGCGTCCGTTACCTCGGTCGCTCCGGCGAGCTCACGCAGATTCTCAAGTCGCTCGGATCGCTGCCCGCCGACGAGCGTCCGCGTGTCGGCGCGGCCGCGAACGAGGCCAAGCGCGATCTGGAAGCGCTGCTGGACGCGCGCGCGGACGCGACGCGGGCCGAGGAGCGTCGGCGCCAGCGGGAGCGCGCGCGTCCCGACCTGACGCTGCCCGGCCGTCGGCCGGCGCGCGGTGTGCTCCACCCGCTCACGCGCGTGCGCGAGGACATCGTCACGATCTTCACCGGCCTCGGCTTCTCGGTAGCCGAAGGGCCGCAGATCGAGACGGACGCGTACAACTTCGAGGCGCTGAACATTCCGCGCGATCATCCCGCGCGCGACATGCAGGACACCTTCTACCTGTCGCCCGACACGTTGCTGCGCACGCACACCTCGCCGGTGCAGATCCGCGCCATGCGGGCGCAGAAGCCGCCGGTGCGGATCATCTGCCCCGGCGTGGTGTATCGCCGCGACGCCGACATCACGCACTCGCCGATGTTCCACCAGGTCGAGGGCCTGGCGGTCGATCACGACGTCACGATGGCTGATCTCAAGGGCACGCTCGAGCTGTTCGCCCGCGAGATGTTCGGGCCGCGAAGCAAGATCCGATTCCGGCCGTCGTTCTTCCCGTTCACCGAGCCGTCGGCGGAGGTCGACGTCGTGTGCTTCCTGTGCGGCGGCGACGGATGCCGCGTGTGCAAGCAGTCAGGGTGGCTCGAGATCCTCGGGTCCGGCATGGTGCACCCGCAAGTGCTGAAGAACGTCG
The DNA here is from genome assembly GCA_046723475.1 of Candidatus Methylomirabilota bacterium. Lineage (GTDB taxonomy): Bacteria > Methylomirabilota > Methylomirabilia > Rokubacteriales > CSP1-6 > AR12. Next base: position 4,642 of record JBKOUQ010000284.1, read on the forward strand.
GCTACGATCCGGAGGACGTCACCGGCTGGGCGTTCGGCATGGGAATCGAGCGCATCGCCATGCTGAAGTACGGCGTGGATGACATCCGCCTCTTTTTCGAAAACGATCTGCGGTTCCTCGAGCAGTTCGCGTGAAAATCCCGTACGGCTGGGTGCGCGAATTCGTCGACGTGAAACTGTCCGCGGCCGATGCGGCGGACCGTCTGGTCAACGCCGGCATCGAGGTCGCCAGCGTGACGCGGCTCACGCCCGACGGGTTGTACGGCGTGATCGTGGGCGAGGTCGAGGCGATCGAGCGCGAGCTCGGCGAGAGCCGTGGCCACCGGCTCGTGCTCTGTCGCGTGCGCGGGCGCGGAGCCGAGCGCTACAGCGTCGTATGCGGCGCGCCGAACACGCGCGCCGGCATCCGGGCGGCCTTCGCGCCGCCCGGCGCGACGCTGCCCGGGCTCGGCGCCGTGACGGCGAAGAAGATCCACGGCGTGGAGTCGCAGGGCATTCTCTGCTCCGAGCGCGAGCTCGGGCTCGGCGAGGAGCACGAGGCCGGTTTGCTGCTGGTCGATGGCGACGCCGCCGCGGGGGCCGATCTGGTACAGGCGCTCGGCCTGGACGACGAGGTGCTCGAGATCGAGATCACGCCGAATCGCGCCGACTGTCTCTCGGTGCTCGGCGTGGCACGCGAGCTGGCCGCCCTGACCGGCGCGCGCCTGCGCCCGCCGGCCATCCGCCTGCGCGAGGGCGCAAAGCGCGCCGCCGACCTCGCGCGCGTGCGCGTCGAAGCCCCCGATCTCTGTCCGCGCTACACGGTGCGCGTGATCGACGGCGTGCGCGTGGCGCCCTCGCCGGGCTGGATGCAGTCGCGGCTGCGCGCCGCCGGGCTGCGGCCGATCTCCAACGTCGTCGACGTCACGAACTACGTGCTCTGGGAGCTCGGCCATCCGCTGCACGCCTTCGACGCCGCCCGCGTCGACGATGCGACGATCATCGTCCGCCGCGCGCATTCCGCCGAGCGCTTCGTCACGCTCGACGGTCAGACGCGCACGCTCGACGCCTCGATGTGCGTCATCGCCGACGGCGAGCGGGCCATCGGCCTGGCGGGCGTGATGGGCGGGCAGAACAGCGAGGTGACCGACGCGACCACGCGCGTGCTCCTCGAGAGCGCGTACTTCGATCCCGGCACGACCCGCCGCACGTCGCGCACGCTCGACCTCAAGACGGACGCCGCGTACCGGTTCGAGCGCGGCGCCGACATCGAGGGGCTGCTCGATGCCTCCGCGCGCACGGCCCAGCTGATCGCCGAGGTCGCCGGCGGGACGATCGCACGTGGCCTCATCGACGTGTATTCGCGCAAGCGACGGCCCGTGCGGCTGCGCCTGCGCATGTCGCGCGTCAAGCGCGTGCTCGGCGTCGTGCCGCCCGCGACACAGGCGCGACGCATCCTCACCGGCCTCGGGCTCGGCGTGCGCGCTCGCGGCGCCGACCTCGAGGTCACGGTGCCGAGCTTCCGGCGCGATCTCGCGATCGAGGACGATCTGGTCGAGGAGGTCATCCGCGTCTGGGGATACGACCGTATTCCGACGGCGTTCGGGCGCATCGAGGTCGGACTCGCGCGTGATACCGATCGCGGGCGGCAGGAGCGATTCGCGCGCGAGACGCTCGTCGGCGCGGGGCTCAGCGAATGCATCACGTACGCGTTCAGTGATCCGGCGCGCGCGGGCGCGCTGGGCGCGTCGGCTTCGCTGAAGCTGCTCAACCCGCTGTCGCAGGACGCCTCCGCGCTGCGGGCGCATCCGCTCGAAGGCGTGCTCGGCGTGGTCGCGACGAACGTGCGTCGCCAGCAGCCCGGTGTCCGCGTGTTCGAGATCTGCCGAACGTACGAGGCGGCGTCGGACGGCGACACGCAGACGGCCGAGCCGCGCTGGGTCGCGCTCGCGCTGGCCGGCGAGCGTGCGTCGGCGGGCTGGCATACGGCGACGGCCGGCGTCGACGTGTTCGACGCCAAGGGTCTCGCCGAGCTCGTGACGACCGAATTCGGGCTCACGCCCGAGACGCGGACCGGCGGCCGGCTCAGCGGCTTCGAGCCCGACTCGCACGCGACGCTGCTGGCCGGCGGCCACCCGGTGGGCGAGTTCGGTGAGGTCGCCGCGTCCACGCGCGAGGCGTTCGGGATCGACGTGCCCGTGTTCGCGGCGGCCTTGTCGCTCGACCACGGGCTGCCGCTCATGCGGCACACCCCGCGCTACCGCGCGCTCCCGCGCTACCCCGCGGTGCAGCGGGACATGGCCTTTGCCATCGGCGAGCGCCCCGTGAGCGCCGCGACCATCGGCGACGCGATCCGCGCCGAGGCGGGACCACTGTTGTCCGGCCTCGAGGTCTTCGACGTCTTTGCGCTGCCCGACGGGCGGCGCAGCGTCGGCTTCCGCCTGACCTTCCAGGCCGAGGACCGCACCCTCACCGACGACGAGGTGAACGCGATTCACGCCCGCGTCACGCGTCAGATCTGTGACACACTCGGGCTGACGCTGAGGGGCGCGTGAGCGAGTCCAATTCCATCGTGGAGCGTCTGACCCAGCTGGAAGCCGCCGTCGGGCGGGCGGTGGAGGCGGTGGCGCGTTTGCGCGAGGACAACGAGCGCCTGCGCCGCGACAACCGTCGACTGGAGGACGAGCGCAAGCAGATGCTGGCCCAGATCGACGCCGTGCTCCGCGACATCGCCAAGCTGGATCTCCAATGAGCAGCCCGGGACGCGTCGAGCTCACGCTGCTGGGCCAGACGCTCACCCTGCGCAGCGAGGCGGATCCCGCGTATCTGCGCTCGCTCGCCACCTTCGTTCAGCAGCACGTCGAGGCGCTGCAGCGTGGCGGCGTGCGCGATCCGTTCAAGGCGCTGTTGCTCGCCGCGCTCGAGATCGCCGACGAGCTGCACCGTACGCGCGATGACCGCACGAAGAACACCGGCGATGTCGAAGCCCGTCTGGGCGCGCTGGTGCAGCTGCTGGACCGCGTCGCGCCCGAGTCGCCCCGCCGCACCTGACGCGATAGCGCTTGACGTCCCGGTCGCCCGCGGGTACACGTAGCGGTGTCCCTGCGCTGTTCGTGATGCCGGAGGGAAGTTTCAACCTCGTCTACATAACGGGCGTCGAGCGCGAGAGCGGTGAGCAAGCCCCTCATCGAAGGGGAAGCCTGAAGCTCTCCATCCAAGACACCCACCTGGTGAAGCCAGGTTCGAAACACCCCGGCACACGGCAGAGGCGGGGATTTTTTCTGCCCCGATTTGACTCTCCTCGCGGCCCCCACCTATACTCATCAAATCTGACGCGGACTTCCCTTACACTCAACGGCCTCCTGCAAGAGGACGGATGATGGGCTATCTGATCTGGTTCGACTCGCTCGTCGGGTTGCTCGCGCTGCTCATCGGTGTCCTCCTCCACAAGTGGCTCACCGACCGCCGTCTCGGCGACGCCGCGACCGCCGCGAAGAAGATCGTCGCCGACGGACAGCGTGAGGCCGAGGCGGTCCGCAAGGGCGCCGAGCTGGAGGCGCGCGAGGCGGCGCTCAAGGCGCGCACCGCGCTCGAGGAGGACGCGCGCCGCAGCGAGCGCGAGCTCAAGCAGGTGGAGCAGCGCATCCTTGCCAAGGAAGAGGATCTGGCGCGCAAGCTCGACCAGCTCGATCGCCGGCTGACGGAGTCGGCGGACAAGGAGCGCGCGCTCACCGCACGCGACCGCGCGCTGACCGACCGAGAGCATCGCGTTGCGGCCGCCGGGGAGGAGCAGCGGCGCAAGCTCGAGGCGATCGCGGGGCTCACGGCCGAAGAAGCCAAGCGGCAGCTCCTGTCGCAGATGGAGGAGGACGCGCGCCGCGAAGCGGCGCTGCTCGGCATGCGGCTGGACGAGCAGGCGCGCGAGACGGCGCGCGAGAAGGCGCGCGAGGTGCTCGCCACGACGATCCAGCGGCTCGCACCGGACTACACCGTCGAGACCGCCGTGTCGGTGGTGGATCTGCCTTCGGACGACATGAAGGGCCGGATCATCGGGCGCGAGGGCCGCAACATCCGCGCGCTCGAGCAGCACACCGGCGTCGACCTCATCGTCGACGACACCCCGGAGGCCGTGCTCATCTCCGCGTACGACCCGTATCGCCGAGAGATCGCGCGGCTGGCGCTGCAGCGGCTGGTCGCGGACGGGCGGATCCATCCGGCCCGCATCGAGGAGGTCGTCAACAAGGTCAAGCAGGAGATGGACGTGCACCTCCGGGAGGAGGGCGACAAGGCGTGCTTCGAGGTGGGCGTGCACGGTCTGCACCCCGAGCTCGTGAAGCTCGTGGGCCGGCTCAAATACCGCACGTCCTACGGTCAGAACTGCCTGCAGCACAGCAAGGAGGTTTCCTGGCTGGCCGGCATGATGGCCGCGGAGGTCGGCGCGGACGTCAAGCTCGCCAAGCGCATGGGGCTGCTCCACGACATCGGCAAGGCGCTGACGCACGAGCAGGAGGGCAGCCACCCGGAGCTGAGCCTTCAAGTTTTGACGAAGTACAACGAGAGCCCGCAGATCATCAACGCGGCCCTCTGCGGCCACGAGGACGTCAAAGCCGAGACGGTCGAAGCGGTGCTCACGGAGGCGGCCGACGGGATCTCGGCGGCGCGGCCGGGGGCGCGGCGTGACGTCCTGGAGTCGTACATCAAGCGGCTGGCCCAGCTCGAAGAGATCGCCTTGTCGTACAAGGGCGTGGAGATGTGCTACGCGATCCAGGCCGGCCGCGAGCTGCGCGTGATGACCCGTGCCGACGTGATCTCCGACCTCGACGCGCACCAGCTCGCGAAGGATATCTCCAAGCGCATCGAGGCGGAGATGCAGTACCCCGGTCATATCAAGGTCGTCGTGATCCGCGAGACGCGCGCGGTCGAGGTGGCGAAGTAGCGGCATGAATGTGTTGATGGTCGGTGACGTCTTCGGCGAGTCCGGTCGTGCCGCGCTCACCCGTCTGCTGCCGCGCCTGCGTGAGGAGCACGCGATCGACTTCTGCGTAGTGAACTGCGAGAACGCCGCCGGCGGCTTCGGCGTCACGGGGCCGATGGCCAAGCAGATGCTCGAGCACGGCGCCGACGTGCTGACGTCCGGCAACCACATCTGGGACAAGAAAGAGATCGTGGAGTTCATCACCAAGGAGAACCTGCTCCTGCGGCCCGCGAATTTTCCCGTGGGCACGCCCGGCGTCGGCCACGTCGCGGTGAAGAGTGGGCCGCATCGCGTGGTGGTGCTGAACCTCATGGGCCGCGTGTTCATGAACCCGATCGATTGCCCGTTCCGGAAGGCGGACGAAGTTCTCCCGGATCTGCGCCGCGAGACCCCGATCATCCTCGTGGACATGCACTGCGAGGCGACGAGCGAGTCGCAGGCGATGGGCTGGTATCTCGACGGCCGCGTGAGCGCCGTCGTGGGGACGCATCGCCACGTGCAGACCGCCGACGAACGCGTGCTGCCCGGCGGCACCGCGTACATCACGGACCTCGGCATGACGGGGCCGACCGAGGGTGTCATCGGCGTCGATCGCGACATCATCCTGCAGCGCTTCCTCACGCAGATGCCGGTGCGATTCGAGCCGGCCAAAGGCCCGGCCGCGCTGCACGGCGTCGTCATCGTCATCGACCCTGACACCGGCCGCGCCACCGAGATCCGCCGGCTGCGCGTGGCTGCGTGATCCTGCACGGCAAGCCCGTCCAGGAGCGGGTCCTCGCCGAGGTCAAGGCTGGCGTCGATCGGCTGAAGCAGACGCGCGGTGTGACGCCGACGCTTGCCGTCGTGCTGATCGGCGAGGACCCCGCCTCGCAGATCTACGTCCGCAACAAGAAGCGCGCCGCGGATACGGTCGGGATCGCCACGCGCGATCATCTGCACCCCCAGGGTCTCGCGCAGCGCGAGCTGAACGATGTGCTGCGCGCGCTCAGCGCCGACCCGGCCGTGCACGGAATTCTGCTCCAGCTGCCGCTGCCGAAAGGGCTCGACGAGGCCGTCGCGCTCGCCGCGATCGATCCCGACAAAGACGTCGACGGCCTGCATCCCACGAACCTCGGACGGCTTCTGGCCGGCGAGCGTGGCACCGTACCGTGCACGCCCGCCGGGTGTCTCGAGATCCTCGATCACTACGGCGTCAAGCTCGAGGGCGCCGAGGCCGTCGTCGTCGGCCGCTCGCGCCTCGTGGGCAAGCCACTCGCGCAGCTGCTGCTGGCCCGCAATGCCACGGTCACCACGTGCCACACGCGGACACGTGACCTCGGCGAGCACACGCTGCGCGCCGATATCCTCTGCGTCGCGGCGGGTCGGCCGCGCATGATCACCGGCGACATGGTCAAAGAGGGTGCGTGGGTCATCGACGTCGGCGTCAATCGGCTCGACACCGGCAAGCTCGCGGGTGACGTCGATTTCGATTCCGTCGAGCGCCGCGCCGGCGGCATCACGCCCGTGCCCGGCGGCGTCGGCTTGCTGACCATCGCGATGCTCCTCAAGAATACGCTCGCCGCCGCGGAGCGGCAGGCCGCGCGCTGAGCGGGCGCGTGACGGAGCGCGCGGTCTGGAGCGTGTCCGAGCTCTCGCGGCGCCTCGCCGCGGCGATGGAAGAGCGCTTTCCCGCCGTATGGGTCGAGGGCGAGATCAGCAACTTCAAGGTCTACGCCTCGGGCCACGCCTACTTCACGCTGAAGGACGAGAGCGCGCAGGTGCGCACCGTCCTGTTTCGCAATCGCATGCGTCGCATCCGGTTCGAGCCACGCGACGGCCTGCACGTGCTCGCTTTCGGCGCGGTCGAGGTCTACCCGCAGCGCGGTGAGTATCAGCTGGTGGTGGAGCTGCTCGAGCCCCGCGGTCTCGGCGCGCTGCAGCTCGCCTTCGAGCAGCTCAAGGAGCGGCTGGGCCGCGAGGGGCTCTTCGATGCAGCGCGCAAGCGCACGCTGCCGCGCTTTCCGCGCAAGATCGGCATCGTCACCTCGCCGCGCGGCGCGGCGCTGCACGACATGCTGCGCGTGATCGGCCGCCGCTTCGGCGAGATCCACGTCGTCGTCGCGCCGGCCAAGGTGCAGGGCGACGGCGCGGCGGGCGAGGTCGCACAGGGGATTCGTGAGCTCAACGCGCTCGGCGGCGTCGACGTCATCATCGTCGGTCGCGGCGGCGGCTCGCTCGAGGATCTGGCACCGTTCAACGACGAGATGCTCGCCCGCACGATCGCCGCCAGCAAGATCCCCGTCGTGTCTGCCGTCGGTCACGAGGTCGATTTCACGATCGCGGACTTCGTCGCCGACGTGCGCGCCGCCACGCCGTCGCAGGCGGCCGAGCTGGTCGTGCGGGAGAAGCGCGCCGTGGCCGATTCCGTGGGGGACCTGCGCCGCCGGCTCACGCGGGCGATGGTGCGGCGCCTCGACGTGCAGCGCCACCGGCTCGATTCGCTGCGCGAGCGCAACGTGCTGACGGATCCGCACCGGCCCCTGCGCGCGCTCGTGCGGCGGCTGGACGAGGCGACGGCGCGGCTGGTGCGCGCGGCGCGCGCCTCGGTGCGGCACACCGCGCACCGCGTGCAGCTCGTGGCGCGTGACCTGCGTGCGCACAATCCGGTGGCG
>JBKOUQ010000013.1:0-5889 GCA_046723475.1 Candidatus Methylomirabilota bacterium
GTCCATAAGCGAGTTGTAGGCGACGACGAGGTCGAACGCGCCGGCGCCGAACGGCAGCGCCGCGCCGTCCGCGAGCAGGTAGTGCGCCGTCCGATCCGCCTGCGCCGCGAGTCGCGCCAGCGTGGGCGAGACGTCCACGCCCGTCACGCGATGGCCGCGCGCAATGAGGTCGCGCGACACACGCCCTTCGCCGAAGCCCACCTCCAGCGTTGCGCGTCCGGCTGGCGGGACGAGCGCGAAGAAGGCCTCGCGGTAGTACCAGTACGCGTCGTGCTGCGGCGCTCGCGCCCAGGCCGCCCAGCGATGCGCCTCTGCTTCCCAGTGCACGGCGGATCGTGACTCCATGCACGGGATTGTAAGCGCGGAAAAACGCTCGGAGGAGCGGCCGTACCGAAAGGCTGGCACTATCGACGCCATGAAAGCCGCGGTGCTCAAATCCTTCGGATCGCCTCTCGTGGTCGAAAACGTGCCCGAGCCGGTTCTTGGCACGGGCGAGGTCATCGTCGATGTCGCAACATCCAGAGTGCTCGCGTATGCGGGGGAGGTATTCAGCGGCAAGCGAAACTACTTGCTCACACCGCCGGTGATCCCGGGCTCGGGTGGGATCGGCCGCGTGCGCTCCGTCGGACCCGATGCGACCAATCTCGCGGTGGGCGACTGGGTGCTGTGCGACCCCACGGTTCGCTCGCGCGACGATGCGGTGGCGCCGACGATCGTGCTGCAGGGCCTGACCGCGGGCGACGAGCGCGGACTTCGCTTGCAGCAATACGTCCATGACGGCGCGTGGGCCGAGCGTATGCGGGTGCCAACCGAAAACGCGATTCCGATCGGTCCGATCGACGCGGTGCAGGCGACGGCATGGTCCGCGCTGGGAACGTATCTGGTGCCGTATGGCGGCCTCGTCGCGGCCGACCTGCAAGCGGGAGAGATCGTCGTCGTGAACGGCGCGACTGGGTCGTTCGGCAGCGCGGGTGTGGCCGTCGCGCTGGCGATGGGCGCGGGGTGCGTCATTGCGACGGGTCGCAGCCAGGGCGCGCTGAACGATCTGGCGCGCCGCTTTGGTCCGCGCGTGCGGCCGGTCCGGATGGCCGTCGACGAAGCGGCTGATCGCGCGCGGATCCTCGAGGTGGCGCCTGGCCCCATCGATTGCGTCCTCGATCTGCTGCCGCCGGCCGCCACCCCCGTACAGGTCCGTGCGGCGTTGTTGACGGTCCGGCCCTATGGGCGCGTCGTGCTGATGGGCGGCCTGCGCACGGAGCTCGCGATTCCGTACTCGTGGCTGATGCGGTCCTGCGTCACCGTCCGCGGCCAGTGGATGTACCCGCGCGAGTGCATCGGGCGCCTCGTCGGCCTCGTTCGTGCGGGTCTTCTGAGGCTGGAAGAATTCGACATCACGTCATTCAAGCTCGACGACGTCAACGAGGCGATTGCCCATGCTGCGGCCAACGCGGGTCCGTTCAAGTCGACGGTGATCTGCCCTTAGCGAGGAGGCATCGCATGATCACGCGCGGTCGACGGCGCTTCGCCGCCTCACCGTCCGTCAGCGTCTGGCCGTGGCTCTGCCTGGCCTTGGCCGTCGGCGCGTGTGCCACGTTCGCGAACACGCCGGAGCAAACCGTGGCGTATGAGCGCTGGGCGCATTGCTCCGGTCCGACGGTCACGCTCGAGTCGATCTCGGTCGACGGGCAGATCAGGTTTTTCTACACCAATCCCGTCGACCGACGGGACGTCGCCCAGTGCGTGAGCGAAGCGGGCGGCACGGGTCCGGCCCTTCCGCCGGCCGTGGGCATTGGGCCGCGCGGAGGCCCGTGATCGTGCTCGACGCTGCGCACGCTCCGATATACGATCAATCCCCGGCCGGCACGCGGTCATACTCCTGCTCCGTCCACCAATTTCAAGGATCGAGGCGTGCGCGCGGCGACGATTGCGTTCGATATCCTCCTCACCCTGGTCGGGATCGGCTTCTTCATCTATGGCGATCTGGCGACCAACCGTACGGTGCGCGTCATCGGCGTCGTGGTCGTGACCGTGGCGATCGTGTGCGGGGCGATCCTCGCCGTCACGCGTGATCGCGACGCGTGAGGTACTGGTCCGCGCGCCCGCGTGGGCCGCTTCGCGGGCACGCCCCCCGCGACCCGGCGACGGACGATATCACGGGACTATATAGCGATATCGCTATATAAGGTGCGCCATATAGCGATTTCGCTATACGGCGCGCGGCATGTTACCGTCCGGGTTCCGCCGTGGACGAGCCACTGCTGCGCGAGCGCGCCCGACAGAAGATGCGCCACGGCCTGCTTCCGGCGCAAGCCGAGACGCGGGTGTGGGCGGGGCCCGGACTGGGATTGCCCTGCGCGGTGTGTGATCAGCCGATCGCGCGTGAGGACCTCGAGTACGAGCTGGAGTTCGCGAGCGAATCAACCGAGCGCCCGGGCGCCTATCGCTTCCATCGTCGCTGCCACGCAGCCTGGCAGCTCGAGCGCACGACCACGCGCGACGGCGGCGGAACCGACGCGCGTTGAGCCTGTATGGTCGATGCCCTGTCCGACTCACGCGGCCGGCTGTTGCGGACGCTCGACTTCGCCGCGCTACCTGCGGCGGAACTCGAGCTGCGCCGTCTTCACCGCTGGCTCGACTCGTGGCCCGGCATCGGGCACGTTGTTGCGGGCATGGCACGTGAGGGATACGACGTCGAGCTGAGGCGCTACGCCGGTCACGGCTGGCGAGCCATGTTCTTTCCGAGCGGGTTCGAGCATTCGTTGACGTCCCACGTGGGCAGCGCATGGGCGCCGAGTCCGTGGGCGGCGATGGAATGGGCTGCACGCGACGCGCTGCACCGGATCGATGCCGGCGACGTGCGCGGGCGCGATTGGACGACAACGGACGACGCGCCGCGGTGAGGATGTAGGAGCCTGGCGCGATCGGGAACACGGATCCCGATGATGCGACGATCGCATCCGCGGATGCTCTGCGGATGCTCTAATGTCAGTCGCGCCGCGCGGATGCGCTCACGCGCATCGACGAGCGTCGACCCGCGTGACAACGCCAACGCTGTGGCAGCGCGCTCGGTCACTCGCTCATGCCGCGGCGCGACGACGTACGCCCTCAACAACGCGCCGCGCTAAGACGGCGTGCGCTGCAGCGCGCGTTGCGCAGACTGTTACCGAACGCGAGACGCGAGAGTACTAGAGACCGAACGCGCGAAGCAGGCCGCCCACGAGCACGATCGCAAGTAGTGCTGCCGCGCCAGCAATATCCGAGTCCCGTGGAAGAATCATGCTTGTTATTCCAGCAAGATTTGCGCCGCCACAGGAAACCCGAATTCTGTTGGAGCAACGTTCGATGCGTGGGAAAAGATTTTCATGGGTTGTGCGCAGCGATGCATCGGCTCTAAGGTGAGCAATCCAGCACACGTGAGGAGGCGCTGTATGGACGGCTGGTGGAACGAAATCGATCGCGATGTGCGCGCGATCCTCGAACGTTCGGGGCCGACGAGCCCGCGCGACATCGCTCGCCAGCTGCGGCTGTCGGAGGGCGCGGTGGCGTCGGTGCTCGCGATGCTCGCGCAGGAAGGCAAGCTCCGCATCAACCAGGTGGAGCTCCCGCCGGACGATTCCCGGCAACTGTCGTTGTAACGCTCCGAGATGGGGCCCGGCCACGACGCGAGCTGGCGGAAATTGCGCGAGGCTTGGCAGGCACTCGTGGGGCATGCCCGCGAAGTGCGTGCGACCTCGCGCAATCACCGGCACGTTGCGGCTCTACGACGGGCGCTGTATCGTTCGCGCTCCCAAGCTGATCGCGTGACGGACCGCCGAGCTGACCACAGCTAGAGTTGACCGCTTATCGAATTGACCGCCTGTCGAACCTGTCCAACTGACGCCTTCCCGATCTGAGCTGCCGAGCCGATGCCGCTGCGCCGAACGTACTCGTGGTACACTCCCGTGGTCTTTAGCCGTGATGCCGGTTTGCGGGCTCGTGGTGCAGCCTGGTTAGCACACTGGACTGTCAATCCAGAGGTCGCGGGTTCAAGTCCCGTCGAGCCCGCCATTAAATCCGAAACAAACGAAAGGGGCGCTGCGCAGCGCCCCTTTCGTTTGTCCGTGGTTCGTCCGGGTTTTCAGAACAGGCTGATCGTCTATGCGCGTGTCGCCGGCCGTTGGCGTCGGAGCGCGCCAGCGCCGAGCAGTCCCGTTGCAACCGCGATGAGCGTCCCCGGCTCGACCGCGCTCGCGGTCGTCGTGGCCCGCGTGCCGAAGCCGACCAGTTCGGTGTGGCTGTGACCAGTGCCGACGACCACGTCGAGGCTGAAGTGATTGGAATCGGTGAAGGCGATGAGCCGAAGGCGCCGCCGCCGTCCGAGCCGCTGATCGTGCAACTGGTCGTAAAGACCCCCGCGCACGGCACCGGGGCGGCCCACACCGGCGACTGGAAGTGCGACTGCACGGAGACCGGCCCCCCGTAGGTCCGGCCCTGCCAGGTGAAGGCGAGGTCATACGTCGGCGCACTGAAGTTGGGCGGCAGGCCGAACTGCGTGTCCCGCCCTCCAGCGAACAGCGTGGTCGGGCTCGACCCGCTGATCGACCAGCCCTCAGCGAAGGGGCCGGTGAGAATGCCGACCGACGAGCCGTGCGAGTTCCAGTCCATCACCCAGTCCTGAGCGTTCACCGTAGCTGGCAGAGCGACCAGCGCGAATGCTAGCGCGACGAGCAAGGTCTTCATCGGCGGCCCCCCCGTACACGTGATGAGCCGCAGATGCGTTTGCGGACCGGCCCGGCGGAGCATCCATATCTCCTCGTGGCCGCTCATTCGCGGGATTGGTTGCGCGACTACATTAACGAGCTCGAACGCCGCTCATCGCTTCTCGACTCTGTACGCGATAGGGCTCTCGTCAGGCGCCTACACAACGTTGACGTCGTCGGCGTCGCGGCGGTCTATGATCTGGCCCATCTCGCTGCTCGGAGGGCCTATGCCGCGGGCTGGATGGAGACAGCGACGCTCCACGACGGTCACGATGCTCCTCGCTGCGATCCTCGTCGTGTTGTTCTCCGCATCGTCGACGGTGGCGGCGTGCGCCTGGGTGGTCTGGCAGCAATCAACGACCGCAAGCGCCCGAGGCCTGGACGCAGACCCGGTCGCCGCGCATCCGACGAAGCAGGAGTGCGAGCAGGCGATCAGCGCCATCCTCAGATCGTTCGCGCCGACGCAGACGTCGGCCGTCGCCAAGGAGCCCAGCCGGGGAGAGGTCTACGTCACGCACACATCGGCGAATGGCGAGTCGTGGACGCACGGCTTTCGCTACGTCTGCCTGCCCGATACGGTCGATCCGCGTGCGCCGAAGAGCGCGGGGCGATGAATGCGGTCCGAGAGGTCCTGGGGCGGAAACGCTCCTCGGAGCGGCGGCGAGCCGCCGCTCCGAGGCCGTTAGGGCGAACGAGAACGTTAGGGCAGGCTGACGGTCGTGCCGTCACCGCTGGACGAAATCGTGAACACGCCCGTCGCCGTGGTCGCCGCGTAGCTGTACGCGCTCGACCAACCCGACGGAGGCGTCGGGACGGAGGCCATGAACGGACCGGCGACCTGGTTCTGACCGTTAGTAACCTGGCTGGTCAGCTGGGTGAGCGCCGTCGGGAGCACGCCCATGTGCGCGCCATAGATCGAGACGGCCGAGGCGAGAGCGCGGGAGTCGGCCTGCGCCTTGGCGATGCGCGCGCGCTGCTGCACGTTGGCGTACAGCGGAATGGCGATGGCGGCGAGAATGCCGATGATCGCCACGACGATGAGAAGCTCGATCAGCGTGAAACCACGCTGACCGCCGAGCGAGAGGCGTTTCCGAAACGTCATCATGTCTGTCCCCCTTGAAGGTCGTTCGCGCATGCTGCGCGTCGATCG
>JBKOUQ010000223.1:0-13216 GCA_046723475.1 Candidatus Methylomirabilota bacterium
GCGGCCGCGGGGGGGGGGGGGGGGCGGCCCCCCCCGGGGGCGCGGCGCGGGCGGGGGGGGGGGGGGGGGGGGGGGGGGGGGGGGGGGGGGGCCGCGGCCCCCCCCCCCCACGATGGAGGGCGGACGGTGAAGCGGATCCTCGCCGCCACGCTGGTGCTGGCCCTCGTACTGCCCGCCGCGGCCGCGAGCCCCACCGACGACGTCCGTCACACCCGGCTCGCCAACGGCTTCACCGTGATCGTCCGACGCAGCGACGTCGCGCCCGTCGTCGCGCTGTCCCTGGTCGTACGCATGGGGACGCGCTGGGAGACGCCGGAGACGGCCGGCATCTCGAACTTCGTCGACGCGGTGATGGTCAAGGGGACGACCCGTCGCAGCGGCGCGGAGCTGGCGGAAGCCGTGGCCGGCTTTGGCGGCAGGCTGAGCGCCTCCGGTGACGCGGACTATTCCGAGATTCGCGCGGCCGCGCTGTCGCGGTTCTGGCGCGAGCTGCTGGGACTCACCGCCGAGCTTGCGCTCGAGCCCAAGCTCGCGCCGGAGGAGGTCGACCGCGAGCGCGAGTTCGTGCTGTCGCGCGTGCAGCGACGGCGCGACAGCGCGGCGTCGCGCGCGTTCGACGAATTCTACGCGCTCGTGTATGGCGCGCACCCCTATGCTCTGCCCACGCTCGGCACGCAGACCTCGCTCGCCCGCATTGATGCCGCGGCGGTCCGCGCGCGGTACCGCGCGTTCTATCGTCCGGACCGGATGGTGCTCGCGGTCAGCGGGCAGGTGCCCGTAGACGACGTGGTGGCGGAGGCGCAGCGTCTCTTCGGCGGCATGCCGAGCGACAGCTCGGCCGCGCTCGACGTGGCACATCCCGCACCGACGCCGCCGTCGTCGCGGCGTCGCGTGATCGAGCAGGCCGCGCAGCAGACGCAGATCCTCGTCGGTGGTCTGGCGCCGGCGCTCGACGACCCCGACTATGCCGCCGTCAAGGTGCTCTCGACCGTCCTCGGGGGCGGTATGGCGGGCCGATTGTTCTCGGAGCTGCGCGACAAGCGCGCACTGGCGTACACCGCTACCTCGTACTACGAGCCGGTGAAAGAGCCGGGCGTGCTGGTCCTCTATCTCGGCACGGCCCCCGCGACAGCGGGCCAGGCCGAGCAGGCGCTGCTCGCGGAGATCGAGCGCATCAAGCGCGAGACGGTGCCGCCGGCGGAGCTGGCACGCGCGAAGCGCTACCTGCTCGGCCGCTACGCGATGGACCGGCGCACGAGCGAGCGGCTCGCGTGGTACCTCGCGTTTTACGACGTGGAGGGCGTGGGCGGGCAGTATCCCGAGCGCTACCGCGCCGCGGTGGACGCGGTGAGCGCGGCCGACGTCCAGCGCGTCGCCATGAAATATCTCGCGACCCCCGTGACGGTCGTCCTCGGCCCGCGCGCTTCGCGCTGAGCCGCCTGCTCGATCGCCTGCGCGCGCAGTTCGCCCAAGCGTCGACGACGGCCCTGCGCGGCTGGCTCGCCGCCGGCCGCGTGCGCGTCGACGGCGTCGTCGTCCGTCGCGGCGACGCCGAGGTGCCGCCGACCGCGCGCATCGTGCTTGGGCCGCCGCCGAGGCGCTTTCCCGTGGCGCTGCGGCTCGTGCACGAGGACGCCGATCTGCTCGTCATCGACAAGCCGCCCGGTGTTCTCACCGTCGCCACCGAACGCGAGCGTGAGCGAACGGTGTACCGGTGGCTGTTCGACTATGTCGCGGGCGAGCGTCCGCTGACGGCCGCGGCGCCGCGGCTGTTCGTCGTCCACCGGCTCGATCGCGAGACGTCGGGCCTGCTCGTGTTCGCGAAGTCGGCTCCGGTGAAGGCGGCGCTGCAGGCGCAGTTCGCCGCGCGGACGGTCGAGCGCGGTTACGTCGCCGTCGTGGAAGGACGCGTGCACGCTGATGCCGGGACGCTGCGCGATCGAGTCGTCGAGGACGCGACGACGCTACGCGTGCGCACCTCGCGGAGTGGCCGCGAGGCGGAGACCGAGTACCGCGTGCGCGAGCGGCGCGCGCACACGACGGTGCTCGAGCTCCGCCTGCGCACCGGACGCCGCGGGCAGATCCGTGCGCAGCTCGCCGCCCTGGGCCATCCGATCGTCGGCGATCGTACATTCGGCGCGAAGACGGATCCGCTCGGACGCGTATGCCTGCACGCGGCCGCGCTCGGCTTCACGGACGCGTCGGGGCGGCGGCGGCAATTCACGAGCCCCGCGCCGTTCTGAAACGCCACGCGAACGTGCGCGCGGACACATGCGCCGCGCGTCACTCGCCGAATGATGCGGACATTGCGCGCGTCTCATTCGGTGACGCGATTTCGAGCGGATTTCGAGGTCGCTCCAGGAGGTTCGCAGAAATGACAAAGCAAATCGTAACGGCGATTGCGGGACTCGGCTTGCTCGCGACGACGCTGACGGCGTGCAGCACGCTGGCGGGCGCGGGGCTCGGCGCCGGCGCGGGCGCGGCCGTCGGAGCGGGCACCGGATATGGCGCGGGGAAGGGGGCGCTGATCGGGACGGGCGTCGGCGCCGCGGCCGGCGCGATCTACGGCGCGACGAAGAAGTAAACGGACACGGCGGGGCAGGTCACAGCGGGGGCCTTCGGGCCCCCGCTCACGTCAGTGCTGGAACTCTTCGCGGCGTGCGCCGCGGGCTTCCTCCGCCGCCTTGATCTCGTCGGCGAACAGGCCGGCGTGCAACGGGCAGGGCGGCTTGTTCTCCTCGACGTACTGACATTCGGTCTGGTTGCACTGGACGAAGTACCCCTGGACGCGACCGAAGCCACCCGGCCGCTTGAGGCGGATCATCACCGCTTCGGACACGACGGAGCACCAGAACTCGCGCGCACGGCCTCGACTCACGTTGGGCGGTTCTCCTTCCTGACAACGCCTCTCACCATACGCTGTCTGGGCGGTCGAGACAATGCAAACGCACGGCAGTCCACCGGCGTGCGCGATTTGGATCTCGCGGGGGCGTACGACTTCCGCTATATTGAGGCGCTAGATTTTCGAGGTCAATCCGTCCGGGAGGAATGGCATTGGCTCGCTCGGCGCTCGATCGACTCGCCGCCGTTGCCTGCTTCGGCGGGCTTGCGCTCGCACTGACCGCCTGCAGCACCGTGTCGGGTGGCCGGCACGCCGACGCTGCCCTCCTGGTCGGCCCTCCGCGCGCCGTCGAGGCCGTTGCGCCGTTCGAGCGTGATGGCGTGCTCGACTCGCTGCCGCAACCATCGGACTCCGAGCCCGCCGCGGTGGCCGTCGACGCACGGGCGCAAGCCTCGCCCAGCGCGCCGGCGCAGGCCTCGCCCAGCGCGCCGGTCGCCGAGACGGCCGCGCTGGAGCAGGGCATGGCACAAGCCCGCGACGAGAGCCTCGACACGGAGCCCGAAGAGTACGACCCCTGGGAGCGCTGGAACGAGCCGATGTTCAATTTCAATCGGCGTCTGGACCAGTACGTCCTCAAGCCCGTGGCCAAGGGATACAACTTCGTCGTTCCGGACGAGATCCAGATCATGATCTCGAACGGGTTCGACAACATCTCGTTCGTGCCGCGTCTCGTGAACAGCCTGCTCCAGGGCAAGGTCAAGGGTGCGGGCCGGGAGCTCGGCCGGTTCTTGATCAACAGCACGGCCGGGGTGGGTGGGCTCTTCGATCCGGCCAAGGACGTGTTCGGCATCCTCAAGAGCCGAGAAGACTTCGGTCAGACGCTCGGATTCTGGGGTGTCGGCCCGGGGCCGTATCTGATCGTGCCGTTCCTCGAGCCGCTGACCGTGCGCGACGGTGTCGGCAAGGCCGTGGACAGCGCGCTGGATCCGCTCTCGTACTTCCTGCCGTTGTTCTGGGATCGTCTCGGCATGAAGATCGGTGACATCGTCAACGAGCGGTCGCTCAACCTGGATCTGTTCCAGGGCTTCGAAGAGAGCGTGATCGACATGTACAGCGCTGTCCGTCACGCTTATCTGCAGCGCCGGCTCCGACTGATTCGCGAATAGCGGACGGCAGGGAGCCGCGGCATGGGCTGGCGGGGCTGGGCCGCCATCGGGGCGGCGCTCGGGCTGCTGTCGTGCGCCGCGGCGCTCGTGATCCTCGGCTCGCGCGCACAGGCGGCGCCAGAGCCGAGACGCGAGGTCCAGGCCGGCCGGGCCCTCTTCGCGACGCATTGCGTACCCTGCCACGGTGACGCCGGACGCGGCGACGGCGCGTCCGCCGCCGGGTTCGCCACGAAGCCCGCGGATCTCACCGATGGCCGCCTGATGAACGGCCTACCGGATGAATTCCTGGTGAGCGTCGTCACGCACGGCGGGACCGCGCAGGGGCTGGCGCCGACGATGCCGCCGTTCGACCGCACGCTCAGCGCCGAGCAAATCCGCGCGGTCGTCGCGTTCGTGCGCACGCTCGCCAAGCCCGAGTACGGCGGCGGGCCGACGACGCTCGTGCGGCCGCCGCACGCGCCCGTGCAGCCGATCTTCTTCAACCACGCGATTCACGCAGGCTCGTTTCAGATTCCTTGCCAGTATTGCCACGCTGACGCGCGGCGCTCGGAGTACGCGGGGTTGCCCTCGATCGAGCGCTGCCTCGGCTGCCACAAGATCATCGGCGTTGCTGACAATCCGCAGATCGCGAAGATTCACGACTACGCGCGCCGGGGCCTGCCGATTCCGTGGGCGCGCGTGTTCAAGGTGCCGGAGTTCACCTACTTCCCGCACAAGGCGCACATCCGCGCGGACGTCGCCTGCCAGACCTGTCACGGAACGATCGAGCGGATGCCGGTCGTTGGGGCTGACACGGGTCCCGCGATCACCGATGACCTCATGCGCCTCGTCGGGGTGCATCCGCCGCAGCGCCCGCTCACGATGGGGTGGTGCGTCGACTGCCACCGCCGCGAGAACGAGACGAAGAAGACGCAGGCGCCGCTCGACTGCATCGCCTGCCACCACTGAGGCGCGCTGCGCCCGCTGGGCCGGCGCCTTACTCCGCCTTGAAGTACTTCGCGGCGGGGTGGTGGAACACGAGTGCCGAGACCGAGGCCTCCGGGTCCATCATGTAGCCCTCGGTGAGGGCGACGCCGATGGTGGCGTCGGGCCGCAGAAGCCGCCAGAGCGTCGTCTGATCGGAGAGCTCGGGGCAAGCCGGATAGCCGAACGACACGCGAATGCCCCGGTAGCGCCCCTTCAGGCGGTCGGCAATCGTGACGTCCGGCGGATCGGGGAACCCCCAGAGCGTGCGCAGACGCGCGTGCAGCATCTCCGCGAGCGCCTCCGCGGATTCGATCGCCAGCGCCTGCAGCGCGTGCGAGCGCAGGTACGCGCCCTCGTCCTTCCATCGCTGCGCGCGCTCCCGAACGCCGGCGCCGCACGTCACCGCGAACAGCGCGACGTAATCGTCGGTGTCGTCGCGGACGTAGTCGGCCAGACAGAGCCGCTCGCCGCCCGCCTGGCGCGGAAAGGTGAAACGCGCGATCTCTCCGCCGTCGCCGCCGAAGAGGCGCACCGCCTCGCCTTCGGCGCGGGCACGGAACCAGCGGTACACTCCGTCGGCACGCAGCAGACGGTCGCGCGCCGCTTCGGCTTTCAGCGTTTCGATCACCTCGTGCAGCTCGCGCGCCTTGGGATCGCCGTCCTCGAGGAGCCGCGAGACGAGACCGCGCAGACCCAGATGCTTGCCGTAGAGCATCTGCAAATTCAGATACGGATAGATCTGGGTGAGCGGCACGTCGCGCAGGACGTGGGAGTCGAGATCCGGCGGCAGGGGTGGCAGGACGTGCGGCACGTCGGCCCTGGCGCGCACCGGCGGTGAGGCCGGGCGCGGCGCGTTGACCGCGGCGCCGGCGCCCACGAGGGTCTCCTGCTCGGCGCGGACGCGCTCGACGAGCTGCTCGCGCGTGACGGCCGAGAACAGCTGGTTGGCGAGATCCAGCCCCTCCATCGCGTCCTTCGCGTAGAGCGTGAGACCGCCGTATTCGGCGGCGATGCGCGTGGCGGTGAATTTTTTGGTGAGCGCGGCGCCGCCGACGAACAACGGGATGTCGATGCCGGCGGCTTTGAGGTCCTGCGCCGTCGTGACCATCTGCTGTGCGGACTTCACGAGCAATCCCGACAGCCCGAACGCGTCCGGCTTGTGGGTGTGATACGCGGCGATCAAATCCTCGGGCGGGACTTTGATGCCGAGGTTGATGATGCGGTAGCCGTTGTTGGAGAAGATGATCTCGACGAGGTTCTTGCCGATGTCGTGGACATCACCCTTCACGGTGGCCAGCACGAGGGCGCCGCGGGTGGCGGCGTCGGCCTTTTCCATGTGGGGCTCGAGGTGCGCCACCGCCGCCTTCATCGCCTCCGCCGACTGCAGCACCTCCGCGACGATCAGCTGGTTGTCGTTGAAGAGGCGGCCGACTTCGTCCATGCCGCGCATGAGCGGCCCGTTGATGATGTCGAGCGGGCGCGCCTCGCGCAGCTTGGTGTCGAGGTCGTCGAGCAGGCCGTCGCGGCTGCCCTCGACGATGTAGCGCGCGAGTCGTTCGTCGAGGGGCAGCGTTTCACGCGGCGCTGCCGTCTTCACACGGTTGCGGAAGTGGGCGGCGAAGGCGGCGACGGGATCCCCCCCGCGGTTCACCAGGAGGTCTTCGGCGAGACGGCGCTCCTCCTCGGGAATCGAGGGATAGCGCTCGAGCCGCTCGGTGTTGATGATCGCGTAGTCGAGTCCCGCCTTCGTGCAGTGATAGAGGAAGACGCCGTTCAGAACCTCACGGCCCGCGGGCGGCAGCCCGAACGAGACGTTCGAGATGCCGAGGATCGTCTTGCACTCGGGGAACCGCGATTTTATCGCGCGAAGGCCCTCGATCGTCTCGACCGCGGAGCCGACGTAGTTCGCATCGCCCGTGCCGACGGGGAAGACGAGCGGATCGAAGATCAGATCACGCGCCGGAATCCCGTACGTGTCCGTGAGCAGCTCGTACGAGCGCTCGGCGATAGCGAGCTTGCGCTCCCGGCTCACCGCCATGCCCTGCTGCTTGTTCTCGTCGATGCAGCCGACGACCACCGCGGCGCCGTACGCGCGCAGCAGCGGAGCGACGCGCTCGAAGCGCTCCTCTCCGTCTTCGAGGTTGATCGAGTTCACGATCGCCTTGCCCTGGCAGTGCCGCAGCGCCAGCTCGATGACCGCGGCGTCGGTGGAGTCGATCATGAGCGGCACCTTCACGCGCCGGGTCAGCTCGCGCATGAAGCGGTCCATGTCCGCGGTCTCGTCGCGATCGGGATTCGCCAGACAGACGTCGAGCACCTGGGCCGAGGCGCGCACCTGCGCGCGGCCGATTTCCGCGGCATCGTCGAACCGCTCCGCGACGACGAGCTCCTTGAACTTGCGCGAGCCGATGACGTTCGTGCGCTCGCCGACGAAGATCGGTCGATTGTCGTCGGCCGGGTAGAGGACCTCGATGCCGCTCACGGCCTGCGGCTCGGTGCTCGGCGGCCGGCGGGGAGGCTTGCCCGCGACCATGCGCGCGATCGCGCGGATGTGCTCGGGCGTGGTGCCGCAGCAGCCGCCCACGAGATTGGCCCACCGTTCGTCGACGAAGCGCGTCAGCTTCTGCGCCAGGCTCTGCGGCGTCTCGCCGTACTGACCGCGCTCGTCCGGGAGGCCCGCGTTGGGATAGACGCTCGTCCAGCACGTCGCGAGCGCGGCCAGCGATCGCAGGTGATCGGTCATGAACTCGGGGCCGGTGGCGCAGTTGAGGCCGATGGAGAACACACCCAGGTGCTGCAGCGAGACGTAGAGCGCCTCGACGCCCTGGCCGGCGAGCATCGTGCCCATCGGCTCGATCGTCGCGCTCACCATCAGCGGCACGTCATCACGCCCCGCCGCGCGCTGCGCGCGCCGCACGCCGAGCGCGGCGGCTTTCACGTTCAGCGTGTCCTGCGCCGTTTCGAGGAGCAGCGCATCGACCCCGCCCGCGAGCAGCCCTGCGGCCTGCACTTCGTAGGCCGCGCTGACCTCGTCGAACGTCACGTTCCGCGTGACGGTGATCGAGCGGGTGGACGGGCCCATCGCGCCCACGACGAACCGGTCGCCGACCGCATCGCGCGCCAGACGCGCCGCGGCCAGGCACAGCTCGTGCGCGCGATCGGCGAGTCCGTACTCGCCGAGCACGTACGGCGCGCAGCCGAACGTGTTCGTGGAGACGACATCCGCGCCCGCGTCACGATACGCAGCGTGAATCGCACGGATGACGTCGGGGCGGGTCAGGTTCAGATGCTCGTTGCAGCCCTCGTACTGCGCGCCGCCGAAGTCGTCGGCGTGCAGATCGGCGGCCTGGATCATCGTCCCCATCGCGCCGTCGAGCACGAGGAGGCGCCGGGCGAGGGCGTCGGCGAGGCGCGACATATTGAGTATAGTAGCGCACATGAGCACTCCGACCGTTTCGCCGACGCCGCTGTCGCTCGATGGCATTCGCGTGATCGACCTCTCCCGCGTGCTGGCCGGACCGTTCTGCGGCGCGTTGCTCGGCGATCTGGGCGCCGACGTGATCAAGGTCGAAGACCCGGGCGTCGGGGACGAGTCGCGCACGTGGCCGCCGCACAAGGATGGCGAGTCCGCGGGGTACCTCGTCAACAACCGCAACAAGCGCGGGATCGCCGTCAATCTCAAGGAGCCGGACGGCGTCGCGATCGTGCGCCGGCTCGTGGCGAACGCCGACGTGCTGATCGAGAATTTCCGGACCGGCACGATGGAGGAGTTCGGCCTCGGCTATGACGCGCTCAGCCGCGACAATCCGCGGCTCGTGTATTGCTCGGTGTCGGCGTTCGGGCGCACCGGCCCGCGCGCGGAAGGCGCGGGCTACGAGGCGCTGATGCAGGCGTTCAGCGGCATCATGTCGATCACCGGCGAGCCGGGTGGTGCCCCCGTTCGGTGTGGCGTGTCGTTTCTCGATCTGACGACCGGAATCCTGTGCGCGTTCGGCGTGATGAGCGCGCTGCGTCTGCGTGACCGCACCGGCCGCGGGCAGCGTGTCGACGGCTCGCTGCTCGAAACGGCGCTCGGCCTGCTGAATTTCCAGGCCGAGGGCTTCCTGCTCGCCGGCACGGTGCCACGCGCGCTCGGCTCGGCGCACCCCTCGCTCTCGCCCTATCGGAACTTCCGCTGTCGCGACGGGCAATGGGTCTTCATCGCGGGCGCCAACGACCGACTGTGGCGGCGTCTCGCGACGGCGCTGGGTCTCGCCGACATGGCCAACGATCCGCGGTACGCGACGAACATCGAGCGCGTCAAGCACCGCACGGAGCTCGAACAGCGCGTCGGCGACGCGATCGCCGCGCACGACCGCGAAGCGCTCCTGAAGCTGCTCGACAAGGCCGACGTCCCAGCCACACCGGTCAATACCGTCGATCAGGTGCTCAACGATCCGCAGACGGCCACTCGACCCACGCTGCGTCGCGTCGTGCACCCCAAGCTCGGCGAGATCCCGGTCGTCGGGATGCCCGTATCGTTTTCCGCGATGAACCCCGGCGTGCGTCGGCACGCGCCGATGCGCGGCGAGCACACCGACGAGGTCCTCGCTGAATGTGGGTACGACGCCGCGCAGATCGGCGATCTGCGCGCACGCAAGGTTGTCACGTAGGGCGCGTATGACTCGCTGCGCAGTGGCGCTCGTGCTCGTGCTCGGCACGGCCGCGCCCGCGGCCGCCGAGCTGTTTCGCTGGACGTCCGCCGACGGCGCGGTGCACTACACGAGCGACGCCGAGTCGATTCCCGACGCCTACCGTGCGCGCGCGGTTGCCGTCGGCGCACCGGCGCCTCGGCCCGCCACCCCGCCCGACCCGGCACCAACCGGCACCGTGCTGCCATTCACGGGTGGTCCCGTAGTCGTCGAGGCCCGGCTGAACGGCGTGCCACTCAGCATGCTGCTCGATACCGGCGCGGATCGCACCGTCATCGCGCCGGCGGCGCTGGTACGCGCCGGCATCGATCCCTCGCTCGGCACGCCGGTCCGGATCACCGGCGTGACCGGCTCCGCGGGCGCGGCGCTCGTCTCCGTACCGCTGCTCGACGTGGCCGGCGCCCGTGTTGGTCCGCTCTCTGTCATCGTGCATGCCGTGCCTGGTGATTCGCTGGACGGCCTCCTTGGCCGCGACGTGCTCGACGCGTTCACGGTGACGTTCGACGCGACCGCCGGTCGCGTCACCCTGCTGCCGCGCTGACGAGCCGGCTTTACCGCCAAACCTGGGAA
The DNA here is from genome assembly GCA_046723475.1 of Candidatus Methylomirabilota bacterium. Taxonomy (GTDB): domain Bacteria; phylum Methylomirabilota; class Methylomirabilia; order Rokubacteriales; family CSP1-6; genus AR12. The sequence goes on from JBKOUQ010000223.1 coordinate 10,236, forward strand.
CAAGCTTTCCATGCTCGCCGAAGAGGCCGTGTCGACTTTCGCATCAGTCGTGCGCTCCCGGCGTACGCGGGGCCGGCATCGTTGTTGCTCCCCACGCGGTGGCGTCTTCAGGGCGTCATCACATCGATCAGGGGAGGGGCTCATGCGCACGATCCCAACGCCCCCGTGGGCGTTGCTGCTGGCGGGAGGCGATGGACGCCGGCTGCGGCCGCTGACGCGGCAGATCGCCGGCGACCCACGGCCGAAGCAATTCTGCGCGATCTTCGACGGCGAGACACTCCTTGATCGCACGCGCCGGCGCGCGGATCTGCTGACCCGTCCCGATCAGCATGTGATCGTGGTCACGCGGGCACATGAACCGTACTACGCGGGGCTCGCCAGGGAGCTGGCGCCCGACCGCCTGGTGGTCCAGCCGCACAACGCCGGCACGGCGGCCGGACTGATTTATCCGCTGCTTCGCATCCGGCAGCTCGCGGGCAACGTCATTGTGGCGGTCTTTCCCTCCGATCACTATGTCTCGGACGACGGCGCATTCGTCACGGCGACGACCCACGCTGTCGAGGTTGCCCGAGCCCGACCCGAATTCGTCGCTCTGCTCGGCGTCGAAGCGACCTGCCCGGAGACCGAGTACGGCTGGATCGAGCCTCACCCGGTGCCGTTACCGCTGGGCGGTGAGCCCGCCTTTCCCATTCGGCGGTTCTGGGAGAAACCCTCGAGCCGTCTGGCGGAACGGTTGTTCGAGGCTGGCGCCCTCTGGAACAGCTTTGTTATGGTGGGCTCGGTGGATACTTTCCTGGGACTCACGCGGCGCGTCGCCGCCGACCTGCTGACCGCCTTCGAGCCGCTGGGGCCGGCCCTCGGAACCCCACACGAACCGGAAGTTGCCGAGCGCGTCTATGCGTCGCTCGAGCCGAGTGGCTTTTCCGAACGGGTCCTTGTGCCCGGCGCGGACGGCCTCGTGACGGTTCGTGCCAAGAATGTCGACTGGAGCGACTGGGGCCACCCCCAACGGGTGGTCGCGACGATGCGACGGACGGGATGGCGACCGACATGGCTCAACCGCGTGGAGCTGGCCTCGGCGGGCTGATACGCGTGAGCGGCGGTCAAGGTCCGGTCCTCGTCGTCGAGGACGATTCGGATACCCGCCGCGCTCTCGGCGAGCTTTTGACTCTTCTCTTCCCCGGCTCCCGTGTCCTGATGGCCGAATCCGGGGAGGCGGCGCTGGAGCTGATCCGCCGTACCCGTCCTCGCGTCGTCATTCTCGATCTGCACCTCGGCGGCATCCACGGCTTCGACTTCGCGGCCCGCGTGCACTCGCTGCACGACGGTGAGCCCCCCGCCATCGTCGCATTGACCGGCGACGCGAGCCCGGATACCGTGAAGCGGGCACAGACCGCGGGCTTCACGGCGTTCCTGCGCAAGCCCGCGGATGCCGACATTCTCGAGACCACGCTGCGACCGATTCTCGAGGCGTAGTCCGAGGCGAGGGAAGGCACGGGTAGCGTGGAGCTCAGAAGCCGGACAGCGGTGGTGACGGGCGGCGCGAGCGGCATCGGCCGCGCGCTCGTCTTGCGCTTCGCGCGTGACGGCGCCAACGTCGTCGTGGCCGATCTCGACGAGGCCGGGATGGCGGCCGTTGTCGGCGAGGCGCAGGCGCTCGGCGTCAAGGCGCTCGCGGTGCCCACGGACGTCACCGAGCTTGGCCAGGTGCAGGCGCTCGCGGCACGCGCGTTCGAGGCGTTCGGCGCGGTGCACGTGCTGTGCAACAACGCGGGTGTTGCGATGTGGGGTGGGCTCGAGGCCGCGACGCATCGCGACTGGCAGTGGGTGCTCGGCGTCAATCTGTGGGGCGTGATCCACGGCGTGGAGGCGTTCGTGCCCCGCATGATCGCGCGCGGCGAGCCGGCTCACATCGTCAACACGGCGTCCATGGCCGGGCTCATCGCGAGCAAGGGCCTCGGCGTCTACAACACGTCGAAGTACGCGGTCGTCGGGCTGTCGGAGACGCTTGCGAAGGATCTGCAGCCCTATCGCATCGGCGTATCGGTGCTCTGTCCGCTGGGTGTGCAAACGCGCATCCGCGACTCCGAGCGCAACCGGCCGGCGGGGCTGCGCAATGAGCGCACGCCGGCCGCCGCGCCCGTGGAGCTGATCGGCCGCTACCTCGCGCCCGAGCAGGTCGCCGACATGGTGCTGGCGGCGATTCACGCCAACCAGCTGTACGTCATCACGCACGACGAGAGCCTCGAGCCGCTGCGCCGCCGCTTCGCGCGCATCGAGCGCGCGATCGTCGATCGCCGCCGCTGAGCGCGCCGGTCTGGGTCGCGGACGCCGCCACGCTGGCGGCGGCCGCTCACACGTTGGCCGCCGCGCCGGAGGTGTCGCTCGACACCGAGGGTGATAGCCTGCATCACTATCCGGAACGGCTCGCGCTGATGCAGCTCGCGACGCCTGACGGCGTCTGGCTCGTCGATCCGCTCGCCCTGCCCGATCTGACCGCGCTCGTGCCCGTATTCGCCGACGCCTCGCCGCTGGTCGTCGTCCACGCTGGTGACAACGATCTGTCGCACCTCAAGCGCCGCTATGGTTTCGAGTTCCGCTCGATCTTCGACACGTCAATCGCCGCGCGATTTCTCGGAGGCACCGCGCTTGGGCTCGACACGCTTCTCGAGACGTGGCTCGGGGTGACGCTGCCGCCGTCGCGCCAGCGTGACGACTGGTCGGCGCGTCCGCTCACGCCCGCGCAGATCGACTACGCGGCCGCCGACGTCCGCCATCTCTTCGCGCTGAAGGCGCGGCTCACCGACGAGCTCGCGACACGCGGCCGACTCGCGTGGGTCGAGGAAGAGTGCGCGGCACTGGCCGCGCAGATCGTGCCCGAGCGCATCGCGGATCCGGACGCCTATCTGCGCGTGAAGGGCGCGCGCGACCTTGCGCCGCGCGGGCTCGCGATCCTCCGTGAGCTGTGGGAGCTGCGCGAG
>JBKOUQ010000023.1:0-21779 GCA_046723475.1 Candidatus Methylomirabilota bacterium
GCGCTGATCGAGGCAGAGCGGCTCGCCGCCGAGCGCGGAGGCGTGGCGCGGGAGCTGGAAACGGCGCTCGAGGGGCATCGTGGCGCCCTCGCGGGCGAACGGGATCGTCTGGAGGCGCTACGTCTCGAACAGGTACGCGTCGCAGGCGAGCGTGTCGATCTCGTGCGCCAGGCAGGAGAGTTGCGCGAGCGCGGAGCGCAGCTCGCGCGTCGCGCCGAGCGTTTGACCCAGGAGCGTGACGCCGCCGAGGCGGAGACGCTGCAGCTCGCGGCCGAGCGCGCGACGGTCGAGGGGATCCACGGCCGCGCGCTGGCTGCGTTGTCGGCACTCGGCGTCGAGCGTGAAGAGGTGCAACGCGCGTTGCATGTATGTGAGGCCGAGCTCGCGTCGGCCGAGATGGCGCTCGGCGACGCACGACTGGCCTATGTATCCAAGCAGTCTCAACTCGAAGCGCTGCGCGCGCTCGAAATCGCGCGCGAGGGCTATGGCGCCGGCGTGCGTGCCGTCTTCGAGGCTGGCGCGAGCCTGGCCGGCGTGCGGGGCACGGTCGCCGACCTGGTCGATGTGCCGACCGGACTCGAGCGCGCTGTGGCCGCGGTGCTCGGCGAGCGGCTGCAGTGGGTCGTCGTGGAACGCTTCGAGCACGCACGGGCCGCCGTCGCGCATCTCGCCGCCCAGCGTGCAGGAGCGGCGACGTTCGTCCCGCTCGAATGTCTCCGGGCACCGCACGACGCGGGAGGCGCCGGCACTTCCGCGAACGGTGACGCCGCCGAGCATCGGCTGACGTGGGTCGCGAAGGGGATCGGCGGCCCGGAACCCGCGCTCGTTCACCATCTGCTCGCTCACGTCGCGGTGGTGGACGACCTCGATGCCGCCGAGGCCGCATGGCGGCGCAACGGTGTCGTCGCGACGTATGTCACCCCGGCCGGAGAGGTGCTATCTCCGGCGGGCGGACTCCGCGGCGGCGCATCGAGCGATGCGGAGGCGGCCGATCATACGCTGCTCGCCCGCAAGCGGCAGCTTCGCGAGCTCGATGGGGAGGTCACGCGCCTGCTCGCGGACGTGGAGGGCCGTCAGGACGCCGCGGCCGCGCTGGCGACGGAGCTCGGGGCGCTGCGCACGCGCCTCGCGCGCATCGATCACGAGCTTCAGGCGCGCCAGGTCGAGCGTCTAGGCAGCGAAAAGGACATCGAGCAGGTCGTGCGCGAGCACGAGCGCGTGCAGCGACATCTCGAGACGCTCACCACGGAGACGCGCCAGGTCGAAACCGAAGCCGAGCACACGTCGGCGCTCTTGACGACGCTCGAATACCATGTCGAAACCGCGCGCGCGGCGGAGTCGCGTCAGGAGGCGGCGATGGCCGCCGCGCGTGCGGCAATCGCGACCGCGCAGGCGCGCGAGACCGAGCTGGTCGCCGAGCTGACCGCGTGTCGCGTCGATACGGCCTCCGTTGCGGAGCGCGCGGAAGCGCTGACACGGGAGCTGACTCGTCTGGATCAGATGGAAGCGGATGTGACGCAGCGGGTCGCGCAGGCCCAGCAACGGCAGGGGCAGCTGGCCGAGCGCCGACAGTGGCTGACCGAGGAGTATGAGCGAACGGACGTCAGCGCGCGCGACGTGGCGGTCGAGCGCGACCGGCTGGAGACCGAGGCGCGCGGTGCGGGAGCGCGCCACCAGACGCTCGTCGACGAGCAGACCACGATCGAGACCGAGCTGCGCGGCGTGCAAGCCGAGCTATCGCGGGCGGTGAGCGTCATTCACGACGTGGAGCTGCGAGCCACCGAGGGCCGTGTGCGTCGCGAGGAGTTGGGGCAGGATACGTGGCGCACGTACGGCGTGGACGCGGCGACGCTGCTTGCGCTGCACGATCCGACGCGCGAGCTCGCGGCGGCCCGCGAGCGCGTCGCGGAGCTGGATGACAAGCTCGCCGCGATCGGCGCCGTGAACCTCGTGGCGGATGAGGAATATCGCGAGCTCGATGAGCGGCTGGGCTTTCTCAAGACGCAACACGATGACCTCACGGGATCGATCAAGGATCTCGAAAAAGCGCTGCGCGGCATGACGCGGACGGCCCAGGAGCGCTTCACCCAGGCATTCGAAGAGATCAATCGGCACTTCGGCGAGATCTTCCAGCGGTTGTTCGAGGGCGGTCGCGCGGAGTTGCGTCTCGTCGAGGCCGAGGAAGGCGGAGACCCGCTCGACACAGGCGTCGAGCTGATGGCTCAGCCTCGCGGCAAGCGCCTGCAGGCCGTGTCGCTGATGTCGGGGGGTGAGCGAGCGCTCACGGGTCTGGCACTGCTGTTCGCGATCTTCTACTTCCGACCGAGCCCGTTCTGCGTGCTCGACGAGGTCGATGCGCCGCTCGACGATGCCAACATCCATCGCTTCCTGCGCGTTTTGCGCGAGCTGACGAGCCAGACGCAATTCCTCGTGATCACCCACAACCGCAAGACCATGGAAGCGGCCGACATTCTGTACGGCGTCACGATGCAGGAGCCGGGGTTGTCCAAGATCGTATCGGTCAACCTCACCGCCGCGACCGCGCATGCGGGATGAGGTGAAGTTTGCCGTCCGGCCGCGGGATATGGTGAAACCCGCGGTCCGGATGGGCTAAACTCGTTTTGCAGTATGGCCTCCGTCGGTAACTATCTTCGGGAGCTGCGTCAGCGCCGCGGGCTCTCGCTCGACGAGATCTCTCGGGCGACCCGTGTTGCTCCGCGCTATCTCGAAGCGCTCGAGGCCGATCAATTCACGGCATTGCCGGCCCCGGTCTTCACCCGAGGGTTCATCCGTGCTTACTGTCATGCGGTGGGTGAGACCGCCGACGAGGCCCTCGCGCACTATGACGACCGCGGCGGGCAGCCGTCGCTGGCGGCGCGCCTGAGCGCCGCGCCACCTCCAGCGGCTTCGACCGCCGATGGTCCGGCGCGCTCGCGGGGTGCGATCGCCATCAGTGCAGCTCTCGTCGTCGTCCTCGGCGCCGCGCTGTTCGCGGTCGCGCTGGTGACGCAACCCGGCCGCGACGATCGAGCCGAACGCCGCGCGCCGCCGACCGAGCAACTCGCCTCGTCGACCGAACCGTCGCGCACGACACCCGCGCCCGCCACACCGGCGGTGCCCAGTACGACCTCACGGTCTTCGACCAGTGGCGTCGCGCCGCCATCGCCGCCGTCGTCTCCGGTCGGCACGGCCGCCGCCCGACCAGGCGCGCCAGCGCCATCGACCGTGGCGTCGGCGCCCTCGGTTGCTCCGTCGCCGATGACGGCAACGGCGCCGCCGCCCACATCGCGCGCAGTGGCGCCGCCGCCGGTATCGCCCTCAGCGTCAGCGCCGTCGTCGACGCCGGCGCCTGCCCCGGCGTCGTCCGCTTCCGCTCCCACAGCCGATTCCGCAGCGGCGGCATCGGCGCCGGCGTGGCTTCCGAACGTCCAAGCCGTAACCGGCGGCGTCGCGTCGCCCTATCGTCTCGTCGCACGCGTGTCCGAGCCGACGTGGATTCGCGTACGCACCGACGACGGCCGCAACACGGAGGAAACGATCCCCGCGGGGCAGACGCGCGAGTGGGTGTCGAACCGCCCGTTCGTCCTGACGCTCGGCAATGCCGGTGGCGTCACGCTGGAGCTCAACGGTCGGACCCTGCCGCCGCTCGGCCCCAGCGGCGCCGTCATCAGCCGCATCGTCCTGCCCCCGCAGTAACGAGCGCGGCTGGTCTACACTGAGCACGCCATGTCGCTGTTTTCCGGACTCAAGGAACGCCTGCGTGACGGCCTCAAACGCTCGCAGGAATATCTGTCCAACGGGCTCGCCGCCGTGCTCGAGCCCGACCGTCCGATCGATGAGACGCTGTACGAGGAGCTCGAAGAGCTTCTGATCGGCGCCGACCTCGGCGCGCCGATCGCTGCCGACTTCACGAATCGCGCGCGCGAAGAGGTCATGTTCGGGACGGTTACGCGCGCGGACCAGCTCCGGCCGCTGTTCCGGCGCTTTCTCGTGGACGCGCTCCGGGCCGCCGCTCAATCGCTCAATCTGGACGCCCGTCCCAGTATCGTTCTGATGCTCGGCGTCAACGGCGCGGGCAAGACGACGACGGCCGCGAAGCTCGCCGCCTCACTCAAGGGCGAAGGACGCTCGGTGCTGCTCGCGGCTGCGGACACGTTCCGCGCGGCCGCCATCGAGCAACTGGAGACGTGGGGGGGGCGCATCGGCGTCGACGTGATTCGGCAGGCGGCCGGCTCGGATCCCGCGGCGGTCGTGTTCGATGCGGTGAAAGCGACACTCGCGCGGCAGGCCGACGTGCTCGTCATCGACACGGCCGGGCGTCTGCACACGAAGACGAACCTCATGGACGAGCTGGCCAAGCTCAAGCGCGTCATCGAGCGCCAGTGCCCCGGCGCTCCGCACGAATCGCTGATGGTCCTCGACGCGCCGACGGGCCAGAACGGATTTGCGCAGGCGCAGATGTTTCACGAGGCGATCGGGCTCACCGGGGTGTGCCTGACCAAGCTCGACGGAACGGCCAAGGGCGGCATCGTCGTCCGGATCGTCCGGGAGCTGAAGCTGCCCATCAAGCTGGTCGGTGTGGGCGAGCATGTCGAGGACCTGAAGGCGTTCGATGCCGAGGCGTTCGTCGACGCGCTCGTGCCCGCCGACGACGCGAGACTCCGCCCGTGACCGCCGAGTCCCTTATGCGTCGTGCCCTCGAGCTGGCCGAGCACGCCCGCGGCCTCACATCGCCCAACCCGATGGTCGGCGCGGTCGTCGCCCGCGACGGAGAGATCGTCGGCGAGGGCTTTCATGCGCGGGCCGGCGCGCCGCACGCCGAGGTGGTGGCACTCGAGGCGGCCGGGTCCCGCGGGCGTGGCGCCACGCTGTATGTCACGCTGGAGCCCTGCAACCACACGGGCCGAACGCCACCATGCGTGCCGGCGATCGTCGCGAGCGGCATCGCGCGGGTGGTGTGCGCGGCCGCTGATCCGAATCCGTTCGTGACGGGCGGTGGCGCCGCGGCGCTGCGCGACCGCGGCATCGACGTCGTGACGGGCGTTCTGCGCGAGGAGGTCCTCGCCCAGAACCGTGTGTTTTTCACGGCCATGCGGGAGCGGCGTCCGCACGTGACGCTGAAGGCCGGCATGACCGCGGACGGCAAGATCGGCGACATTCACGGCGCTGCGCGCTGGATCACCGGCGACGCCGCGCGCGCCGTCGCGCACGACCTCCGGAGCGAGTCCGATGCGATCGTCGTCGGCATGGGGACCGTTTTGCGTGACGATCCCGCGCTCACGGTGCGCCTGGGGCGACCATGGCCGCGCGAGCCCTGGCGTGTCGTGCTGGACACGGATGCGCGTACGCCGTTGAGGGCGCGGCTCATCGCGAGCGCCACGCCGGAGCGCGCGCTGATCGCCGTCGGCATGCAGGCGTCGCCCGAGCGCGTCTCTGCGCTCGAGGCCGCGGGCGCAACGGTCGTGCGTCTGCCGGTTCGCGACGGCCGTGTGGCCGTCGACGCCGTGCTCGCGGAACTGTTCAGGCGAGAGGTGCGGGCCGTGCTGCTCGAGGGCGGCGGCGAGGTCCATGCGTCGTTTCTCGATGCCGGCCTCGTCGACCGCGTGACGCTCTTCGTCGCACCGCTGCTGCTCGGCGGCCGCACGGCGCCCTCGGTGGTCGGCGGCGTCGGTCGTGAGCTCAAGTCCGCTGTCCGGCTTGGCCCGATGCAGGTGCGTGCCGTGGGTGATGACGTCCTGATCGAAGCCGATGTGCTGCGGGACGCCGAGTCCGCCGCAGAACAACCTCTCCGCTCCCGACTGGCCGGTCACTGACCGTGTTCACCGGCATCGTGGAAGAGGTCGGCACCGTTCGCGCCGTCGCGCGCAAGGGCGACGTCACGCGACTCGATGTCGGCGCCGCGCTGACGCTCGAGGGCAGCTCGCTCGGCGCGAGTATTGCCGTCAACGGCGTGTGTCTTACGGTCGTGGAGGTCGGAGCGGACGGAATGGCCTTCGAAATGGGCCCTGAGACGCTCGCGCGGACTTCGCTGGGCGCCCTCAGCACGGGTGCCGCCGTCAATCTCGAGCGACCACTGCGCCTCGGTGCCGCGCTCGGCGGACATCTCGTCCTGGGACACGTCGACAGCACGGGCACGGTGGAGGCCGTGACCCGTGTAGAATCGACCGCACGGGTGAGGGTCGCCTTCGGCGATCGAGCGCTGGGGCCGCTGCTGATCCCCCAGGGCTCGGTGGCCGTCGATGGTGTAAGCCTCACGGTGGCGTTGCTCGACGACGGCGCGTTCGAGGTGATGTTGATCCCGCACACGCTGGCGGCCACGACGCTCGGGCGTTTGGCCGCGGGGCAGGCGGTGAACATCGAGACGGACGTGATCGGTAAATACGTGCAGCGTTCGCTCGCGCTCAGGGGGGCGGGATGACCGGCTTCGCGACGATCGAAGAGGCGATCGAGGAGATCCGACAGGGTCGGATCCTCGTCGTCGTCGACGACGAAGATCGCGAAAACGAGGGCGACCTCGTCATGGCCGCGGACAAGATCACGCCCGAGGCCGTCAACTTCATGGTGACCCATGCGCGGGGACTGATGTGCGTGCCGATGCTGGGCGAGCGGCTGGACGAGCTCAAGCTCGGCATGATGGTCGCCGACAACACCGCGCCGATGGGGACGGCGTTTACCATCAGCGTCGACGCGCGTCGCGGTATCACGACCGGCATTTCCGCCTACGATCGCGCGGTTACCATCCGCGCCCTGGTCGATCCGCACATGACGTTCGCGGATCTCGTCACGCCGGGGCACATGTTTCCGCTCCGGGCGATGGAGGGCGGCGTGCTTCGGCGTGCTGGCCACACCGAGGCGGCCGTGGATCTCGCCCGGATGGCGGACTGCTATCCGGCCGGCGTGATCTGCGAAGTCCTGGACGAGAACGGCGGGATGGCGCGGCTGCCGCAGCTCGTGGAGCTCGCGCGCCGCCACGGGCTCAAGCTCATCACGATCAAGGACCTGATCGAGTACCGCACGCAGAAAGAAAAGCTCGTCAAGCGTCTCGCCACCACGCGACTGCCCACCGACTACGGCGAGTTCACCGCGATCGCGTACGAGGCGACGGTGTACAGCCGCGTGCATTTCGCGATCGTGATGGGCCAGGTCGCCGGCGACGATCCCGTGCTCGTGCGAATGCACTCGGAGTGCCTCACCGGCGACGTCTTCCACTCGCTTCGGTGCGACTGCGGGCCGCAACTGAACATGGCGATGGCGATGATCCAGAAGGAGGGGCGTGGCGTCCTCGTGTATCTGCGTCAGGAGGGACGCGGGATCGGGCTGCACAACAAGATCCGCGCGTACGGGTTGCAAGATCTCGGGATGGATACCGTCGAGGCCAACGCCGCGCTCGGCTTCAAGGCTGACCTCCGTGACTACGGGATCGGCGCGCAGATCCTGGTCGACTTGGGCTTGAAGAATCTGCGACTGCTGACGAACAATCCGGCCAAGCGCGCTGGGCTCGAGGGCTACGGTCTCACCGTCGTCGACCGCGTGCCCGTCGAGATTCCTGCGAATCCCGAGAACCGGAAGTACCTCAGCACCAAGCGCGACAAACTCGGCCACCTGTTGTCGTCGCTCCCCGACTGACATGGCTGGCCGCGCGCCTTCACCCCGCCGGCGCGCGCGGTCGCGTCCCGGCGCCCGATTCGCCGTCGTCGCGGCGCGATTCAACGAGCCGATCACGAAGCGACTGGTGGACGGCGCGTTGCGCGCGCTCGAAGCCGCCGGTGCCGCCGCGCGCGACATCGAGATCCACTGGGTCCCCGGCGCATTCGAACTCCCGCACGCGGCTCTGTGCCTGGCTCGCACACGACGGTTCTCGGCGATCGTATGTCTCGGTTGCGTGATCCGAGGGCAGACGCCGCACTTCGACTTCGTGGCCGGCCAGGCCGCGGCGGGCATCCAGCGTGTTGGACTCGAGACCGGCGTGCCGGCGACGTTCGGCGTGATCACCGCGCTCACGGAAGCGCAGGCATGGGAGCGGGCAGGCGGGAACGTGGCCAACCGCGGTACGGAGGCCGCGGAAGCCGCCATCGAGATGGTGTCATTCTTGAACGCGGTCAAGAATCATGGGAAAACGGCGCAAGGCTAGGGAAGTGGCGCTGCAATTTCTCTATCAGCTCGATCAGACGGGCGCCGCCGATCCCGCGCCGTTCGAGGAAGAGTTCTGGAAGCGCCATCCGGTGGACGACGCCGCGCGCGCCTTCGCGTCCTCGCTCGTGCGCGGGGCCAAGGCGCACCAGACGAAGATCGACGCGATCATCACGGAGTCCACTGAGCACTGGGACCTCGAGCGCATGGCCGTGGTCGACCGAAATATTCTCCGCATGGCCGTCTACGAGCTTCTCTGCGAGCCGAGCGTACCCGGCAAGGTCGCCATCAACGAGGCGATCGAGATCGCGAAGAAGTTCGGCACCGGCGAATCGAGTCGCTTCATCAATGGCGTGCTCGATCGCGTCCACCGGGAGCTGCGCCCCGCCTGAGCGCCCGCGCCCTGTGAGGTACGCCATCCTGTCGGACGTTCACGCCAACCTCGAGGCGTTGCGCGCGGTCCTCGACGATGCGGCCTCGCGCACCGATGGCGTGCTGTGTCTCGGCGACAGCGTCGGCTATGGTGCCGACCCGGCGGCGTGCATCGAGCTGCTCGATCGGCGCGCCCGCGCGCTCGTCGCGGGCAACCACGAGCACGGCGTTGCGGGCCGCCTCGCGCTCGACTGGTTCAACCGCTGGGCGCGTGCGGCCGCAGAATGGACACGTGAGCAGTTGGCCGATGACCATCGCACGTGGCTCGGCGCATTGCCGCTGACGTGCGAGGTCGGGGACGCGACGCTCGTGCATGCCTCGCCCGAGGCGCCCGATGAGTGGGATTATCTCGTGACGCCGGACGAGGGCTGGGCCGCGTTTCCCTTTTTCGCGACGCGCTGGTGTTTCGTCGGCCACTCGCATGTCCCGGGTGCGTGGTCGCTCGGCTCGTCCGGACCGGACTTCGAGCCGCGGCCGTCGGTCGTGACGGCCGAGGCTGGGCGACGCTACCTCGTCAACGTGGGCAGCGTCGGCCAGCCGCGTGACCGCGATCCGCGTGCCTCGTACGCCGTCTGGGACGTCGAGGCCGGCCGTCTCGAGCTGCGTCGCGTGCCGTACGACGTTCGCGCCGCGCGCGACAAGATTGTCGCCGCCGGGTTGCCGGAGTTCCTCGCGGATCGGCTGGCCACCGGCACATGACGCGGTTGCGCGACAGCGCCGTGCACGCGGCGGTCCTGCTGCCGGCCGCGTTCGTGATGGCGCTCGCCTTTCCGCGGACCGATTGGTCGCTCAGCCCGTGGGCGGCGCTCGCGCCGCTGCTTGCGGTCGCCACCGCTCGCACGCCGCGCACGGCTCTGTTCTGGGGTTGGGCGTCGGGGACGCTGTACTTCGCTGTCCTCCTGCGCTGGCTCCAGTTCACGTTTCAGGTGTACAGCTCGATCCCATGGCCGCTCGTGTACGGCCCCGTCCTGCTGCTCGCCGCGTACTGCGGTCTGTGGACGGGGGCGGTCGCGTGGGCGGTCGCGTGGCTCAGCGCTCGGCGATCCGCGGCACTCGCGCTCGCGCTCGCCCCGTTTCTCTGGGTCGCCGGGGAGTGGTTGCGCGGCCATCTCTTCGGCGGCTTCCCATGGGGCACTCTCGGGTACTCACAGTATCTGCGGCTGAGCGTGATTCAGATCGCGGAGCTGGCCGGCGTGCATGGAGTCTCATTCGTGCTGCTCGCCGTGAACGCGGCACTCGCGGGCTGCGTCGCCCTCCGGTGGCGGCAGGCCGTCGCCGGAGTGGCCGCGGCGGGGGCGCTGGTCGCCGCCACGCTCGTTTTCGGCAGCATGCGACTCGCCGAGCCGACGGGCACGACCTCGACACGCGTCGCGATCATCCAGCCATCCATCGAGCAGCCGGTGAAATGGGAGCCGCACCACACGGAGGAGACGCTCGGGATCTACTTCGCGTTGCTGCGTCGAGTCGCCGCCGAGCACCCCGCGCTCGTCGTGTGGCCAGAGACCGCCGCGCCCACGATCCTGCGGCAGGACCCACCGCTCGTCGAGCGCCTGCGCGCGGCTTCGGCGGAGCTCGATGCCCCGATGGTCATGGGGAGCATCGACGTCGTGGACCGACGATTCCGCAACACCGCGTTTCTGCTCACGTCGGCCGGCATCGTCGGTCGCTATGATAAGATTCAGCTCGTTCCGTTCGGAGAATTCGTGCCGTTGTCTGGAGTGCTGGGGTTCGTGCGCAGCTGGGCGGAATTCATCGCTGAGCTCCAGGCTGGCTCGCGTGCCGTCGTCTTCAAAGGTCCGCCCGCTCCGTTCGGTGTCGTAATCTGTTACGAAGGCATCTTTCCCGACCTGTTCCGACGTTTCGTGAAGGACGGCGCGCTGTTGATGATCAACATGACGAACGATGCGTGGTTCGGGCGCACGAGCGGCCCTGAGCAGCACCTCACCATGTATCCCTTCCGGGCGGTCGAGCATCGAGTCAGCGTCGTGCGCGCGGCCAACACGGGCGTGTCGGCGTTCATCGCGCCGAGCGGCATGATCGTGCGCCGGTTGCATCTCTTCCAGCGTGGCGTGATGACGGAGTCTTTGCCGCTCCGGGCTCGCCAGACGCTGTTCACGCGGCTCGGTGACTGGCTCGGTCTGCTCTCGCTCAGCGTCGCGACAGCGGCGCTGGCGTCGACATGGCGGCGTTCGGAGCCGCTGGGCGTTACGGGGGCATAGATGCTGAGTGACTTCAAGCGTGAGCTTGCTGAGCTCACGGGGCGCGCCGACGAGCTGCGGAGGCACCTTTGACCTGCCCGCCAAAGAAGCGCGGCTGTCCGCTCTCGACACCGAGATGGCATCGCCCGCGTTCTGGGACGACAACCGCCGCGCCCAGGAGCTGATTCGCGAGCGCGCCGACATCGCGCGCGTCGTGACGCGGGTGAGTGAGCTCGAAGGTCAGGCGTCCGACCTGAGCGTCCTCCTCGAGCTGGCTGCCGAGGCGGGTGACGACAGCGTCGACGCCGAGATCCGCGAGGGCCTTGCCAAGCTGCAGCGCGAGCTCGACGAGTTCGAGCTCAAGGTGATGCTGTCGGGGCCGCACGACGCGAAGGCCGCGATCCTGTCCATCCATCCCGGCGCAGGCGGGACCGAATCGCAGGATTGGGCGCAGATGCTCATGCGCATGTACCTGCGCTGGTGTGAGCGTGCCGGCTTCAAGGCCGAGGTCGTCGACCTGCTGCCCGGCGAAGAAGCCGGCATCAAGTCCGCCACCATCGAGGTTACGGGCGACTACGCGTACGGCTATCTCAAGGGCGAAGCGGGTGTACACCGTCTGATCCGGATCTCGCCGTTCGACGCCTCGAGCCGCCGGCAGACGTCGTTCGCGTCGGTTGCCGTCACGCCCGAGGTCGACGACGTCGAGGTGAACATTCGCGACGACGAGCTGCGCGTCGACGTCTACCGCTCGTCCGGACCCGGTGGCCAGGGTGTCAACACCGCCGACTCCGCCGTGCGCATCACGCATCTGCCGACGGGGATCGTCGTCGCCTGCCAGAACGAGCGTTCTCAGCTCCGGAACCGCGACACGGCGATGCGGATTCTGAAGGCGCGATTGTTCGAGCTCGCGGCGAGCAAACAGAAGGAGGAGCTGTCGCAGCTCGTCGGAGAAAAGAAGGGCATCGCGTTCGGCAGCCAGATCCGGACGTACACGTTCCACCCAGAGCAGCGGATCAAGGATCACCGCACCGGCGTGGAGATCGGTAACGTCGAGGCTGTCATGGATGGCGATCTCGACGAGTTCATCAAGGCGTATCTGCTCGCCGCGCGCAGCAAGCCGTCGCCGCCGGGAGGGCCGAGGTGACCGAGCACGACGCCAACGACCTCGTCCGCCAGCGGCACGACAAGCTGCACGCGCTGCGCAGTCGCGGCGTCGATCCGTTCGGTGGTCGCTATCCCGTCACCCACTGGGCCGGTGAGCTCACAGCGCGACTCGAGCACGCCGGCGAAGCCGAGCTGCAGGCATTCGGACCGGTCAGTCTTGCCGGTCGGCTCGTGGCCATGCGCGATCATGGCAAGACCGCCTTCGCGCACCTGATGGATCGCACGGGTCGCATCCAGCTGTACGCGCGCGCCGACGAACTCGGCGACGACTTCGCGCCATTCCGGGATCTCGACGTCGGGGATTTCCTCGGTGTCACCGGCGGGATGTTTCGCACGCGCACCGGCCAGCTCACGGTGGCCGTGAAGTCGTTCACGTTCCTGGCGAAGGCGCTCCGCCCGCTGCCGGAGAAGTGGCACGGACTCAAGGACGTGGAGACGCGGTATCGGCAGCGGTACGTCGATCTCATCGTCAATCCCGAGGTGCGCGAGATCTTCGTCCTGCGGGCACGGCTGATCCAGAAAATGCGGGCATTCCTCGACGCACGCGGCTTCCTCGAGGTCGAGACACCAATGATGCAGCCGATTCCCGGCGGGGCGATCGCGCGTCCGTTCGAGACGCACCACAACGCACTCGACATGACGCTCTACCTGCGCATTGCCCCGGAGCTGTACCTGAAGCGGCTCGTCGTCGGCGGCTTCGAGCGCGTGTATGAGATCAACCGCAACTTCCGCAACGAGGGCGTCTCGACCCAACACAACCCGGAATTCACGATGCTGGAGTTCTATCAGGCCTATGCCGACTACCAGGACCTGATCGAGCTCACGGAGGAATTGTTCACCGAGCTCGCGCAGTCGTTGCTCGGCCGCCTCAGCCTCACGTGGGGCGAGCATGCGATCGATCTGACGCGTCCATGGCGACGGTTGCCGTTCTTCGCCGGCGTGTCCGAGGCGCTCGGGATGGATATCAGCGTCGACACCGACGGCGGCGCCGTCGCGGCAGCCGCCACTGCTCGTGGACTGCGCGTCAAGCCCGGCGCGGCGGCATGGGAGGTGTGGAAGGAGGTCTTCGAGGAGTTGGTGGAGCCGACGCTCGTCCAGCCGACGTTCGTCGTCGACTACCCTGTCGAGCTGTCGCCGCTCGCCAAGAAGAAGCGTGACCATCCCCGGCTCGTCGACCGGTTCGAGCTTTTCATCGGCCGCCGTGAGCTCGCCAACGCCTACAGCGAGTTGAACGATCCCATCGAGCAGCTGGCCCGCTTTCGGGAGCAGGCCGCGCAAAAGGCCCGCGGCGACGACGAAGCGCACTGGCTCGACGACGACTACGTTCGCGCGCTCGAGCAGGGCATGCCGCCGGCCGCCGGGGAGGGCATTGGCATCGACCGGCTGACGATGCTGTTCGCGGATCAGCCGTCGATCCGCGAGGTGATCCTGTTTCCGCACCTGCGACCGGAGGCCAGACCGTGAAGCGCGGCCTACCGCTCGAGCTCTTTCTCGGGCTGCGCTATCTCACCGCGCGGGGCAGCCGCGCGAATCTCTCGTTGTTCGTCTGGATCGGTGTCGGCGGCGTGCTGCTGGGGGTCGCCGCGCTGATCGTGGTCCTCGCGGTGATGACGGGGTTTCAGGACGGCATTCGCGACCGGATCATCTCCGCCAACCCGCATCTGCTCGTGTTCCAGACCGGTAGTGGGGGGCTCGCGGATCCAGGTGGCGTCGTCGCGCGCGTCACGAGCGTGTCCGGTGTCAGGGCGGCGACGCCGTTCGTGCTCCAACAGGCGCTATTCACGAGTGCTGGTGGCGATGCGCACGGCGGCCTCGTGCGCGGAGTCGACTTCGACTCCGCGCCCGTGCGTGACGACCTGCGCGCGCAGCTGCGCGCCGGCCGGCTGGAGCCGGCGGCGAGCGGCGACGGCATCCTGCTCGGCATCGAGCTCGCCCGTACGCTGGGCGTCGCACCGGGCGACGCGGTCACCGTCATCTCCCCGAAAGCCGCGGTGACCGCGGTCGGAATGGTCCCGAAGATGCGGCGCTACACCGTGGCGGGGACCATCGAAGTCGGCATGTACGAGTACGATGCCTCCCTCGCGTATCTCTCGCTGCCGGCCGCGCGCGATTTTGCCGGACTCACCGGGGTGACCGGCGTCGAGATCCGGCTCGACGATCCCTTCGACGCCAAGCGCGTCGGCCGCGCGGTGGCCGCGCGGCTCGGCTTTCCGTACTGGGTGCGCGACTGGATGGACATGAACCGGAACTTGTTCAATGCGCTGCAGCTCGAAAAGCTCGCGCTGTTCGTGATCGTGACGATCATCGTACTCGTGGCGGCGTTCGCCATCATCGGCCATCTCGTGCTGCTCGTGGCCGAGAAGCGCAAAGAGATCGGAGTCCTGAAGGCCATCGGCGCCAGCGCCTCGTCGATCACGGCCGTCTTCTTCGCGGTGGGCATGACGATCGGTGTCGTCGGGACCGTCGCCGGCAGCGCGATCGGCCTCGCGATCATCTGGATCCAGAACACATACAAGATCATCAAGCTCGCCGGCGACGTCTATCAGATCGACTATCTACCGATGAAGCTGGCGGTCGGCGATTTCGTCATGATCGTGAGTGCGACTCTGCTGCTGTCGTTTCTCGCCACCATCGTTCCGGCGCGCCGTGCCGGCGCGCTCTCACCCGTGGACGTCCTGAGATATGAGTAAGCGGATCCTTGTGTGGCCGACCATGGGGCGCCGGAGGCAGGCGCCCCGACGGCGAAGAAGAATGGCTAAGGGGTTGGTTGAGTGGCCGACCCGTGGGGCGCCGGAGGCAGGCGCCCCGACGGCGAAGAAGAATGGCTGAACCGGCGTCGACCGTGAACCCGGCGCCCCTGCTCGCCGGCATTGACCTCGAGCGCGAATACCGTACGGGTCCCGAGATCGTGCGCGTCCTGCGCGGTGCGTCCGTCGATATTCGATCGGGCGAGATGGTCGCGCTCGTCGGCGCGTCCGGCGTCGGCAAGTCGACGCTGTTGCATCTGCTTGGCGCGCTCGACCGACCAACGGCCGGGCGCGTCCTGTTCCAGGGCGCAGAGCTGTTCACCCGCGGCGAGGCGGCACTCGCGCGATATCGGCGCCAAGATGTCGGCTTCGTATTCCAGTTCTACAATCTGCTCGGCGATCTCACCGCGCTCGAGAACGCGATGGTACCCGCACTGCTGCAGCGCGCGTCAGCGTCCGAAGCGCGCGAGCGCGCGGCGGCGGCGCTGGCCGAGGTCGGCCTCGCCGACCGCCTTCGTCATCGACCCGGCGAGCTTTCGGGCGGCGAGCAGCAGCGCGTCGCCGTCGCGCGCGCCCTCATGAACGGACCGAAGGTCATCCTCGCGGACGAGCCCACCGGCAACCTCGATCCGAAGACGAGCGCGGTCATCTATGATTTGTTCTTGCAGCTGCAGGCCGAGCGCGGCATTGCGTTCTTCGTGGCGACGCACAACCCCGATCTCGCTCGAAAAGCCGATCGGTTGTATCGCCTGGTGGATGGTCGAGCGCGCGAGGTCGACCCTGCCGAGCGCGAGCCCGCGTAAATGGCCGCAGATTCGCATAAGCTTTCGAGGGAGTTAGATCGCTCGTGAAGAAAAAGGCTAGCACCGCTTTGGAGCGCGGGCTATACTGTGATCGATCTCGATTAACTAGGCGTCGCCCAAAGCGAAATCGGCTTTCACGGGAACACGAAAAAGGGGTGGGGGACACCAGTGTTTGAACGGTTCACCGAACGGGCGCGGCGAGTCATCATTCTGGCTCGGGAGGAAGCGGGACGGTTCCGGCATGACTTCGTCGGCACCGAGCATGTCCTCCTCGGCCTGATCCGCGACGGTGAGGGCATCGCCACCGCGGTTTTGCAGCGCCTGGGCCTCCGCCTCGAGACCGTCAAGGCCGAGGTCGAGCGCGCGCTGGCTGGCTTCCCGAAGACGCTGACGTTCGGTGAAGTTCCGTTCACTCCGCAGGCCAAGCGGGTCCTCGAGCTCTCCATCGAAGAGGCTCGTCAACTGGGTCACAACTATATCGGTACCGAGCACTTGCTGCTCGGGCTGATGAAAGAGGGCCAGTCGATCGCCGCGAAGATCTTGGAGTCGCTCGGCGCTCGGCTCGACGAGGTCCGACAGGAGACGCTCGCGCTGCTCGGCGATCAGTATTACCCGCGCCCGAAAAAGCGCTCGCAGACACCCGTCCTCGACGAGTTCGCCCGCGACCTCACCCAGCTCGCGCGCGAGACCAAGCTCGATCCGGTCATCGGCCGCGAGCAGGAGATCGAGCGAGTCATTCAGATCCTCGCGCGGCGCACGAAGAACAATCCCGTGCTCATCGGCGAGCCCGGGGTCGGGAAAACCGCGATCGTCGAGGGGCTCGCCCAGAAGATCGTCTCCCACGACGTACCCGACGTGCTCGTCAACAAGCGCCTGCTGCAGCTCGATCTCGGCGCCCTCGTGGCCGGGACGAAATATCGCGGTCAGTTCGAGGAGCGGCTGAAGGCGGTGATGAAAGAGATCCGGCAGTCGGAGAACGTCGTCCTGTTCCTCGACGAGCTGCACACGCTGATCGGCGCGGGCGCGGCTGAAGGTGCGATCGACGCCTCGAACATGTTGAAGCCCGCGCTGTCACGCGGCGAGATCCAGACG
Organism: Candidatus Methylomirabilota bacterium; assembly: GCA_046723475.1. Lineage (GTDB taxonomy): Bacteria > Methylomirabilota > Methylomirabilia > Rokubacteriales > CSP1-6 > AR12. The sequence continues at coordinate 16,567 of JBKOUQ010000023.1, forward strand.
ATCGGCGCAACCACGCTCGACGAGTACCGCAAGTACATCGAGAAGGACGGTGCGCTCGAGCGGCGGTTCCAGCCCGTCATCGTGAAAGCGCCGTCGGTGCCCGAGGCGATCGAGATCATCCGCGGACTGCGCCACAAGTACGAGGCGCATCACCGCGTGAAGATCACCGAGCAGGCGATCAATGCCGCGGTGACGCTCGCGGATCGCTACATCACCGATCGGCAGCTTCCGGACAAGGCCATCGACGTCATCGACGAGGCCTCGTCACGCACCCGCCTCATGGCGCTCACGCCGCCCGCCGAGCTGAAGGAGATCGAGAAAGAGCTCGAGCGCGTGATCCGTGAAAAGGACATGTACCTCGAGGCCCAGGAGTTCGAGAAGGCCGCCTCGCTTCGCGAGAAGGAGAAGGTCCTGCGCGCGCGCGAGGAGGAGATGAAGCGCGACTGGGAGAAGAACAAGGGCAAGGGCACCCAGTCCGTCGGCGAGGAAGACATCGAGTTCATCGTCTCCCGCTGGACCGGCATCCCACTCGCCAAGCTCGAGGAGAAGGAGTCGCAGAAGCTGGCCCGCATGGAAGAGGCGCTGCATGGCCGCATCATCGGCCAGGACGACGCCGTCAAGGCGGTGTCGCGCGCCATCCGCCGTTCGCGCGCGGGTCTCAAGGACGCCAAGCGTCCGGTCGGCTCGTTCATCTTCCTTGGTCCCACGGGTGTCGGCAAAACGGAGCTCGCCCGCACGCTCGCCGAGTATCTGTTCGGCGATGAAAACGCGCTGATCCGTGTCGACATGTCGGAGTACATGGAGAAGTTCTCGGTCTCGCGCCTCCTCGGCGCGCCTCCTGGATATGTCGGCTACGAAGAGGGCGGCTTCCTCACCGAGAAAGTGCGGCGGCGCCCGTACTCCGTGGTGCTGTTCGACGAGATCGAAAAGGCGCACCCTGACGTGTTCAACATGATGCTGCAAGTCCTCGACGACGGCCGCCTGACCGATTCGCTCGGCCACGTCGTCGACTTCAAGAACACGATCCTCATCATGACGTCCAACCTCGGCACGAGCCTGATCGGCAAGCGCATCACGCCCGGGTTCATGCAAGAGGGCGAGGACGCCAGCTACGAGAAGATGAAGGACCGCGTGATGGAGGAGATGAAGCGCGCGTTCCGGCCCGAGTTCATCAACCGGATCGACGACATCATCGTCTTCCACGCGCTGTCCCTGCCGCACATCCAGCAGATCATCCGGTTGATGATCGACAAGATCAACAAGCAGCTCACCGAGAAGGGCATCGAGCTGGTCCTCACGCCGGCCGCAGAAGCGGCCCTCGTGGACAAGGGTTACGACCCGCAGTACGGGGCGCGCCAACTTCGGCGGACGATCCAGAAGCACATCGAGGATCCCCTCGCCGAGGCGATCGTGCGCGGCCAGGTGCCCGAGAGTGCTCGGATCGAAGTGGATGTCGTGGGAGGCGAGTTCGTCTTCCGCGAGGCCCAGGCCGCCGACGCTCCCCTCGAGCTTGCAGAGCACTAAGCCCTACTCCGAACGCGCCTGAGCGACGGTGACGCGAGGGGGGGGCCTGCGTCTCACCGTTGTCGCGGCGTTGGCGGCGGTGTTTGCCGTGGTGGGCGCGGTGTTTGCCCAACAGCCGCCCGTGCTCATCAAGGAGATCACGGTCGACGGCAACCGCCGGGTCCAGGAAGCCGTCATTCTCGGCCGCGTCAAGTCCACCATCGGTTCTCCGTTCAGCCCCGGCCAGCTCTCGGAGGACGTCCGCGCCATCTTCGCCCTCGGCTTCTTCGATGACGTCCAGCTCAAGGTCGACGACTTCGAAGGCGGCGTGAAGGTCACGTTCATGGTCGTCGAGCGCCCGTTCGTGCGCGACGTCGATTTTGTCGGCAACAAGGCGGTGTCGACGAGCGATCTGCAAGAGAAAATCGACCTCAAGCTCGGCAGCGTGTACAACCCCGTCGACGTCCAGCGCGCCCGCGAGAAGATGAAGGATCACTACGAAAGCGAGGGCTACTTCGAGGTCCAGATCACGCCGGACATCGAGAAGTTTTCCGACGGCGACGTGAAGGTGGTCTTCACCATCAACGAAGGCCGTCAGATGAAGATCGACAAGGTCGTCATCCGAGGCAACCGCGGTCTCAGCGACAAGGAGATCAAGCGGGTGATGGCCACGCAGGAGCGCCAGTACTGGATCCTGCGGGGCACCGTGCAGCGCCAGAAGCTCGACGAGGACGTCGACCGGATCCTGCAGCTCTACAACGATCACGGCTATATCCAGGCCCGCGTCGAGTCGCACGACGTCAGCATCGATCGCGAAACCGCGCTGGTGACGATCAACATCGTGGTCGTCGAGGGCTCACAGCATCGCGTCAGCTCCCTCGAATTCAGCGGCGTGACCCTCATGCCCGAGAGCGAGATCCGCCGGCAGACGAAGCTCAAGGCCGGCGACGTCTTTTCGCGATCGGCGCTCCGCGAGTCGGTGAAGGCGATCGAGGACCTGTACTCGAACATCGGGCACGCTTCGGCCGACGTGAATCCGAAGCTCGAGATGCAGGCCGACAACAAGATCGCGATCCTCATGGAGATCAACGAGGGCCCGACCGTCTACGTCGAGCGTATCAACATCATGGGGAACGTCCGTAGTCAGGACAAGATCCTCCGCCGCGAGCTGCAGATGGCCGAGGGCGAGATCTTCACGCTACGCAAGCTGCAGCGGAGCAAGCAACGCCTGACCAACCTCGGCTACTTCGAGAAGGTCGACGTCAATACCGCGCCCGGCTCTGACAAGACCAAGATCATCGTGAACGTCGACGTGACCGAGCGGCCCACAGGCCTGTTCTCGATCGGTGGCGGCTTTTCCTCCGCAGACGGCCTCCTCGGCACGATCGACCTGTCGCAGAACAACTTCCTGGGCCGCGGCTGGCTCGCGTCGGTCAAGATCCGCGCGGGCGCGAACGTGCAGCAAGGACAGATCAGCTTCACGGAGCCCTGGCTCTTCGATCGCCCGCTCTCCGCGGGCTTCGACGCGTTCAGCACCAAGCGGCAGTTCGTGGAGTACGACTACACGACCATCGGCGGCGGCTTGCGGCTCAGCCATCCGTTCGAGGAGTTCTGGCGCTGGCATCTCGGGTATCGCTTGACCCAGGACGACATCTCCCACGTCAAGAACCCCGACGACGCCTTCCTGAAGGAGGAAGAGGGGACGAAAGTCACCTCCCTCGTCTCGGCGATCCTGAGTCGCGACAGCCGTGACAGCGTGCAGACGCCGACCAGAGGCGGCCAGTTCATCCTGTCCACTGAGCTGGCCGGGCTCGGCGGCGATCATCATTACTCGAAGACCACCGCGTTCATGACCTACTTTCAGCCCGTCTGGCTCGGACACGTCGTCTCGGGGAGAGTGGAAGGTGGCTACGGCTTCGGTCTAGGGGACGAACGTTTGCCCGTTTTCGAGCGTTTCTACCTCGGTGGTCCCAACTCGGTGCGGAGTTTCAAGCCGCGGCAGCTCTCGCCGGTGGACGAGTTCGGCACCCGCATCGGTGGCACGACCGAGGTGCTCGGGAACGTCGAGTACATCATCCCGTTGCCGTTCGACATTCGCTTGGCGGCGTTCTTCGACATCGGGCAGGTGTACGGCTTCAAGTCCGAGTTCGATCTGACGGAGCTGCGCAAGGCCGCTGGCGGCAGCGTCCGCTGGGTCTCGCCGTTCGGGCCGATCCGCGTAGACTACGGTTTGAACCTCGACCGGCGAGCGGGCGAGAAAGTCGGCAACTTCCATTTTTCGGTGGGTTCGCCGTTTTGAGGAGGACCGGATGAAGGCAGGGGTGGTTTCGGCGGTGGTGATGGCGGCGGTCGTCGTGCTCGTGTCCGGTACGTCCGCGCAGGCTCCCGCGCCGGCGGCGGCGCCGATGGGGTCCGCGACGAAGATCGGATACATCGACGTGCAGCGCGTGCTCGCGCGCTCCGCGGCCGGCGTGGCGGCCCGCGAGCAGCTCGAGAAGGAGCGCGCGACGATCCAGAAGGACATGGACGGCCGACGGCAAGAGCTCGAGAAGCTCCGCGACGAGATCGAGAAGAAGGGGGCGCTCATGACCGCCGACGCGCGACGCGAGAAGCAAGAGCAATTCGAGCGCAAGCGCCGCGATGCCGCGCGCGCCGCCGATGACTATCAGAAGGAGCTGGAGAAGAAGGAAGGACAACTCCTCCAGCGGGTGCTGCAGCAGGTGGGTGGCGTCATCGAGAAGGTGGGCAAGGAGAAGAACTACTACATGATTGTCGAGAAGCGGAACGCGGGCGTTCTCTATGCCGCTAACGACGCGGACCTGACCGACGAGATCATCCGGGCCTACGACCGCGACAACGGCGGTCAGAGCGACACCGGCAACAAGCCGGACGCCGGCCCCAAGCCCGACGCGGGTCCGAAGAACGACGCCGGAGGGAAGAAAAAGTAGTCACGATGCTGACACGCGCCGAGTTCACGCTCGGCCATCTCGCGGCCGCGCTGGGCGCCACGCTCGAAGGCGACCCGGGCCGTGTTGTCCGAGGCGTCGCGCCCCTCGAGACCGCCGGTCCCGACGACGTGTCGTTCTTGACCGATCCGCGCTATCGCGCCGCCGCGCAGGCATCCCGCGCCGGCGCGTTCGTCGCGGGTGCCGGCATCACGGGGCTGCCCGCGCCCGTCCTGCGCGTGACCGCACCGCAGCAGGCCATGATCGACCTGCTCGAGCTGTTCCATCCCGCGGCGCCCGGCGTGCCGGGCATACATCCGAGCGCCATCGTTGCCGCTGATGCCCGCATTGATTCGACTGCATGTGTGGGCCCGCTCGTCGTCATCGAGTCGCGGGCCGGGGTGGACCCGGGCGCGCGAATCGGCGCGCTGTCGTACATCGGCCATGACGTCCACGTCGGCGAGGGCTCAGTCGTCGGGCCTCGCGTCACGCTCGTGGCGACGCGACTCGGCCGCCGCGTGATCGTGCACCCGGGGGCGGTCATCGGCGCCGATGGTTTCGGGTTCGCGTTCGATGGCGCCCGCCACCGCAAGATCCCGCAGACCGGCGGCGTGGTGGTGGAGGACGACGTCGAGATCGGCGCGAATACCACCATCGACCGCGCGACGTTCGGCGACACGATCATCCGGCAGGGTACGAAGATCGACAATCTCGTGCAGATCGGACACAACGTGGAGGTCGGCGAGCACTCGATTCTCGTCGCGC
>JBKOUQ010000008.1:0-10732 GCA_046723475.1 Candidatus Methylomirabilota bacterium
AGGCAATGGGGCACGCGACGGTCACGCTCGTCCGCCGCCACCGCCGCCGTCGCGCTCGCCCACGAGGCAATGGGGCACGCGACGATCGCGCGGGGCCGCCACCGCCGCGGTGGTGGTGGGCGCGGGGTTTGCAGCGACCGGACGCGGGAGGTGCACCGTGCGGTGGATGGGCGGGCGACAAAGCGAGAACGTCGAGGATCGCCGCGGGTTCGGCGTACCGCTCGTGGCGGGCGGCGGCCTGGGAACCATCGTCATCCTCGTGCTCGCGCTGTTCTTCGGATTCGATCCGCGGGTGATCCTCCAGGGCGACGCGCCGAACGCGCCGCCCGCCACCGAGACGCCGTCGTCGGCGTCGCCGCGCGGTGGTCACGACGAGATGCGCGACTTCGTGGCGACCGTGCTCGCCGACACCGAGGACACGTGGGGCGCGCTGTTCCGTGACATGGGCCGCGAGTACCGTGACCCGCATCTCGTCCTCTTCAACACCGCGGTGCAGTCCGCGTGCGGCATGGCGGGTTCCGCGACGGGCCCGTTCTATTGCCCGCAAGACATGAAGGTGTACCTCGACCTGGACTTCTTCCGCGCACTCCGCGATCGATTCCGCGCGCCCGGCGACTTCGCGCAGGCGTACGTGATCGCCCACGAGGTCGGCCACCACGTTCAGAAGCTGCTCGGCATCTCGGACGTCGTCATGCGCGAGCGACAGCGCGGTGCGGCGAGCGGCAACGCGGCGTCCGTGCGCCTGGAGCTGCAGGCCGACTGCCTGGCCGGCGTGTGGGCGTATCACGCCGACCGGACCCGACACATTCTCGAACAGGGCGACATAGAAGAAGCGCTCGGTGCGGCCGCCGCGATCGGCGACGACCGGCTGCAGCGGCAGGCCGGCGGCCGCGTCGCGCCGGAGACGTTCACGCACGGCACGTCCCAGCAGCGCGTGCATTGGTTCACGCGCGGCATCGAGTCGGGTGACCTGCGCGAGTGCGACACCTTCCGGGGGTCGGTCTGATAAGATCGCTCGGATGATCGTGCTCGGTATCACCGAGACGCACTGCGCGACGGCGGCGATCCTGCGCGACGGTGCGATCATCGGCTGCGCCTCCGAAGAGCGTTTCACCCGCCTGAAGAACGACGCGGGGTATCCCCGTCTCGCCATCGACGCGCTGTTGCGCGAGCTGTCGCTGCGGCCCGGCGACATCGATCGCGTCGCGCTCGCGGGCAGCCGCGCATACGCGCGCGACTGGATGAACCGCGTGCTGCACGACGCGGCGTACGCGCGGCAGTACTACGGCGTGCGCCTGGAGGAGCCCGCGCGCGGACTGGGGCGGCGTGCGCGAAAGCTCGGCGCGAGGCTCGGCCTCACCGAGCGCGCGCGCGGCAAGTTCGAGCTGGCGGAGCGCGACCGCTTCGCGTTCGTCACCGGCCACCTGGGTCTCGATCGCAGCCGCATCGTGACGTACGACCATCATCTCTGCCACGCCGCCGCCGCCTACTACGCCTCTCCGTTCGCCGGCGAGCGCGCGCTCGTCCTGACGAACGACAACGCCGGCGACGGCCTGTGCGCCACGGCCTCCACGGGGCGGGGGACGGCGCTGGTGCGCCACGAGGCCGTGCCGAGCGCGCCCGGCTCGCTCGGATCCTTCTACTCGTTCGTCACGCTCCTGCTCGGGATGAAGTTCGGCGAGCACGAGTACAAGGTGATGGGGCTCGCCCCCTACGCGCCGGCGTCGCAGGCCGAGCGCGCATACGAGGCGCTGGGCGGTGTGTTCGGCCTCGATGCCGGCACGCCGGCGCGCTTCGTCTGGAAGCGTCGCGGCCCGCGCTACCGGCTGCTGCTCGAGAGCACGCTCGGCCTCCGCTTCGACGCCGTCGCCGCCGGCGCCCAGCGCATCGTCGAGGACTCGCTGCTGGCGTGGGCGCGGCTGATGCGCGACCGGCATGGCGGCGACCGTCTCGCGCTCGGAGGCGGCGTGTTCATGAACGTCAAGGCGAACGGCCTGCTCGCCGACGAGCCCTGGCTGCGCGATCTGTTCGTGGTGCCATCGTGCGGCGACGAGTCGAACGCGATCGGCGCCGCATATCTCGGCTGGCTCGCCGGCGTCGGACCCGACGCGCGGCCGAAGCCGCTCGGGCCCGCGTACCTCGGGCCGTCGATCGACGCATCGGCGGTCGAGGCGCTCATTCGTACGCGCGACCTGGCGTCGAAGTACCGCGTCACGGAGCACGAGCGCATCGAGGAGCGCATCGCCGACGTGCTCGTCTCCGACGGTGTGGTCGCGCGGTGCGCCGGCCGCATGGAGTTCGGTGCGCGCGCGCTTGGCAATCGTTCGATCCTCGCCAATCCGTCGGATCATCGCGTCGTCGGCACGATCAACCGGATGATCAAGAACCGCGATTTCTGGATGCCGTTCGCGCCGTCGATCCTGCGCGAGCGCGAGAGCGACTACGTCGTCAATCCGAAGGGGCTGGCGTCGCCGTACATGATGCTGGCCTTCGCCACCAATCCCAAGCGCCGCGACGACATCGCGGCCGCACTGCACCCGCACGACGCCACCGCCCGCGCCCACCTCGTGGACGAGGCGTGGAATCCCGGCTACCACGGTGTCCTGCGCGAGTTCGAGCGCCGCACGGGGATCGGCGCGGTCCTGAACACGTCGTTCAATCTCCACGGCGAGCCGCTGGTCGGCTCCGCGGAGGACGCGCTCGACACGTTCGAGCGCTCGGGCTTGCCGCACCTGGCGCTCGACCGCTGGCTGATCTCCAAGAAGTAGCGCTTCCGCCGGCGAGCGGGACCGCGCCTTGTCGCCGAAAACGGAAAATATTTCGCGATCGCGGCGCGTTGGGTCGCAAATTGGCCGCGTTTTGACTGCCTCGTCGCTGGCCGGCGGCTTGCTTGCCCTCCACGCGATGCCTCGCGTGGAGTCGCCGCTCACCGGCCTGGACGTCCTGGTCGTCGAGGACGAGCCGGCCGCGCTCGATGCGCTTCAGCAGGTGCTCGAAGTGTTCGGTGCCCGTGTGGTTCCCGCCGGCAGCGTCGAGGAGGCGCGCCGACGGATCGCCGCCGCGCCGCCCGACGTCATCGTCACGGACATCGCGCTCGGACAGGAGACGGGGTTCGACTTGCTGGCGTGGCTGCGTGCGCAGTCGAGCGGCCGGATCAACGGCGTGCCGGCGGTCGCCATCACCGGCCACGCCCGCTACATGGATCTGCCGAGCGCCCCGGCGTTTGCCGACTGGCTCGTCAAGCCGCTGCGCGCGGACACGCTGTGCGCGGCGATCCGTCGCGCGGCGTCGGTCGACGACGGTCAGCGGGAGCGCCGTCGAGCCTGACGTTCGCCTCGCGTCGTGCACCGTCGTGGGATGGGCTGATGCGGAGATCTTGGGCGGCGGCGTGGCGGCGCGCTACTGCTGCGCGAGCACGCGCACGCCGCCGCCGTTCATCCGAATCGCGCCGATTCACACCCGCCCTGCAAATGGCCGTCGACTTCGCTGACACTCGCGAGAACGAACGCCGTCGATTCCGGGGCGCGCTCGTCGTCGCTCATGGCGACCGGCGTGGTCGCGAGCGCGGGCGCCGCTGTGGCGAGGACGAGCGCGAGCGCGGCACCGAGCCGAGCGAGCAGGTGAAGGAGCATCCGCTGCATGGCCAAGGAGAACGGCAAGGGCCATTCCAGCACGGCCCCGGGCGTGTGCACCGCCGTTGCGAACGCGTGGCGCGCCGCGCAGTTAGGTGACGCTCGCGCGCCCGTGTCCCGCAGTGCGCGCCACGATCGCTGCAGCGCGCTTCAGCGTCGAGGGCGGCCGGCGGCCGCCGCGCGTGCAGCGGTGTACCCGAATCGAGGACGCCACGTACGAGGCGCGGCAGCGCCCGTCAGTATCCGCGGGCGCGATCGACGACGTGGCGCAGCGGACGGCCGACGAGCCAGCGGGCGAGGTTGTCGTCGAACACGGGCGCGATTTCCTCCGGCACGCTGGGCCCCGAGATGTGCGGCGTCACGACGACGTTGTCCAGCGTCCAGAGCGGATGCTCCGGCGGAAGCGGCTCGGTGGCGAAGACGTCGAGGACGGCGCCACCGAGGCGGCGCTCGCGCAGCGCGGCGAGCAGCGCTGCTTCATCGACGACGGCGCCACGCCCGATGTTGAAGAGCCACGCCGTGGGCTTCATCGCGGCGAGCGCGCCGGCATCCAGGAGCCCGCGCGTCGTCTCGGTCAGGGGCAGCACGACGACGACGACGTCGGCCTCGGCGAGCGCGCGTCGCAGCCGCGGCAGCCGGTACACACGCGCGACGCCGCGCACGCGCCGGCCCGAGCGGCTGACGCCGAGCACCCGCATGCCGAGCGCACGTGCCCCAGCCGCGATCGTCCGGCCGATGTCGCCCAGGCCCACGATCGTCATCGTCTTGCCGGCCACGCGCTCCGGCAGCACGTCTTCGCGCCACCGGCGCTCGCGCTGCGCCGTCCGGTACGTTTCCGTCCGCTGCGTGAGTGCCAGGCACCAGCCGAGCACGTACTCGCGCATCCACACCCCGAAGACGCCGGGCACGCGTGTGACCGTCACGTCGGCCGGCAGCGTCGGCAACGCCCAGTCGACACCGGCCCCCATGACGTGCAGCCAGCGCAGGCGCTTCGCGCGTGGCAGCAGATCGGCCGGGAACTTCCAGCCGTAGATGATATCCGCGTCCGCGACCGTCGCCGCGGCGTCGGCGTAGCCCGCGCACGCGACGACACGCACCCGGCCACGGTGACGCCGCACGAGCGCGGCGTACCGGCCGGCCTCGGCCGCATCGGGGCAGTAGACGAGGACGGTGACGGGCTCGGCCCGTCTCACGTGCGGGCAGCGGCCAGCAGCGCGTCGTCGGCGGTGAAATCCACGTCGCGGCGGTCGAGCCCTTCGCGTCGATACCACTCGAACGTCTGCGCCAGTCCCGAAGCGAGCGTGTAGCGTGGCCGGATCCCGAGCTCGCGGCGCAGCCGTGTCATCGTGTAGACCGCGTGACAGTCGTAGACGAGGTTCTGGCCAAACGGTGCTTTTGCGACCGGGACGAGCGTGAGCGGCCGCCCGAGCACTTCGGCGATGAGCTCGACGAAGCCGACCTGCGTCACGGCTTCCTCGCCGCTGACGTTGTACGCGCGCCCGAACGCGCGCCGGTCGCCGAGCATGGCGACGATGGCGTCAGCGAGATCGGCGACATGGCCGAACTGCCGCAGCCAGCCGCCGTCACCCGGCAGCAGGATCGGACGGCCACGTACGAGTCGATCGAAGAAGAACGTTTCGTTGTTGCGCGTGTTCAGCGGGCCGAACACGTGCGTGGGCCTCACGATGCTCGCCGGCACGCCGCTGGCGAGGTACGCATCTTCACCGTCGATCTTGTTCCTGGCGTACTCGCCCCAGTAGAGATTGCGCGGCGTGTCCTCGTCGTACGGGATCGGCAGCGCGTGGTCGTGCACGCGCCCGGTCGAGACGAAGACCGCGTGACCGACCGCGTGCCCGAGCGCTTCCAGCAGGGCGCGCACGTCGTCGCCGGTGGTCGGCGCGTACGTGACGTCGACGAGGCCGTCGAACCGTTGACCAGTCAGCACCCGGGCGAGTGCCGCATGGTCCTTGCGATCGGCGACGAGCGTCTTGACGCCGGCGGGGAGCCGGTCGGCGTGCCGGCCGCGATTCAGCACGCAGACGTCGTGACGATCGCGCTGCAGCGCACGCACGACGTGCAGACTGATGAACTCGGTGCCGCCGACGACGAGCACGCGCATCAGGTGAGTGAGATCGCCACGCAGGTCGTCGTACGCGTCACCCCGTTGATCGCACCGATCTCGTCGGTGACGAGACGGCCGATGGCGTCGAGAGTCGGGCCTTCGATGACCGCGATGAAATCGTACGGGCCCGTGACGGCGTCCAGGGTGGCCACCGCGCCCTTCGAGACGGCGCCCAGCGCCTTACGGATCGCCTTGGTCTTGCCCGGCGCGGTCTCGATGAGCACGTACGCCTTCATCCCCTTGCTCTTGGCGGCCATGGCTCAAGCTCCTTCCGATGCTCGCTCAGTGCCGGCTGGCGGCGCCGACGGCGTTCAGCAGCGTCGATCGGAACCACGCGGCGCGCTCGATCGCGCGCTCGCCCGCGAAATCGACGCGGGTGCCGCGCTCGTCGGTGTGGTTGGTGGGATCGAACGCGATCGTGATGTGGCCAGTGGCGCGGCCGCGGCGCACCGTCAGTTTTTCGCCACGGCTCTCGTCGCCGATCCGCGCGCGTACGGCATAAAAGCCTTCGGCATCGCTCGCACCGAGATACGTGAAGCCTGTCTTGTCGCGCACGAGCTCGACCGTAGCGTCGGCCACGGGCTTGCCGTACGCATCGCTGACGTACCCGAGGACCGTGAAGCGGTAATAGATCTCGTGCTCGGCCGCGGCCGGCGTCACGGCGGAGAGCGCCAACAGTGTCGTGGCGAGGAGGCGGCCGGCGCGCGTTATGCGGCGCCGTCGCGGCGCGCGCTCAGCGTGCGCGCGGCCCTCGACGCGAAGCGGTCTTGCCTCGACGCGAAGCGTCCTTGCCTCGACGCGCGGCCCGTGGTCGCGAAACCGCTGCGCGACGTCGCGTACGCGGAGGTCGCAGGCCGGAGCGAGCACGCGGTGAGTCTAGCAGATAGGCGGCGAGTAGCGACCGGTGACAGCGTGCTTCGTCGGGACAGCCGCAGAGCAGCGTGACGCGGCCCGTCGCGGCACGCCGGCGCACTTCTGCGATCGCCGCCTGCGCCTCCGGGCGCTCGAGCCCCGCGAGGTAGCGCGGGACGTATCGGGCCCACGTGACGGCGCCGTCGAGGTATGCGCGAAGGAGCTCGGGTACGGGCCCGAGCTCCTTGAGCCACACGTCGACGCGCTCCTTGCGGATGCCGCGCGGCCACAGTCGCATGATGAGCACGCGATCGCCGTCGGCGTCGGCGGGCGCGTCGTAGATGCGCTTGGTGACGATGTCCACGTCAGCGGTCGCTCACGGCTGAAGAATCTGCGCCAACGCCTCAGGGTCGACGGGCTTGCTCGCGTAATGGTCGAAGCCCGCGAGCCGCGCGCGCTCGGCGTCATGTTCACGGTGGTCGCCCGTGACCGCGATCAGGACGGCGGACTTGGTCTCCGACGCCATGCGCAGCCGGCGCGCCAGCTCGTAGCCGTCGAAGCCGGGGAGCTCGAGGTCGATGAGGACGACCTCGGGCCGCGCGCGGAGCGCGATGGAAAACGCGCTCGGCCCATCCGCTGCGTCGCTGACGTGGTGACCCGACACCTCGAGCAGCGACCGAAGCATCGCGCGAAGATCGGCGTCGGCTTCGACGATCAGCACGCGGCGCCGCATCCTGGCGCTGCTCGCGTCGGCGCTCTCGCGCGGCGGATGAGGCAGCGCCGGCGCCCGCACGCTGGGCAGTCGAAGCGTGAACGTGGTGCCGCGCCCGGGACCGTCGCTCGCCGCGTTGATCGTGCCCCCGTGCAGCTCGACGAGACGTCGGACGACGGCGAGGCCGATTCCGAGCCCACGGCGGCCATGCCGGCTGGCGGCATCGCCCTGCACAAACAGCTCGAAGATCCGCGGCAAGACGTCGGCGTCGATCCCCACGCCGCTGTCGCGGACGCGACACACGGCGTGCCTGCCATCGCGCTCGAGGCGTATGTCGATGGCGCCGCCGACCGGCGTGTACTTCAACGCGTTGTCGAACAGGTTCACGAGGATCTGCTCGAGCCGAACCGGATCCGCGTCCACCCACACCGGCGTCGCCTCGATCGTCACGCGGTGGGCTTGCGTGCGAGATGCCAGCGTCGCCAGCGCGCGCCGGATCGCGGCGCTGAGATCCGTAGGCTGCCGGTCCAGGCGGATCTTGCCGGTCGCGATGCGATTGACCTCGAGGAGGTCCTCGACCATGTGGCCGATGGCCTTGGCCTGGCGCTCGATGACCTCACGCGCATCGTGCGCCGGCGACGCCGTCGTCTCGACACGTCCGAGTAGCTGCACCGCGTTGACGATGGCGGACAACGGGTTGCGGAACTCGTGGCCGAGCACCGCGACGAACTCGTCCTTGGCACGGTTGGCGGCCTCGGCCGCCGCGCGCGACGCGCGCTCGCGCGCGAGCAGCGCCTTGCGCTCGTCCTCGACGTGCCGCCGCGTTGCGGTGAGCCAGGCCACGGCGATGCCGACCACGGCGAACGCGATGGTCGAGGCGATCTCCTGCCAGGTCGAGATGATGGCGCCGATCGGCGGAATGAACCAGTAGTCGACAGCAAGCGCACTGAGAATGGTCGTGATGCTTGCGGCGCGGAAACCACCCAGCCAGGCCACGATCATGACGGTCAGCAGGAACGGCGGCGCGGGCAGGGGCTCGATCAGCAGCTGTAGCGGCAGCAGTACGAGCACGGTCGCGCCGGTGGCGGCGACGGCGGCCAGGGCGGCCAGCAGCCACTCTTTGAGAAGCCGACCCATCGCTTGAACACGATCCCACCACTGCCCGGTCGTGTCCACGCGATGTCGCCGGCCGGGCGTCCGCATTCGCGGTACAGTCAGTTCGACTGCGATCATGCCCTCCTCGCGGCGCGTGCGGTTGGCGTCCGGACTGGTGCTGTTCACCTACGTCACGACGCATCTCGCGAACCACGCCCTCGGCCTCGTGTCGCTCGATGCGATGGAGGGCGGGCGCGTGTACTTCACGGCTTGGTGGCGGCAGCCGCTCGTGTCCGTCGTGCTCTACAGCGCGTGGATCACGCACGTGGCGCTGGCCTTCCGGGCACTGTATCAGCGCCGGACGCTGCGGATGCCATTGTCGGAGGCCAGGCAGCTCGTGCTGGGGCTGGCGATCCCACCGCTCCTCGTCACGCACGTGGTCGGCACCCGGGTGACATGGCAGCTCTATGGCGTGCAGGACGCGTACGCGCGCGTGACGCTTGCCCTATGGACGCGTGATTACGGACTTCGCCAGATGCTGATCATCACGCTGGCGTGGGTGCACGCGATGATCGGGCTGCAATCCGTCGTGACGCTGCGCGCGTGGTATGCGCGCACCGCGCCGTGGCTGCTCGGTCTCGTCGTGCTCGTCCCGGTGCTCGCGGTGCTCGGGTTCGTGAACGGCGCGCGCGAGGCCGCCGCGCGTGCTCGTGATCCCGCGACGCGCATGCAGATGCAGTGGCACGGGCGTCCACCGCTTCACGCGGACGAGGTCGCCAACCTCGAGCGCATCCGAACGACCGCGTTCGCTGTCTACACGCTCCTGCTCGTGAGCGTCGTCGCCGCACGCGGCGCGCGTGATCTGAGACAGCGCCGTCGCGCGCGTATCCGCGTCACGTATCCCGACGGCCGCCGTGTCGTCGCCCCCGTCGGCATGTCGGTCCTCGAGATCAGCCGGTGGGCGCGCATTCCTCACGCATCCGTCTGCGGCGGCCGTGGCCGATGCTCGACGTGTCGTGTGCGAATCTCCGCCGCACGGCCGCAGCCGCCGCCGCGCGAGGCCGAGAGCCGCGTGCTGCGCCGGCTGGGCCTGCCGGCCGGCGTGCGGCTGGCGTGCAGCTACGGCCGACATCCGATCTCACCGTCGCGCCGCTATTGCCGGCGACGGCGACGGCCGCGGACGGACGCGCACTGGACGACGCGCACAACGGGCGCGAGCAGGACGTCGTCGTGCTGTTCGCCGATCTGCGCCGCTTCACGCGACTCGCGGAGCACCGGCTGCCGTACGACGTGGTGTTCTTGCTCAATCGGTACTTCGAGGCCGTGGGCGGCGCGATTCACCGCGCGGGCGGCGTGGCCAATCAGTACACGGGCGACGGCGTGATGGCGCTCTTCGGTCTCGAGACGGGTGCGGACGAAGGCAGCCGCCAGGCGCTGACCGCCGCAGCGGAGATGGTGCGGAGCGTCGCCGCGCTCAGCGACGCGCTGGCTGCGGATCTGCCCGCGCCGCTTCGTCTCGGCATCGGCATTCATAGCGGTCCGGCCGTCGTCGGCCGCATGGGGTACGCCGATGCCGCGTATCTGACCGCCGTCGGTGATACGGTCCACGTCGCCGCCCGGCTGGAGGCGCTCACCAAAGACTTTGACTGTGACCTCGTCGTCTCCGAGGCGCTGATACGGCGCGCCGGCATCGCGACCGAAGGCCTTCAGCGCCACGAGCTGACGTTGCGCAATCGCGGCGAGCCGCTGACCGTGTTCGTCGTTCACGAGGCGACCGCCATCGTCGGGTCGCGCGGCGAGCCGTCGTCATGACGACAGTGACGTCGCTGGCATGGCGGCTGCTTGCCGTCCGTCAGGGAGGGTCCCATGGCGGACGACCGCGACCGCGTCAACATGTGGAAGATGACGTCGGTAGGGCTCGTGATCGCGGCCATCGTCGCCGTTGTCACGGGCATCGTCGTAGCGAACCGCACCGCCCCGACGGAGCCGAAGCTCGTCGCGCCGTCGGCATCGCCGCGAACCACCGACGACGTCGCCCAGTCCACGGCACCGAGCAGCCGCGCCGCGAATCAGCCGCCCGCGGCGAACCCGAGTGCCCCACCGGCCGCGCCGCCGGCAGCGAAGGGCAAGCCGCCGCAATCCGTCGTCGCGGAATGTAACCGCGTCGCGGAGAGCATGAGCGGACCCGAGCGCGAGCGGAACGACAAGGTGTTCAACGCCGCGAAGGACGCCGGAGTCGGGGCGCTCGGCGGCGCGGCGGCGGGCGCGGTCGGCGGGGCGATCGCCGGCGGCGGCAAGGGCGCGGGCAAGGGCGCGCTC
>JBKOUQ010000203.1:0-9875 GCA_046723475.1 Candidatus Methylomirabilota bacterium
CGGGCGAGAGGCGCTGATTCAAGCGGCCGCTGTCCGGCCCGACGTAGTTCTACTCGACGTGATCATGCCCAACGTGTCCGGCGATGAGGTGCTGAATCGCCTCCTCGCGATCGACCCGACCATTCCCATCGTCATGCTGACGGGCATCGGCGATGAGGATTTTGCTCGGAGCTTTTTGCGCCGAGGCGCTTTCGATTATGTGGCCAAGCCCTTCCAGCTCACTACGCTCGAACGCGTCGTGGCGACTGCCGTCGCCGTCGCGTACCGGTGTCCGACGACCCGTTAGACCCGCGCTCGGTCCCTCCACGCTCGTAGAGACTACGCTCCGAGCTTCGCTAGCAAAGACATCGCCTCGGGTTGGGCGGTCGTGATCGTGAGTCCCGTGATCCCGCAGTCCGCCCACGCGCGATAGCGCTCGCTGATCCGCGAGACCGGCCCGACCAGCGCCATCTCGTCGCAGAACTCATCGGGCACGGCCGCGACCGCTTCGTCCTTGCGCTTCGCCAGAAACAGCTCCTGGATCCGCTGCGCAGCGTCGCCGAAGCCGCGGCGGACCATCATGTCCTTGTGAAAGTTCTTGTCGCGGTGCCCCATGCCACCGACGTAGAGCGCGACGCGAGGCTTCATGCGCGCCAGCGCGCCGCGCACGTCGTCGGTGATAGCGACTTCCACGCGCGGCTGGATCTCGAAGTCAGCGAATCCCTTGCCGCCGCCGGCGCGGCGAAAGCCTTCCTCCAGCCACGGGCGCAGCATCGGCATGAGACGGGGAACGAAGCCGAGCGGCAACCAGCCATCGGCGATCTCGGCGGTCAGCTTCACGTTGGCCTCGGTGCCGGTACCCAGCCAGATCGGCAGGCGTGAATTCATGTGAAGGATCGGCATCAGCGGCTTGCCGACGCCGAGCGCGCCGGGGCCCGTGTACGGCAGCGAGATCTCGCGGCCCTCGTGGCTGACCGGCGCCTTGCGCTCGAAGATCTTGCGCATGATCGCGACGTAGTCGCGGATGCGCCAGTACGGCCGGCCCCACGGCTGTCCGTACCAGCCCTCGACGATCTGCGGACCGGACACGCCGAGTCCCGCGATCACGCGGCCGCCACCCGCGAGCGCGTCGAGCGTGCCGACGGCCATCGCCGCCGCCGCCGGCGGCCGCGCGGCGAGCTGCATGATGCCGGTGCCCAGACGAATGCGCTTGGTCAGCGCGCCGAGATACGCGAGCGGCGTGAGCGCGTCCGAGCCGTACGCCTCCGCCGTCCACACCGAGTCGAAGTCGAGCCGCTCCGCGAGCAGCACGCTCTCGACGGGCAGTCGCAGCTCCGCGCCCGAATAGCCGATACTCAGTCCGAGCTTCATGTTCCGCGGCCCCACAGCATGGCGGCTCCTTTCGCGTCCCGGAGCATCGCGCCGCGCGTCGCCAAGCGCAAGCGCCTGCGGACGGTGTAGGCTCGTGGCCATGAAAGTGCGTATCGGTATCGGCGCGGCCGGCGCGGCCTCGACCCCCGAATCCCTCGGCGAGCTCGTCGGGGCCATCGACGATCTCGCCTTCGACTCGCTGTGGTTGTCCGAAGTGCTGACGGGCCCCGTGATCGATCCGCTCGTCGGGCTGGCGTGGGCGGCGGCCTCGAATCCGCGCGTGAAGCTCGGCACGACGGCGCTGCTACCCGGTCGGAACGTGCTGCGGCTGGCCAAGCAGCTCGCGAGCCTCGACGTGCTCGCGCGAGGCCGCCTGCTCGTCACGCTCGTGCCCGGGCTGACCTATGCGCCCGAGCGTGAGGCGATCGGCGTCGAGCCCAAGCGCCGCGGCACCGTCATCGACGATGCGCTGCCGCTGCTGCGACGCCTGTGGGCCGGCGAGAGCGTCAGCCACGACGGGCCGGCCGGGACCTTCCACGACGTCCGCATCACACCCTTGCCGGTGCAGCAGCCGCTCGAAGTCTGGCTCGGCGGGACCGCGCCGGCGGCGCTGGAGCGCTGTGGTCGTCTGTCCGACGGCTGGCTGCCGTCGCTGTGCACGCCCGAAGAGGCGGCCGCGGGCCGCCGCGTGATCGAGGAGGCGGCGACCAAGGCCGGGCGATCGATCAGCACCGAGCACTTCGGCATGAGCATTGGCTATGCGAGCGCGCCCATCGATCCCGCCACCGCACGCGCGATGACGGCGCGCCGCCCGCGCTCCGTGGAGCTGACGCCCGTGGGCCTGCCCGCGGTGCGCACGCTCATCGAGCGCTTCGTCGCCGTCGGCTTTTCGAAGTTCGTGCTTCGACCGATCGCGCCGCCGGCGTCGTGGCGCGCCGAGCTCGAGACGCTGGCCACCGCGGTCGGCGACCTGCAGACGTGACGCACGCTCGAACCTCAGAGGCGGATTGATCCGTGTTCCCGTACCGTGACGAGAACATCACGCTGCGCACGCCGATCGTCACGATCCTGCTCATCGTCCTCAACGTGCTCGCGTGGCTCGTCGCAGAAGGTGCGGGGTCCCCCCTCGGCGTCGCGCGCGCGGTGTGCAACCTGGGCCTCATCCCCGGCGAACTGACGCTCTCGTTGCCGCCCGGCACGCGGTTTCCGATGGGCGACGGCCTCGTGTGCCTGACGGATCCCGGGCGGCAAGTGAGCCACCTGCTCACGCACATGTTCCTGCACGGCGGGTGGATGCACCTGATCGGCAACATGTGGTTCCTCTGGCTGTTCGGCAACAACGTCGAAGACTCGATGGGCCGCGGGCGCTTCGTCGTGTTCTACCTGGCGTGCGGCCTGGCCGCCGCGCTCGGTCAGGTGGCCATCAGCCCGCGCTCGGGCATTCCCATGGTCGGCGCGTCGGGCGCCATCAGCGGCGTGATGGGCGCGTATCTCGTGCTCTATCCGCGTGTCCGCGTGCACTGCCTCGTGTTCCTCGCGTTCTTTGTCACCTCCATCTCACTGCCCGCGTGGACGATGCTGCTCTACTGGATCGGCCTGCAGCTCGTCAGCGGTCTGTTCGGGCTCGTGGCCACGTCCGAGAGCGGCGGCGTCGCGTTCTGGGCGCACGTCGGTGGTTTCGTCGCCGGGATGGTCCTCGTGAAAGTGTTCGCGGATGCGGCAATGGTCCGCGAGCACGACGCAGGGTCGTGGCAGCCCCGCCGCGTCAGCGCGCGCTGGTAGCCGATTCGACCTGCTGCGCCACCGTGGGCGCGTCGCCGGCGAGCGTGGTGCGCCGCATGTCCCGCGGATAGCGCTGATCGTAACGGCGCACGCGGTGCATCGTGCGCCGGTTGTCCCACATCACGAAGTCCCACGGGCGCCAACGATGCACGTAGACGAACTGCGGCTGCGTCGCGTGCTCGATCAGGTCGCGTAAGAGAATGCGGGCTTCGGGCGTCGGCATCCCGATGATCGCGCCGGCGTGCGACGCGAGGTAGAGCGACTTGCGCCCTGTGACCGGATGCGTGCGCACGAGCCGCTGGCGCACGGGACGAAACATCGCCTTTTCGTCCTCCGTGAACTCGGTGAGGCCGAGGGAGCCTCGCGAGTACATGAGCGAGTGCTCGCAAATCAGGTCGTCGATCTGCGTCTTCGTGTCCGCATCGAGCGCGTCGTAGGCCGCGCGCATGTCGGCCCACTCCGTGTTGCCGCCGACGGGGCTCACGACGCGCGCCGACAGCAGTGAATACTTCGCCGGAACGGGCCGGAACGAGCTGTCGGAGTGCCAGAGCATGTTGCCGAGGTTGAACAGATGCACGCGGGAATCGCGATCGAGCGGGCGTCCGTCCTTGCCGAGGTTGGACACGTCGTTCATGCCGACCGGCAGCCGGCGGTCCTCGAGCTTCGTGATGTTGCCGCCACGCGCGTCCTCGAGCCGGCCAAAGTTGAGCGTAAACGCCATCTGTTGCTCATCGGTGAGCTGCTGGTCGTGGAAGACGAGCACCGCGTAGCGAATCATGCCGTCGTCGATGGCCGCAACGTCATCCGCGGAGAGTGGCTGCGCGATGTCGACGCCGGACACCTCGCCGACGAACAGGGGATGGATCTGACGGATCTCGATGCTCATGTCTCGGCTCCTCGGCGAGAGTGTTGCACGCGCCGGCTCTCGATGCTATCTCATCGAGCCGTGATCCCCGTGATCGATCTCGAACCGTACCAGTCGGGCCAGCCGGGGGCGCTGGCGACGACGGCCGACGAGCTCGGGCGTGCGCTCCGGGACATCGGCTTCTTCGTCGTCGTCAACCACGGCGTCCCGCAAGCGCTGATCGACCGCACGTTCGCCGAGGCGCGACGCTTCCACGCGCAGCCGATGGAGGCCAAGCTCGCGCTGCGGATGAACGAGCACAACAACGGCTACATGATGCTCGGCCGGTACGCGGTGTGGACGTCCGACGTCAACGCCAACGACAAGCCCGATCTCAACGAGGCGTTCTTCATCAAGCGCGAGCGCGGCCCCGACGATCCGCTCGTGCGCGCCGGGCGTCGCTTTGCCGGGCCCAACCAGTGGCCGCGCGATCTCCCGGGCTTTCGCGAGGCGGTGCTGGCCTACACCGACGCCGTCGACGCGCTCGGCCGCCGTGTGCTGCCGCTGTGCGCCGCGGCGCTCGATCTGCCACCCGACGCGTTCGATCGCGCCTTCGCCGAGAGCCAGTTCAGCTTCCGGCTCACGCGATATCCGCCGGTGGCCGCCGAGCCGAACCAGTTCGGGATCGCGCCGCACACCGACGCGAACTTCCTGACGTTTCTGGCGCAGAGCGACGTGCCGGGCTTGCAGGTGCGCATGCCGGACGGAGGGTGGGTCGACGTGCCGTACGTGCCCGGCTCGTTCGCGGTGAACTCGGGCGACATGATGAAGCGCTGGACGAACGACCACTTCAAATCGACGCCGCATCGCGCGCTGCCACCGGTGGGCCGCGAGCGGTACGCGATCCCGTACTTCATGGGCCCGCATATCGACACCGAGATCGCCTGCCTGCCGACGTGCCAGGGCCCGAACGACCCCGCGCGCTACCCACCGATGACGTACGCGGCATATCTCGACTGGTGGTACGACGCCAACTACAACGCCGCCAAGCAGCGGGACGTCGCCTAGAGCATCGTCCGAGCAACGCCCGCCGCCGGGTGGCGCCGGTGCTGGTGCCGGGAGGCGGGCGAAGCTGGGACCCCGTCGATCCTCGCCGTTCGAAAGAACGGCGTGTGTATCGAGTGGGTGACGGAGCCCGCCGGACCGGCACCAAGCCGGCGACAGGACCCGGCGCGCGGGCGTTGCTCGGACGGTGTCTAGCTCGAGAAGAACTCCAGGAGCAGGCGGTTGACTTCCGGCGCGTTTTCGTACGCCGACCAGTGGCCGGCGCGCGGAATGCGATGCACGTCGAGCGTGGGCGCGGCGTCGCGGATCTCGCCGATGAGCAGGCTCGCCGGACGAAACGCCGAATCGTCGCGCTCGCCCCAGAGCAGCCGCATACGGCATTTCAGCGCGGCGAGATCGCCGAGGAGCGTGCCGCCCGCGCTCACCTTGCGGCTGTCGAACCGCGCGCGGCGCACGCACTCGGCCTGGATGTCGACGGCCTCCTCGGTGACGCCGGCCGGCTCACTGAGCATGTTGACGAGCAGATTGTGGCGACAGACCTCGCGAAACAGCGCGTCGTCGCCCGCGGCGTCCTTGTAGCTGCGCGTGGGTCGATCGCCGAACCGGCGCCGGGGAAACCCGCCCGGCGAGATCAACGCGAGGTGCGTCACCCGGCGCGAGAGCCGCCGCGCGAGATTCGCGGCGATGGCGCCGCCGAACGAGAACCCGGCGAAGCGGAGCGCGGCATCGCCGGGAAACGTCTCGGTGATGATGCGATACATCAGATCGAGATATTCCGGCCCCGTGGTCTCGCGCGGCACCGACGGCGAATCGCCGTACGAGGGATGGTCGAGCGCGTGCACGGTGAACCGTGCGGCCAGCGCATCGATGTTGCGGATCCAGTGCTTCCACGAGCCCATGCCGCCGTGAAAGAGCACGACGTCGGGCCCCTGGCCGCGTCGCTGCATCGCAATGCGCATGGCGCCGACTATAACAGCGGCACGCACCGCCGCCGCCGCACGCACCGCCGCCGCCGCACGCACCGCCGCCGCCGCACGCACCGCCGCGACGTCAGGCAAGTCGACTATACTCAGCCGCGATGATCATCTCCCGAACGGTGGCCGACAATCTGACGAAGGCGTCGTGGATCCGCCGCATGTTCGAGGAGGGCGCGCGGCTGAAGGCCGAGCGCGGCGCGGACAAGGTCTTCGACTTCACGCTGGGCAATCCCGAGATCGAGCCGCCGCCGGCGGTGCTGGCCGCCGCGCGTCGTGTGCTCGAGAGCGACGCGCCGCACCTGCACGCCTACATGCCGAACGCCGGCCACCTGCGGGTGCGCGAAGCGGTGGCCCGCCGGCTGCGCGCCGCCACCGGCCTGCCCTACACCGCGAACCACGTGCTCATGACGGTCGGCGCGGGCGCCGCGCTCAACACCGTTCTGAAGGCGCTGCTCGACCCGGGTGACGAAGTCATCACCGTCGCGCCGTTCTTCGCGGAGTACACGTTCTACGCGCAGAACCACGGGGGCCGCCTCGTCGTGGTGCGACCCAAGCCGGATCTCACGCCCGACATCGGGGCGATCGAGGCGGCCATCACGCCGCGCACGCGCGCGATCCTCGTGAACTCGCCGAACAACCCGAGCGGCGTGATCTACCCGGCCTCGAGCTTCGTCGCGCTCGAGCAGCTGCTCGCGCGCGTGAATCAGCGGATCGTGCTGATCAGTGACGAGCCGTACCGCGCGCTCGTCTTCGACGACGTCGTCGTGCCCGAAGTGCCGCCGCTCGTCACGCGCGCGATCGTCGCCACCTCGTGGTCGAAGTCGCTCGCCATTCCCGGCGAGCGCATCGGCTACCTCGCGTTTTCGCCGCGCATGCCCGAGGCCGCCGAGCTGTTCGAGGCGTGCACGTTCACCAGCCGCGTGCTCGGGTTCGTCAACGCGCCGGCGCTCTGGCAGTGGGTGGTGGCCGAAGTCGGTGACCACGTGATCGACATCGCGCCGTACCGCGAGAAGCGCGACCTGATGTACGACGGCCTCGCGCGCATCGGCTACGAGTGCGTCAAGCCGCAGGGCGCGTTTTATGTCTTTCCGCGTACGCCGATGGAGGACGACGTGGCGTTCGTGCGCCTGCTCGCGGAGGAGGGCGTTCTCACCGTCCCGGGCTCCGGCTTCGGGATGCCGGGTCACATGCGCATCTCGCTCACCGTCGAGCGCGACACGGTCGTGCGCGCGCTGCCCGGCTTCGAGCGAGCCTTTCACAAAGCGCGCGCGTCGTGAGCGTCGTCGTCCGGCCCGAAGACTCGCTCGTCCGCTACACCAATCTGATCTACGCGTTGCACGCGGCGAGCCTCGTCGTCGGCATCATCGGCACGGCGACCGTCGTCGGTGCGTTCCTGTTCGGCTGGCCCTCGCTGATCGCCGTGATCCTGAACTACGTCAAGCGCAGCGACGTGCGCGGCTCGTGGCTCGAATCGCACTTCAGCTGGCAGATCCGGACGTTCTGGTATGGGCTGCTGTGGGTGGCGCTGTGCGGCGTGTTCATCATTGCCACGCTCGGGATCGGACTGCTCGTCGCGTGGATCCCGCTGGGCGTGGTGGGACTCTGGTTCATCTACCGCATCGTGCGCGGCTGGCTGGCGCTCCGCGAGCGCCGGCCGATGTACGCGTGAGAGGGCCGGCCAGGGGCCTTACTTGTTGAGCCAGGCGGCCATGAGCCGCCCACCGTAGTCGTGTCCGATGTTCGGCGCGAAATTCTGCACGTAGGGCTCCCAGGCGGCGACGGTGCTCACCGACGGCTCGAAGGCGTAGTACACCTGCTCGGCCAGATAGCGCTGGATGTCGTAGACGATCTCGCGTCGCTTGGCGGCATCGATCGTTCGACGCTGCAGCTTGATCATCTCGGTGAGCTTGGGATCGTCGACGCCGGACGCGTTCAGCGGCTCGCCGGGGACGTGCGGGCTGTACAGCGTGATGTCAGCGATCGGGCTCCCGCCGCGCAACCCGTTGGCGAGCTTGTCGAACTTGCCGTAGATCGTCGTGGCCATGTACGCGCCGAAGTCCTTGGGCTTGAGCTCGGCGTCGATGCCGGCTTCCTTCCAGCTGCCCATGGTGACTTGCAGCGCGTCGACGTAGTCGGGGCTCCAGGCGAGCGTCGCTTCGACCGTCGTCTTGAACCCGCTGGGAAAGCCCGCCTGGGCGAGCAGACGCTTGGCCTCGGCGACGTCGTGCTCGTAGATCCGACGCCCGAGCGGCGTGAGCTGATCGAGCGGGATGGCCCACTCGCGCAGCGCCGCCGGAACCGCGGTGTTCTGCGCGCCGTGCCCGAGCGACCACGCGTTCGTCTCGAGAATTTGCTTGCCGTCGATCGCCATCGCGAGGGCGCGCCGGACGCGCACGTCCTTGAACGGCTCGCGGTCCAGCTTCATGGCGGTGAATCCGCCGAACAGCACGACGAAGTCCTGTGTCTTCACATTGGGCTTGCGCGCGCGCGCCGCCTGCAGGTCGAGCCGCCGGACACACTGCCCGTACTCGGGCGCGAAGTCGTAGCGGCCGGCGAGCCAGCTCGCCATCCGGGACGATGGGTCTTCGTCGACGCTCACGTCGATGCCGTCGGCGTAGGGCAGTCCGGGCACGAAGTAGTCTTTGTTCCGGACGAAGGTGAGCCGCGTGTTCGGCTCGTAGCGATCGAGCATCCACGGGCCGGTGCCGATACACGACTCGGCGCGGCGCAGATCGCCGAACTTCTCCACGGCCTCGCGCGGCACGATCCACATTACGGTGTTCGCCAGGTAGTCGAGGAACCAGCCGAAGGGCTCCGTCAGCGTGAACTTGACCGTGTAACGGTCGACGGCGTCGATCTTCTCGACGTGACCGAGCATCGAGCGGTTGGGATTGCCCTTGATCTGCAGAAACCGGTCGTAGGTGTATTTCACGTCGTCCGCGGTGAGCTCGCGCCCGTTGACCGGTGGCTTGGGGTGCCAGCGGACGCCCTTGCGCAGCTTGAACACATAGGTTCGATCGTTGGGCTGCGACCAGGATTCCGCGACGTCGGGTTCCAGCGGCAGCGTTCCGGGGGTGACCGAGGGTCCGGCCTTCACTTTCAGCAGGCGGCTGTGGGTGAACGACAGGTTGGTCGCGATCCGGTGATGGTTGACCACGAGGTGGGGATCGAGGCCGGTGGTCGGATCCTCACCACGGAGCCGGAAGACTCCGCCGCGTTTCGGCGTGTCCGCGGCGGCGACAGGAGACGGGACGAGCGCGTGCGCCGCGAAGGCGGCACCGCCAAGCTTCAGGACGTGACGGCGAGTCACCGACATGCGCGCCTCCCCAAGAAGGTGGCGCGAAGGTATCTGCTTTCGGTGGCCCGGTCAATGGTTTCGCGACGCGCTGTACAATGCAGGCCGTGCACGTCGGCCTGTTCGTCGAAGAAATGCGTCAGGGGACCAGCCAGGCGTCGGCCTTTCGCGACGTCTTCGAGACGGCCGAGCGGGCGGACGCCCTCGGGATCGACTGCATCTGGCTCGGCGAGATCCACTTCACGCCGACGCGCTCGGTCATCTCGGCCTCGCTGCAGGTGGCGAGCGCCGTCGCAAGCCGCACGCGTCGGATTCACATCGGCACGGCGGTGCAGGTGCTGCCGCTGAACCACCCGCTGCGTATTGCCGAAGAGGTCGCGACCGTCGATCACATCAGCCAGGGCCGGTTCGAGTTCGGGATCGGCCGCAGCGGCGTGGTCCGCACCTACGACATCTACGGCGTGCCGTACGAGGAGAGCCAGGCGCGCTTCCGTGAAGCGCTCGAGATCATTCGCCGTGGCTGGCAAGGCGAGCCGTTCAGCTACGAGGGCAAGTTCTACCG
>JBKOUQ010000218.1:0-10151 GCA_046723475.1 Candidatus Methylomirabilota bacterium
CGCTTGCACCGAGGAGGTGCGCTTATGAACGCCTTGTTCGCCACCTTGTTGGGTGTAGCGTTGATCGCCGCGCCCGTGTCCGATGTCCTCGCGCAGGGCGCGTCTTCGTCCTCGTCGTCCGCGCCGACTGCGCCGGCTCCCTCGGCTTCGGGCTCGGCCTCCGGCAGCGTGAGCGCTCCGGCTTCGGGCGGCAACACCTCCGCGCCGAGCGCCAGCGGCAGTGCGTCCGGCACGCTGAACGCGCCTGCGCGCAGCGGCAACGACGCTGGCAGCGTCAGCACCGATCGGTCGACCAGCAGCTCCAGCAGCACCGTGAAGAGCGATGATCGCCGCGACGACGGGGGCGCTGCGCTTCCGCGAACGGCCGTGACCGAGCGCACGACGATCTTCGGGCTGTCGCCGACGGCGGCCGTCCTCATCGCCGCCGCGCTGTTGCTGGTCGTGATTCTCGCCATCGTCGCGATGACGCGGAGCAACGACAGCTACATCGACAATCGACGGATGTAAACCGAGAGCGTGGGGGGCCTCCGAAACGGCCCCCCATGTTTCAACGGCCCCGCACGTACTCGAAATCGACCGGCTGACCGTTGATGCCGCGCGCCGGCGGCGCGATCCAGTTGGCGAACTTCCCGGGCTCGGTCACCGGTGTCATCAGGCTCTCGACGTACGCCTGATCGGCTTGCGAGGGGAGCCAGTCGTGCTTGTGCGCATCCCACTCGGCCTGGCTAAGCAGCCGGCCATCCGGCGACACACGAACGTCCGCGAAGCTGCCGATCGCACGATGGAAGCCGCGGTGCGGTAGCCGGAGCTCGAAGTCGACGCCGTGGTCGCGGATGACCTTGTTCCATCGGTCGACGCCGCGCTGGCAGTCCGCGATGTAGTCGTCGCGCAGCCGCTCGTTGAGCGTCGGCAGTGCCGGCTGATCGCTCTCGACGATCCGATCGCCTTCGACACAGGCGATGCGATACGACGCCGTCTTCAGCTGGTGGTCGTCGGTCTGCTTCGTCTCCTCGAAGCGGCCTTTCAGCCCTAGCGTGTAGAAGTTCGCCGCGTTGGAGGAGACTTCGGATCCGAACAAATCGAGCGAGACCGAATAATGGAAGTTCAGATAGCGCTGCACGAGGGGCAGGTCTAACGCGCCGTACGTGCGCACGTCGTCGGTGCGGTGCTGCCGCATCAGGTCGCACGTGCGCTGCACCACGCGCGCGATGCCGGTCTCGCCGATGAAGAGGTGGTGCGCCTCTTCGGTCAGCATGAACTTGCACGTGCGCGACAGCGGATCGAAGCCGCTCTCCGCGAGGCTGGCGAGCTGATACTTGCCGTCACGATCCGTGAAGAACGTGAACATCAGGTATGACAGCCAGTCCGGTGTGCGCTCGTTGAACGCGCCCAGGATGCGCGGGCGGTCGCGATCGCCGGAGCGGCGCTGCAGCAGTGCCTCCGCCTCCTCGCGGCCGTCCCGACCGAAGTGCGCTTGCAGCAGGTACACCATGGCCCACAGATGCCGGCCTTCCTCGACGTTGACCTGGAAGATGTTGCGAAGGTCATAGAGCGACGGACACGTCCGGCCCAGATGCCGCTGCTGCTCGACGGACGCGGGCTCGGTGTCGCCTTGCGTGACGATGAGGCGCCGCAGCGTGCCGCGGTACTCGCCGGGGACGTCCTGCCAGGCCGGCTCGCCCTTGTGGTCGCCGAACGCAATCGTGCGCCCCGGCTCGGGCTCGGCAAGGAAGATGCCCCATCGATAGTCCGGCATCTTCACGTGGCCGAACTGGGCCCAGCCCTTGGCATCGACGCTGACCGCGGTGCGCAGATAGACATCGCGCGTCTGGAAGCCGTCGGGGCCCATGTCCTTCCACCAGTCGAGAAACTTCGGTTGCCAGTCCTCGAGCGCCCGCTGCAGCCGGCGGTTTCCCGCGAGGTCGACGTTGTTCGGGATCCGCTCGAGATAGTCGATGCCCGCCATCACACTCTCCTGCGATCGAAATCGCTCCGCTCACCACTGCCGTAGACCTGCAGCGCGCCCTTGGGCCCCACCGCGTTCGGCCGCTGAAAGATCCAGTTCTGCCATGCCGAGAGCCGCGCGAAGATTTTGCTCTCGACGGTCTCCGGGCCGGCGAACCTCAACGAGGCCTCCATGCCGGTCAGCGCGTCGGGAGAAAACGCCGCGCGCGCCTCGAGCGCCTGGCGCACCTCGTCCTCCCAGTCGATGTCGTCGGGCGCGAACGTGACGAGCCCCGCCTCGGCCGCCGCCGCCGCGTCCAGATCCTGGCCCACCCGGCCCTTCAAGTCGTCGATACGCCCCGGCTCGGCGAGAAACCGGCTCGCGAGGCGCGACACGCCGTTCACCATCGGATAGGCGCCGAAGTTGGCGGCCGTGATCCGCACCGTCGCCGCGGGCTGGTCGTCCCGCGTGCCGTCGAGCATGTACGAACGGTCCGCCGCCAGCGCCAGCTCGAGCAGCGTGCCCGCGAAGCACGAGCCCGGCTCGATCAGCGCGAACACCGAGCGTGACGACACGTCGATGCGCTTGAAGACGCGCTTGAGATAGAGCCGCACCTCGCGCACGAACCAGTCGCTCGGGTGTCCGAGCAGCAGCCGATCGTAGCTCTCGACGATCTCCGAGTCGCCGGACGTGCGCACGACCCACACGCCGATCGACTCTTCGTTGGTGCGCAGGTGCAGGATCAGGTCGTCGAGCTCGCGCGCGAGCGCGAGCGGCCAGAACGCCGTCCCCTGCGCGATCGCGGTCGCAGGATCGCCCGGGGCGGCGTCGCGCGGGCCGCTGACGCTGATCTCCGCGAGCCCGCGACGCCGGTCGATGGCGCAGGTGACGTGCGCGTACGCGACGCGATCGCCATCGCCCTCGATCGTCCGCGTCAGCGGCGTGAGCGGCACGCCGCGCGCGTCGTGCGGGCGGTCGCTCTTCGCGGCCAGCTCTCGCGCGCGCTGCAGCGTCGCCTCGGCCAGCCGCGAGCGCGGCACGACCTCGTCGACGAGATTCCACTCCACCGCGCGCTTGCCCTTCACGCCCTCCTCCGTCGTGCAGAAGAAGTCGGCGCGATCGCGGCGCACCT
This sequence comes from Candidatus Methylomirabilota bacterium, assembly GCA_046723475.1. Taxonomy (GTDB): domain Bacteria; phylum Methylomirabilota; class Methylomirabilia; order Rokubacteriales; family CSP1-6; genus AR12. Next base: position 3,078 of record JBKOUQ010000218.1, read on the forward strand.
TGCGCTTGTCCACCAGGCGCGTGAGGCCGCCGGTCCCGGGGAGAACGGCGAGCAGCGGCACCTCGGGCAGCGACACGGCAGTGTTCGCGTCGTCGGCCATCACGATCCACTCCGTGGCGAGTGCCAGCTCGTAGCCGCCGCCCGCGCACGGACCGTTGACCGCGGTGATCCACGTCTGTCGCGACTCGCTCCCCGCCTCCTCGATCGCGTTGCGCGTCTCGTTGGTGAACTTGCAGAAGTTCACCTTCCACGCGTGCGACGATTGGCCGAGCATGCGGATGTTGGCGCCCGCGCAGAACACGCGGTCCTTCGCCGAGGTGAGCACGACCGCGCCGACCTCGGGGTGCTCGAACCGCAGCCGTTGCAGCGCGTCGTACAGCTCGATGTCGACGCCCAGGTCGTAGGAGTTCAGCTTCAGCTCGTAGCCCGGCCGGAGCCCGCCGTCTTCCTGCACGTCCATCGCGAGCGTGGCCACGGGGCCGTCGAACGAAAGCTTCCAGTGTCGATAGCGCGAAGGCTCGGTGCGGAAGTCGACCGGCGCCTGTGTCGTCGTCGTGTCTGCCATGGCTATCCCAGGATGACCCAGAGTACCCGGGCCTTCTTCGTTCCGAGGTTTTCCCAGCCGTGCGGTGCGCCGCCGTCGAGGATGGCGCTGTCCCCCGTTGCTAGCGTCTGCCGCTCGCCGTTGTAGTGCAGCGCCACCGTGCCGTCGAGGACGTAGAACAGTTTCATCTGGCCGGGCTTGATCACGACGCTCTCGGTCGTCACGCCCTTGGAGCGGCCGTCGAGCGTCGAGACGACGGCGCGGATCTTTCCTTCGAACAGACCAGCGCCGAGCACGCTCCAGCGCTCGGACGTGCCGTCGAACGAGACGACCGGGTACTCGTGCTTCCGGCTCACGTGGATACGCCCCCGCGGCTCACCGTCGAACAGCGTGGCGATCGGCACGCCGAGCGCCGCGGCGATACGGCCGAGCGTGTGCAGCGACGGCGTGAGCCGCCCGGACTCGATCTGCGACACCATGCTCGGGGTGAGATCGGCCTTCTCGGCGAGCTGCCGCTGCTGAAGCTCGCGCTCGAGTCGCAGTGCTTTGATGCGCGCGCCGAGTGCGGTCATGTTGTTATTGAAGGTGGGCGCCCCGAAGACCCGGGGCGCCCCTCGGGCCCGGCGTCGAGGCCGGCCAGCCGTGCAAGCGCGCGCGCGACGTAGACGCGAACCAGGCGCTTGCGATACGGATGCGTGAAGTCGGTGTTGTCCAGCGGCTTCGCTGGTCCGGCGGCGGCCTCGGCCGCGCGCGTGATCGTCTCGCTCGTGAGCCGCTCGCCGATCAGCGCGGCCGCGGCGGCGGAGGCCTCGCGCGGCGTCGACGCGACGGCGCCGAGTACGATGCGCGCCTCGCGCACGACGTCGCCCTCGCGTCGCAGAGCGACCGCGACGCCGAGCACCGGAAAATCGAACGACCCTCGGCGTCGCAGCTTCAGGTACACGGAATCCCAGCCGTCCGCCGGCGGCAGCACCAGCTCGGTGAGGATCTCGTCGCGCCGCTTGGCGAGATACTCGATGCCGTCGTCGCGAAACAGCGCCGATACCGGCACCGTGCGCTCGCCCGCCGGGCCCACGAGGCGCGCGCTCGCGCCCGCCGCCCACAGCGCGGGCGCCGTGTCGGACGATGAGACCGCCCAGCAGCGATCGCTACCCGGCGCGACGAGACAGATGTCGCCGTCCTTCTTCATGCAGAAGCCGACGGCCTTCCGCCATTCGTACGACTGGTTATAGTAGTTGCAGCGCGTATCGACGCAGACGTTGCCGCCGAGCGTGCCGGCGTTGCGCAGCTGCGGGGACGACACGAGCCCGGCCGCCGTCGCCACCGCCGCATAGCGTCGAGCGAGCTGCGGGTGCGCGGCCACCGCGCTCAGCGTCGTGCCGGCGCCGATGCGTACGCCGCCGCCGTTGGCTCCGACGCCGACGAGCTCCCGAATCCCACGCAGCCCGATCAGAACCTTCGGCTCGAATTGTCCGCGCTTCATGTTCGGAAAGACATCGGTGCCGCCCGCAACGAGCATCGCGTCGTGGCCCAGGTCCGCGAGGTGCTTCACGGCGTCGCCGAGCGTGCGCGGGGCGACATAATCGAAGGCCGGAAGGCGAATCATGCGGTCGGTACGCGGGGCGGCTCGTCGCTGAATGGTCGGACGGCGATCGCCTCCGCCGGCGCGCCGAACGCCGACTCGACGACGAGCGGCTCCTTGAACGTGAACAGCGGCACGCGGTCGGGCCCGACGCGTGCGGGCTTGCCCTGACGCCTGAGCTCGAGTCCCTTGAGGATCTTCTCGGGCGTGATCGGGACCTCGTCCACGCGCACGCCGACGGCCTGGTAGATAGCGTTGGCGATCGCGGGCATCACCGGCAGCAGCGGTCCTTGCCCAGCTTCTTTCGCGCCGAACGGTCCTTCGGGATCATCGGTCTCGACGAGCATCGTGTGGATGTCCGGCGTCTCGAGCGTCGTCGGGCTCTTGTACTCGAGCATCGAGGGCGCCTTGTGCACGTGCTTGCGAAAGACCTGCGCCTCCATCAACGCCTCACCGATACCCATGTACACGGAGCCCTCGACCTGCCCCTCGACTAGCAGCGGGTTCAGCGCGCGGCCAATATCATGCGCGATCCACACGTCGTGGAGCTCGATCTCGCCGGTGTCCTCGTCGACCGAGAGCTCCACCACGCACGCCGAGTACGAATAGCAAGGCGAGGGCCCGACACCACCGCCCTTGTACTTGCCGGCGCGCTTCGGCGGCGCGTAGGATCCCGCGAACGCCAGCACGCCGTGCATCGCCTCCGCCAGCTCCACCGCACGCGGGAAGTCGAGCGCCTTGTCCCAGTCGTCCGCGACGCCGACCTTGCCCTCGCGCGTGACCAGCGCGCTCGCGTCCACTTCGAGCTTGGCGGCGACCGCCTTGAGGATCACCGCGCGCAAGCGCTCGGCGGCCTGGATCGCCGCCTGGCCGCACATCAGCGTCACGCGCGACGAGTACGAGCCGAGATCGACCGGCGTGAGGCTGGTGTCCGCGGGATGGACGTGCACGTCCTTGGGAGCGAGGCCGAGCACTTCGGCGACGAGGTACGCGAGGATCGAGTCCGATCCCTGGCCGATGTCCGTGGCGCCGCACAGCACGGCCACCGCGCCGCTGCGGTCGGCGCGCAAGACGACGCCCGAGTGCGGCATGTTGTTCCAATAGATCGCGGTGCCCGCGCCCGTCATGTACGCCGAGCACGCGATGCCAACACCGCGGCGCCGTCGCGGCTGCCACAGCGGCTTGGCGTCGTCCGCGCGTGCCGCGGCACGGTAACGCGACGCCTTGTCGCGCCAGCCGGAGGCCTCGACCACCTTGTCGATGCACTCGCCGAGGCCGATCGTCGTCACCGTGAGGTGATTCGCCGTCTTCGTGAACGGCTCGGCGAGGATCCGGCGCCGCATGTCGGCGGGATCGAGCCCGAGCTGCTCGGCCGCCTTGTCGATCTGCACCTCGAGCGCGAAGCGCGGCTGCGGCGTGCCGTGGCCGCGCTTGGGCCCGCAGGGCGGCTTGTTCGTGAAAATGCGCGCGCCCTCGAACTTGTAGACCGGCATCTGGTACGTCACCGGGTTGATCACGCCGGTGTAGAACGTCGACGCGACGCCGTACGAGCCGTACGCGCCGCCGTCGAGCCACGTCTTGAGGTGGCAGCCGGTGATGTCGCCCGCCTTCGTGAAGCCCGTCTTGATCCACATGAGGACGGGATGACGACCGCGATGGATGTAGAAGACTTCTTCCCGCGTGCAGGCGATCTTCACGGGCCGGCCGATCAGCTGCGACAGCCGACACGCGGCGATCTCGTGCGCGAACGGATCGAGCTTGCCGCCGAAGCCGCCGCCCACGGGCGCGGCGATCACACGGATGTGCGCGGCGGGCACCTCGAGGATCTTCGCGAGGAGCCGGTGGACGTAGTGCGGCGTCTGCGTCGAGGACCACAGCGTGAGCTTGCCGTCCGGCGTCGCGTGCGCGACGGCGGCGTGCTGCTCCATCGGCAGATGCGTGTTGCCCTCGTAGAAGAACACGTCCTCGCGCACGAGATCCGACCCGGCGAACGCCGCCTCCACGTCGCCGAACTGCAGCGCGACGTTCTTGTGCACGTTGGGGCCGTCGCCGTACTCGTGGATGCGCACCTCGGGATGCGCCAACGACTCCTGGATCGACATCAGCGCCGGCAGCGGCTCGTAATCGACCTCGATCAGTCGGCACGCGTGCTCGGCCGTCTCCTCGTCCACCGCCGCCACCGCCGCGACGGCATCGCCGACCATCCGCACCTTGTCCGTGCAAAGCGCCTCTTCGTCCTGCGACACGGGCAGGATGCCGAACTTCACACGCGGCAGGTCGGCGCCGGTGATGACGGCATACACGCCGGGCACGGCGCGCGCGCGCACGGTGTCGATGCGCGTGATGCGCGCGTGCGCGTGCGGGCTGCGCAGCAGCTTGCCGAACGCCATGCGTGGCAGCGCGAGATCGTCCGCATAGCGCGTGTCGCCGGTCACCTTGCTCCAGGCGTCGATCTTGGGGAGCGGCTGGCCGACGACACTGAAGCGCTTGGTCATGAACGGCCTTTCATATTTGCCGTCGGGGCGCCTTCGCCGGGCTCCGGCGCCCGACGGTCTGCCGAGACACCGGTCATGCGTAGGGCAGCTAGTTCTACTGCATCCAGAATCTTCGTGTAGCCGGTGCAGCGGCAGAGGTTACCGGCCAGGGCCTCGCGAATGCGTTGCCGAGTCGGTGTCCGCTCCTCCGACAAGAGAGCCTTGGCGGTCACGAGAATGCCCGGCGTGCAGTACCCGCACTGCGCCGCGCCGAGCTCCGCAAAGGCCTGCTGCAGAGGATGCAGCCGGCCGCCATCGGCCAGCCCCTCGACCGTCGTGATCTCGGAATCCTGACAATCGGCGGGCAGCGCCAGGCACGAGAGCACCGGCGCGCCGTCGACGAGCACGGTGCACGTCCCGCACTCGCCGAGCTCGCAGCCGTGCTTCGTCCCGATGAGCTCGAGATCCTCGCGAAGGACTTCGAGGAGCGTCTTGTGCACGGGCACGAGCAGCTCGTGCGACTCGCCGTTGACGCGCAGCTTGATGCGAATGTTCATCGACTCCCGCCCGTCTGTTCCGGTGCGAGCCCAGGGCTGGTTAACCGACAATGAAGACGACTTCAAAAATACTGAACCGGTAGCGGGTCGTCAAGCGGGGGGATGAACGTTTGGGGCCGCGCTCAGGAACGTGGCCGGTCGCTTGCAGCCAATGACGCCGTTCTCGAGGAGGAGGTTGCCGCGTGCTGCATATCCTGGTGTGGTTGCTGGGCCCGCCGATCAGTCTGATCTTGTTGTTCCTCATTCTGTCGAGCCACTGACGTCGCCACGTTGACGCTGTGGCATAACATCCGGGCATGCCCTACGCGCGTTCCGTCGATCACGTCCGGATCTACTTTGAAGAGCACGGTCGAACCGGCCCCAACGCCGGATCGCCGTTGGTACTTGCATATGGGATCGGCGGGAACGCCGATCTCTGGGACGTCAACGTCCCTGCCCTGGCCGAGCGGCATCGTGTCGTCCTCTGGGAGCCGCGCGGCCACGCCCGATCGGACAGTCCCGAGGATCCCGCCCGGTATTCGTTCGCGCACTGGGTCGGCGACCTGCGGGCCGTGCTCGACCATCTCCGGCTCCGCACCGCGCACGTCGGCGGCCTGTCGCTCGGCGCCGGCATAGCGACGCGCTTCGCGCTCGCGTATCCGGCACGCGTGCGCTCGCTGCTCGTGACCAATTCCTCGTCGGCGTCCGGACTGCCGCTCTCCCCGGACAACCTCGTGATGCGCGCGCAGTCGATCAAGGTAACGCTCGAGCGTGGCATGGACGCGATGGCGGAATTCGCGATGGCGTCCAATCCGAACGTGGCGGCGCGGCTGGCGATCGACCCGTCGTCGAAGGACGAATTCTATGCGTACTACCGGCGGCTGACCCCGATCGGCTACGCCAATGCGCTGCGCGCGCTCCTCGCGATGGACCACATCACCGATCGGCTGTCGCGCATTCGCGTTCCGGTGCTGCTGATCGGCGGCGATCGCGACCCTTCGCTCGGCCCGATGAAAGTGATGCACGCCAAGATCCGGGGCAGCAAGCTCGTGGTTCTGTCGCCGGCCAGTCACTTCGCCAACCGCGACCAGCCCGAGGCGTGGAACCGCGCAGCGGTGGATTTCCTGGCACGGTGCGATGCCGGCGCGCGCACACCGCGACGCGCCAGTGTCGATGGCGGGCGCGCGCGCAGGCATCGTCGCGCCGGCCCCCCGCGGCAAGGGGGCACGCGATGATGCCCGCGCGCACGGCCGCCGTCGTCACCGACGCCGGCGGAGCATAGCGGGCGCTACTCTCCGTACACGATCGTCGTGTATTTGGCGTAGATCCCGAGGAAGCTGCTCGTCTCGTGGTCGACGTGATGAATCCGCGTGATGCCGCCGTTCTTCATGGCGGCGCTGATGCTGGCGTCGCCGGTGGCGAAGACCAAGATGCCCCAGGCCTCTGACCGGCCGACCTTGGCGCTGCCGGCCGCGGGTCCTGCCGCGACCGGGCCCATCTCGTTGAGCGTGATCAGGGCCGTCACGGGAGCGTGGCCCATCGCGCAGCCGGCAAGCAGACCGGCACAGACTAGCGGAAGGACGAGGCGACGTGCGAGCGTCATCATGGCTGTATCCTCACTTTTTCGCGGCGTCGTACAGCTCACCAAAGGTTGCCCAGCGCTCGCCGTCGAACTTTGCGAGCTGCTCCTGTTCGATCGGCGCGTGGTCCGTCGCGCTCGTGTTGACCTTGATGCCGGGCAGCAGCAGCGGAAACTCGACGTTCTTGAGGTTCTCCGCCTGCTTGAGGATGTTCTCGCGGCTCAGATCGTTGCCGCACTGCTTGAGGACCTGCGTCATCGCCTGGGCCACCGTGTAGCCGAAGGCGTTGGACTGGTCGTCGAGCGCGCCTTCCGGGTAGTACTTCTTCATGAAGGCGACCCAGTCCTGGAAGCCCTTG
>JBKOUQ010000048.1:0-27385 GCA_046723475.1 Candidatus Methylomirabilota bacterium
GCGTCAGCGCCCGGGACCACGCCACGCCGGCGGCGGCGCCGCCGCGACGGCGGACCCCGGACCGAGGGAGGCGGCGCATGACACGGATCGCGATCATCGACGACTGGGGAGGCATGGTGAGCGCGCTGCCCGTCTGGAAGCGGCTCGAAGGCCTTGCGCGCATCGACGCATTCCGCGACACGCTGGCCGACGAGCGGGCGCTCGCCGAGCGCCTGGCGCCGTACGAGATCGTCGTGCCGACGCGCGAGCGGACGTTTTTCCGCGCCGGGCTGCTCGCGCGCCTGCCCGCGCTGCGGATGATCGCGATCGGTGGGCGATGGACGGGGCAGGTGGATCTGGCCGCGGCGGCCGCGCGCGGCGTCGTCGTCACGGACACCGAGGGCTCGGGCGTCAACGCCTTCGAGCACACGGTGGCGCTGATGATGGCGCTCGTGCGTCGCGTGCCGCAGGAAGATCGTGCCTTGCGCGAGGGCCGGTGGCAGACGGCGCCCATCGGTGTGGACATGTACGGCAAGACGCTCGGGATCATCGGGCTCGGCCGGATCGGCGGGAAGATGGCGGCGTTCGGTCGACTGGTCGGCATGCGGGTGTTGGCCACGGGCCTCACGCTCACCGACGAGCGCGCCGCGGCCGCCGGGGCCACCCGCGTCGATCTCGACACGCTCCTGCGCGAGAGCGACCTGGTGAGCGTGCATTACCGGCTGTCGGACAAGACGCGCGGCCTGATCACCGCGCGCCACCTCGCGCTGATGAAGCCCGGCGCCTTTTTGGTCAACACGGCGCGCGGCCCGATCGTCGACGAGGCCGCCCTCGTCGACGCCTTGCGCGCGCGTCGCATCGCGGGCGCCGCGCTCGACGTCTTCGACGTCGAGCCGCTGCCGAAGAACCACCCGTTGCTGTCGCTCGACAACGTCGTGCTGACGCCGCACCTGGGCTTCGTCACGGCCGAGGGCTACGCGATCTTCTTCGGGCAGGCCACGGACTCGATCGTCGCCTATCTCGACGGCAAGACGCCGCCGCGCGTGGTCGCGGCGCGCGGCTGATCTCGTGAGACTCCACCGCTAGCGTGATGCGGGCACGCGCTGTTACACTGCCCGCCATGTCACGACTTCTGCTGGTGTGCGTGCTCCTTCTTGCGGTCGGCGTGCCACTCCTCGCGTTCGCGGCAAACCCGCCGTCGCCGCCACAGCCCGGCATCCTTCCGCCGACCGCGCCGATCGCGGACTTCAACGAGCCCGATCAGTCGTCCTGGGCGATCGTCCGCGCCATGCACATCCGCGGCCCGGAAAAGATCCTCGCCGTCGTGGTGCTCACGCTGCTGGTGATCGCGCTGCTGATGTTCATCGGCATGCTCCGGCACGTGTACGCCGGGCCCGGCGCGCGGCGTCCCTGACGCCCGACCGCTCGCTCCGCGGCACGATTCCGCCGATATCCGTGCGTCGGTGAGCACGATCCGTCTCGAGATCGAAGGGCCGCTGGCGCGCGTGACGCTCGATCGCCCCGACGTGCTGAACGCCGGAAACGCGGCGTGGGTCCGCGATCTCGGCGCCGTCGTCGCGCGCATCGAACACGCTCCCGACGTGCGTGTGGTCGTTCTCACGGGTGCGGGCCGCGCCTTCTGTACCGGCGTCGACCTGAACGCGCTCGCCACGGGGGCGTTCCAGCTCGACGACTTCATCGCGTGGGAAGACGCGATGGTGGCGATCGAGCGCATGGACCGGCTGTTCGTCGCCGGGATCAACGGACATTGCCTCGGCGGCGGATTGCAGCTGGCGCTCGTCTGCGACTATCGGCTGGCCTCGGCGGACGCGTTGCTCGGGCTGCCCGCCGTCAAAGAATGCCTCATCCCATCGATGTCGCTGTATCGCCTGCCGCGCCTGATTGGCGCCGCGCGGGCGCGCGAGCTGATCCTCCTCGGCGAGCCGATCGATGCCGCGACCGGCGAGCGATTCGGCGTGGTGAACCGTGTGGTGCCGGCCGTCGATTTCGGCCGCGAGCTGGAGGCGACCACGCAGAAGTTTCTCGCGCTACCGCCGGCCAGCGCCCGCGCGAGCAAGCTGCTCACCGCGCGCGCGTTCGACCTCCAGTTCGACGCGTTTCGCCGCGAGATGCAGGCGCACTTCAAGGTGTGCCTGAATTCCGAAGAACACCGCGCTGCGATGCAGGCGGTCCGTGAGCGCCGCAGCGCGACACCGCGACGCGGCTAACCCACGGGCTTCCGCCGGCGCCCCACGACGCCGTAGAATCGCCAGACCGCAAGGGCCGGACAGCGGGAAAGGAGCCCCGTCATGACGTCAGCGTTGAGCCCGCTGCCGACGTCGGTGGTGGGCAGCCACGGGCTGCCGGGCTGGTTGTGGCTGGCGCGCGAGGCGATCGAGGCCGGCCGGCTCGGTGCCGTCGATCTGCGTGAGCTGATGGAGGACGCCACGCAGATCGCGCTCCTCGACCAGGAGCGAGCCGGCGTCGACGTGCTGACCACCGGCGAGATGATGCGGGTGCGGTTCATCATCGGGTTCTACGACGCGATCCAGGGGATCAAGCGCCTGCCCGCGCCGCGCAAGCTCGGCCAGCCGCTCTGGGACACCAACACCCCGTTCGAGGTGACCGAACCGATCAGCGCGCCGCGCGGGCTCGGGATCGTGGAGGAGTTCAAGCTCGCGCGCGAGCTCACCGGCAAGCGACTGAAGGCGACCGTGCCCGGTCCGTACACGCTGCTGGTGCCGCTCAAGCTCGGCGGCGGGTATCGCGAGAAGGACACGCTGCTCGCGGACCTCGTCCGGATCGTCAACGCCGAGTGTCGCGCGCTCGTGGCCGTCGGCGCCGATTTCATCCAGATCGACGAGCCGCACCACGGCATGTACCACGGCTCGGCGCACGACGTCTCCAGGGGCATCAACCGCGTCATCGAGGGCGTGGACGCCAAGATCGCCGTGCACATCTGCTTCGGCAACCTGTACGGACGGCCGTTCAGCGCCGTGCGCGACTACACCAACGTGTTCTCCACGCTGCACGAGCTGGAGGCTTCGCAGATCGTCCTCGAGTTCGCCAACCGCGGCCTGGACGATCCTGCGCGCTGGAAGGACTTTCCGCGCGACAAGGAGCTCGGCGCGGGCGTCATCGACGTCAAGGCCTTCAGGGCCGAGACGCCCGAGGAAGTCGCGGCGCGGATCCGCGCGCTGCTGCGTTACGTCGCTCCGGACAAGCTGTGGGTGAACCCCGACTGTGGCTTCTGGGAAACGCCGCGCTGGGTGGTGAAGCGGAAGCTGCACGCGCTCGTCGAGGGCGCGCGCCTGGTCAGGAAGGACCTCGCCTAAGGAGGCAGCCATGCATGTACAGGAGCTGATCGTCGATCTCGCCGTCCGCTACGGGTTCCAGGTACTCGGCGCGGTGGTCGTCCTGCTGCTGGGCGCCATCGTCGCGCGCTGGGTCGGCGCGCTGGTGACGGGCCAGCTCGCGCGACGTTCCATGGAACCGCCGATGGTGCAGCTGCTCACGCGCGCCGCCAAGATCGTCGTCATGCTGTTCGCGCTCGTGGTCGCGATGGACAAGCTCGGGTTTCAGATCGCGCCGCTGGTGGCCGGCATCGGCGTGGCCGGTCTCGGTATCGGCTTTGCCCTGCAGGGCGTGCTGAGCAACATCGTGGCCGGCATGACGATCATCTTCACGAAGCCATTTCGCGTGGGCGAGCACATCGCGGTGGCCGGCGTGCACGGCGACGTCGCCTCGATCGATCTCGGCTCGACCACGCTGCTGCACGCCGATCGCTCGCGCGTGATCATTCCGAACCGCAAGATCGTCGGGGAGATCCTGCACAACTTCGGCGTCTACCGGCAGCTGAACCTCGACGTCGCGGTTGCCCAGCCCGGCGATCTCACCATCCTGCTGCGCGGCGTGCGTGACGTGGTGCTGTCCAATCCGCGCGTGCTGAAGGATCCCCCACCGGTCGTCGGCATCGCGCAGCTCACCGACGTCGGGGTCAAGCTCGCCGTGCAGCCGTGGGTGAAGGTGCCCGACGTCGGCACGGCCGACGGCGAGCTCTACCAGGCGCTCGCCGAGCACCTGCATGCGCGCGGGGTGGGCGTCGTTCCGCCGCTGCGCCACGAGGTGCACATGCTCAACGGCAGCCGGAACTGAGTCTCAGTGCTGGGGCTGCGTGGCCGCGCGCCGGCGGATCTCGTCCATCGACAGGTCTTCCTTGTGCGTGGCGACGTGCCAGACGTGACCGTACGGATCGGCCACGCTGCCCGAGCGATCGCCGTAGAACTGATCCTGGATCGGCCGTAGCACCTTCGCGCCCGCGGCGATGGCTCGGCCGACGACGGTGTCGACGTCGTTGACGTAGAGGTGGAGCATCACGGGCGTGCCGCCGAGGGCGCGCGGGCTGCGGAAGTCCATCTCCGGATGCTCGTCGGCGAGCATGATTTTCGAGTCGCCGATCTGCAGCTCGGCGTGGCCGATGCGCCCGTCCGGCTGCGCCATGCGCATCACTTCGGTCGCGCCGAACGCTTTTTTGTAGAACTCGATGGCGTCGGATGCGCCCTTGATGCTCAGGTACGGTGTGATCGCGTGATACCCATCGGGGATCGGCTTTACCGAACCGGCCATGCTTCCACCTCCGTGACTGACGTGTTTCTCAGCTTAGACGCGCGCGCAAGTGCTTCGACAAGCGCGCGCGGCGATGTGGTGCTCACGGCGACTCGATCGGGGTCACGCGGACCTCGCGGCGGTCGGTGCCACGCACGACCGTCAGGGTGAGCGGCTCGCCGATCGGCCAGGTCAGGAGCACGCGATGGATGTCGTCGACGCTCTGCACGACGCGCGCGTCGATCGCCACGACGAGGTCGCCGCTCTGCACGCCGGCACGCGCGGCCGGCGTGCCCGGCTCGACGCTGACGACCTCCACCGCCCGCGCGTTCGTCAGCTCGAGCGCGCGCGCGAGTCGGCGGTCCACCGCGCGCGACTGTCCACCGAACCCGAGCGAGGCGCGCGACACGCGCCCGCGCGCGAGCAGCTGCGGCACCACCCACGTCGCGGTGTCGATGGGCACGGCAAAGCTGATGCCCTGGGCCATCGCGAACACCGCAGAGTTGATGCCGACGACACGGCCACGCGAGTCGACGAGCGGTCCGCCGGAGTTGCCGGGATTGAGCGCGACGTCCGTCTGAATGATGTTGTCGATGAGCCAGCCCGTCGTGCTCCGCAGCGAGCGCCCGAGCGCGCTCACGACGCCGGCGGAGACGGTCGACTCGAAGCCGAACGGATTGCCGATGGCGATGACGAGCTGGCCGACACGCAAACCCGCGGACTGCCCGAAGCGCGCGGCTGGCAGCGCGGGCGCCACGACGCGAATCACCGCGAGGTCGGTTCCCGGGTCGTCACCGGTGAGCGTGGCGGGAAAGCGCCGGCCGTCGGTCAGGGACACCTCGAGCTCGCGCGCCCCGTGGACCACGTGACTGTTGGTGAGCACGTACCCGTCCGAAGCGATGATGACGCCGGAGCCGGCGCCCGCCCCGGCGCGGCGGCCCGAATGCGCATGGGTCCGCACGCTGACGACCGACGGACCGACAGCATCGACGACGGAGACGACCGCTTCGGAATAGGCATCGAGCAGGTCGCCATCGTGGCGCGCCTCGGACGGCGGCCGCGTCGTCGGTGCCTGGTCGTGCTCGGTCGCGAGTGGCTCGTACAGACGGGTCATGACAACACTCCTTGATTCGTACGATGCCGCGCGGGCGACGGCCGATTCATGCCCCAGATCGCGCGGTGGCGTTAGACGAGCGCGCGCCGGACCTCGCCGAGCCGCGCAAAGGAGTCCAGCACCTTCGCGTGGTCGTTCGTCAGATGGCGGACGATGACATCGGTGTAGCCCATGTCGGCGAGCGCGCGGAAGCTGGCGGTGACCTGCGCGACCGTGCCTGCCACGAGTGCTTTGGGGTCGAAGCCACGGTAGCCACGCGCCACGACCGCGTCCAGCGTCGCGCGGGCGTCCGCCTCGGACGCGCCGACGTACACGTCGCGGCGGATCGCGATCGTGGTCGGCGTGCGTCCGTGCGCGCGGCAGCGCTCGCGATAGTAGCCGAGCTTGTCGCGGGCGACGTCGACGGTGAGTCCCGGCGACGCCAGCCACGCATCGCCGAGGCGCGCCGCGCGGTCGATCGCTGGCGGCGCGGTGGCGCCGATCCACACCTCGACCGGCTCGGCCGGCCGCAGCGCGACGCGCGCGGAGTCGAACGAGAAGAGGCCGGACGCCGTGACCGTCTCGCCGGCGAAGAGCCGGCGGAGCGCGGCGAGCGATTCTTCGAACGCGCCCACGCGGTTCTTCAGCGAGGCGCCCATCGCGCGGAACTGCGCGTCGCCCTCGCCGAGGCCGCATTGGAAGATGAAGCGACCGCGCATGATCGCCGCCAGCGTGCCGACCTGCTCGGCGATGAGCACCGGGCTCCAGAGTGGCAGCAGGAACAGGCAGCCGGCGGGCTTGTCGCTCCATTCGGCGAGCAGCCGTCCGAGCATCGGCACGTTCTGGTAGTAGTTGCCCGGCGTGGCGTGATGATCGCCGACGAACAGCGAGTCGAGATCCGCGGCTCTCGCGGCGGCCGCCCGCTCGATCATGAAGCGCGCGCCCTCGCGCGGATCGTCGACGGTGTGGGCGCTCGTGAGCGAGACGCCCACTCTCATCGCGCGCCGCTCGCGAGCGAGACGCCGAGTCTCATCGCGCGCCTCCGGGCTCTGACGACCGGATCTCGAGCTCTGTGCCGAGCGCCTCGTTGAAGCGGTTGGTGAAGTTGGCCGCGGCGATGCTGAGGGTGAGCTGCACGAGCTGCTCCGCCGTGAGGTGCTTTGCCAGCTGCTCGACGAGCGCGGTGTCGACCTGCACGCGCGTCGTCATCTGCTCGGCGTAGCGGATCACCAGCCGCTCGACCTCGTCGAACAGCGCGCTCGTCTCGTACTGCGGCAGCGCCTCGAATTTCTCTTTCGGCACGCCCGCCCTCTGACCGAGAGCCGTGTGGTGAACCGTTCAGTACTCGCAACGGTTGAGCTGCGACGTCTTGACGTACGCGAGCTGGCGCAGCTTCGGGTCGAGCGGCCCCTCGCGCGTCGTCCGATACCAGGCCTGGAAGGCTGGGACGGTCGCCGGGTGGTGCGCCATCAGCTTCGTGATGTTGAGCACGCGACCGGTGCTCTTCCTGGCATCGTCGTACACGGCTGCGACCTCCGGTGGCGGCGTCTCGACATAGGGCAGTCGCGCGCTCACGGGAGCATCTCGAGCAGCGGCTTCAGATTCGCGGGATCGGGCGTGAAGTGTGCGCCGCGCGCGCGATACACTTCGACGACCCGCTCGTTCAGCGGCGTCTTGACGCCGAGGCGGCGGCCTTCCTCGACGACGAAGCCGTTGAGGTGCTCGATCTCGGTGCGGCGTCCGCGCATGACGTCCTGCAGCATCGACGGGCGGCCGCCGGCGCGCGACATGGCGTCGCGCCCGAGATCCGCTTCGACCGCCTCGAGACCGCGACCCTCGGCGGCGTCGACGTAGCGTTGGGCGTCGATGCCCATCGGGGGCTCGACCTCGAAGCCGTTGGCCCGACCGACGCGAATGACCTCGGCGCCCAGGTGAATCGCGATGCGCCGCGCGCCGGGCTCGGTCCGGCACTCCGCGGTGCCGAGGCCGCTGAGACCCGCGAGCGGGTTCAGCATGCAATTGACCGCGAGCTTCGACCACCGTTCGCCCCACAGGTTCGTCGTGACCTTCGCGCCCGCGACGGCCGTGAGCAGCTCGGCGATCCGTCGCGCGCGCTCGGTGTCGCGGCCGTCGTGCTCGCCCACCTTGAAGCCCAGGCGGCCGGAGTCCGTGCGCATGGCCACGCCGGGCTCGTACATCCCGGCGCCGATCGTGATGACGCAGCCGAGCGTGCGAGACGCACCCGCGATGGCGGCCACACGGTGATCGTTGATGCCGTTCTGGAAGTCGACGACCAGGCCGTCCGCGTTCAGATATTGCAGGCCGAGCCGCGTCGCCCACTCGGTGTCGTACGACTTCACCGCGATGAACAGCAGCTCGAATGGCTCCGCGATCGACTGCGCCTCGTGCAGGTGCAGCGCGGTCACGGGGATCGTGTGATCGCCGCAGGTGCCCGTCAGCCGCAGTCCGCGCCGGCGCATGGCCTCGACGTGCTCCGGCCATTGATCGATGAGCGTGACGTCGTGTCCCGCCTTCGCGAGCAATCCGCCGACCACGCAGCCGATCGCGCCCGCGCCGATGATGCCGATCCTGGCTTTCATGGGGGGCTAGGGTACACTCCTTCGCTGGTGTCCGGCGTTCTGTTCGACCACATCGCGCTCGCGGCGGAGCGCATCGCCGATGCGCCGCCGTACCTGGTGGGCGTGCTCGGCGGCGTCCCGTTTTTCGGGATGTCGGCCGACGTGTTCCGCTTCGGCCAGTGGGAGTTCGAGGGCGGTGGACGCATCGAGGTGCTCGAGCCGCGCGGTGACGACGGCTTTCTGCACCGATTCCTCGCCGCGCGCGGACCGGGCGTGCATCACGTGACGTTCAAGGTCCCGAATCTCGACGAGGCGCGCGAGCGCGCGGCCACGCTCGGGTATGCGGTCGTCGGCTATAACGCGCGCGTGCCCCGGTGGAAGGAGGTCTTTCTGCATCCCAAGGAGGCGCTCGGCATCGTCGTGCAGATCGTGGAGTCGCCGGATGAGCCGCCGCGCGGCCACTGGCGCAAGCCGCCGCCGATGCCCGCGGCCCCGCCGCCACCCGTGCAACTGCTGGGACTGCGCGTGCGCGCGCACTCGGCAGAGCGCGCGCAGCGACAATGGGCGACGCTGTTGGGTGGCCACGGGTCGGTGGAGGCGGGCCGCCACGTGTTCCGCTGGACGGGCTCGCCGCTCTACATCGCAGTCGACATCGACGACACCGGTGAGGAAGGGCCGATCGCGATCGAGATCGCGACGCCGTCGCGGCCAGTGAGCGGACTGGGGACGGCGGCGCCGGGGCTCGGCACGGTCTTCGTCGATGCGCGGGAGGTCGGTTCGTGACCGACGCCGAGGTCGCCACGCGCGTTCGTACTTCGCTCGACGCGCTCGGTGTGCCGTACGAGGTCATGCAGATCGATCCCGACTTCGCCGATACCGCCCAGTTCTGCGAAAAATACGGCATCCCGCTCGACCACTCCGCCAACACGATCATCGTCGCCAGCAAGAAGGACCCGAAACAGTACTGTGCGTGCGTCGTGCTGGCCACGACGCGCCTGGACGTGAACCATGCGGTGAAGAAGCTGATGGGCGCCCCACGTGTCTCGTTCGCCTCCGCAGACGAGACGAAGGCGCTGACCGGGATGATGATCGGCGGCGTGACGGTCTTCGCGCTGCCCGGCGATCTCCCGCTCTACGTCGACGACCGGATCATGAGCCTCGACTGGGTGATCGTCGGCGGTGGCGGGCGCGACACCAAGATCCGCACGTCGCCCGAGGTGTTTCGTCGCATGCCGAACACGACCATCGTGCCCGCGCTCGCCACCGCGGCGAATGCCTGAGCTGCCGGAGGTCGAGGCGGCGCGCCGCGTGGCCGAGCGCGTCGCGCGTGGCGGCCGGATCGTCGACGTGTGGTGTGCGGACGACCCGATCGTGTTCGAGCGCGTCCCGGCGGCGCGGTGGCGTCGGGCGCTGCGGGGCCGCCGCGTGCGGGCGGTGAAGCGTCACGGCAAGCATCTCTGGTTCGAGCTCGACCGTCGGCCGTGGCCGTGCATGCACTTCGGTATGACGGGCGGCTTTCACACCCCGGGGAAGGGCACGCTGCGCCTCGTCGCTCACGGCCGCAAAGGGCCGGGCCTCGCGTGGCCGCCGCGCTTCGTGAAGCTGATCATCAAATTCGATGACGGCGGCGAGCTCGCGTTCGCCGACGCGCGTCGCCTCGGGCGCGCGCGGCTGCGCATCGATCCCGCCGCGGAGCCGCCGATCAGCCTGCTCGGCTTCGACGCGTGGCGCGGGCTGCCGCCGCTGGCCTCGTTCAACCGCATGGTGACGGCGCGCTCGTCGCCGATGAAGGCGCTGCTGCTCGATCAGAGCTTCGCCGCCGGCGTCGGCAACTGGATCGCGGACGAGGTGCTCTATCAGGCGCGAATCGACCCGCGACGGCGCGCCGGTACGCTGGACGAAGACGAGGTCCGGCGCCTGCGGGCGGCGCTCGCGCGCGTCGTCACGGTGTCCGTGCGGGCGCGCAACGACAGCGACCGCTATCCGCGCACGTGGCTGTTCCACGATCGATGGGGGAAGAACCCGAAGGCCTACACGGCGCGCGGCGAGAAGATCCGTCACGACACGATCGGCGGCCGGACGACGGCGTGGGTGCCGTCGGTGCAGCGCTGAGGGCGGCGATGAAGATCCGCGAGCGCTCGGTGATCGATCGGCCCGCCGTGACGGTGTGGCCGTACATCGTACGGCCCGAGTTGTTCGTCAGGTGGAACGCCAAGATCCGCTCGATGGACGCCACGGGGGAGTTCACCATCGGCCAGCCGGTGAACACCCACTACGTGTGGAACAACAAATCGATCCAGTGCGTCAGCGTGCCGACCGAGATCCGCGAGTGCCGCGTGCTCGAGCTGCGCCATTCGCAGCTGGTCGGCGCCGGGATCCGACCGGACATGGAGATCCACGAGCGCATCACGCTGCGCGAGGTGGGCGGGCGCAGTCACGTGACGAAGGTCGTCACGCTGAAGCACCACGGCGTTCCGTGGCCGTTCATTCCCGTCGTCTGGCTCGTCGCGAACTTCGGGGCGCGAGTCGGACCCGACCCGCTGAAGGAGCTCTGCGAGCGCGATGGCTGACCGACGACGGTTTGCCGCGTTCCGCGATTTCTATCCGTTCTACTTGTCCGAGCACCAGGACCGCACGTGCCGGCGCTTGCACTTCGTCGGCACGTCGATCGGGTTGCTGTGCCTCGTGACCGCGCTCGTCACGCGCCACGGCTGGTTCGTGCTCGCCGGTCTCGTCGCGGGGTATGTTTTCGCCTGGGTCGGCCACTTCTTTTTCGAGAAGAACCGCCCCGCCACGTTCACCTACCCGCTCTACTCGTTCATGGGCGACTGGGTGATGTGGCGCGACATCGTGACGGGCCGGCTCGAGCTCTAGTCGCCCTCACGGAGCGGCGTGGCTCAGCCCCAGTCGCTCTGACGGAGCGGCGTGGCTCAGCCCCAGTCACTCTCACGGAGCGGCGTGACGTCCACGCGCGCGTCGAACGCCGCTTGGCCCGCGGAAAAGCCCAGCACTCCGACGGCCGCGTCCGGAATGACGGCATCGCCTGACGTCAGCGTGTTGAGCCCCGACCAGCCGTCGCGCATCCAGACCGTGCCGCGCGGAATCTTTCGCGTGACGCGGGCGCGGCAGCGCATCTCGCCACGCTCGTTGCGCATCGTGATCGCCCCGCCGTCCACCACGCCACGCGCGGTCGCGTCGTCGGGCGAGATCCAGAGCACGGGCTCCGGATCGGCGCTCGCGAGACTCGGCAGCGCGCGTCCGTGGTCGTAAAAGCCGTGGAACGCGGTCAGCGTCCGTCCCTGACGCAGCGTCAGCGGATACGACGAGGCCGCGGGCGGCTCGAACACGGGCAGGCCCGGCAGACCGAGACGCTCCGCGCGTGAGGAGAAGAACTCGACCTTGCCCGACGGGGTGGGAAACGCGAGATCGGGATGCCCGACGTGCGAGACCTCCATCGCGCGCATCCCGCCCTCCGCCTCGAGCGCCGCGACGGTGGTGTGGCCCGTGGCCGGCACGTCGAGGATCGCGTCGAGCAGCGCCGCTTCATCTTTCCACGGGAAGAAGTCGTCGAGCCCGAGGCGATCGGCGAGCGTGCGCAGGATCCACGGGACCGACCGCGTTTCGCCCGCGGGCGCAAGCGCCTGCGGCATCAAGTACACGTGCGTGTTCGTCGCCTTGCAGCCGAGCTCCTCCAGCCACGAGGTCGCCGGCAGCAGCACGTCGGCGAACCGCCGCGCCGTGTCGTTCTCGAACAGGTCGTACGACACGATCAGATCCTGGCGCGCGAGCCCGTCAGCCACGCGATTGGCGTCGGCGAAGGACGACAGCATGTCGGTACCGAACAGCAGGAGCACGCGCACGTCGCCGCCGAGCAGGGCCTCCGTGATGCGTGACATCTGATCGGGAACGTCGTCGCCCGGTGGCCGGCGCTCCTGCGCGACGACATTGCCGAGGACCTGGCCGCGAACGTTCGCGCCATGGCGCGGGCCGAGCCCGCCGCCGGCGATGCCGACCTGGCCGGTGAGCGCCGGCAGGCACGCAATCGCGCGCGCGGCGTGCCAGCCGTTGGACGCCTTGTGCATCGACGAGCCGCCGACGACGATCATCGCGGGTCGCGTGGTCGCGTAGCGCCTCGCGAGGTCGACGATGCGCTCGGCGGGGATGCCGGTGATCGTCGCCGCCCACTCGGGCGTGTGCGCGCGCAGATGTTCGTCGAGTCGATCGAAGCCGATGGTGTGGCGCGCGACGAAGTCGCGGTCCACGTGTCCCGACGCGACGACGACGTGCATCATGGCCAGCGCCAGCGCCGCATCGGTCCCCGGGCGGATCAGGAGCGTGTCGTCCGATTGCGCGCTCGCTTCCGTCTCGCGCACGTCAATGGTCACGACCCGCGCGCCGCGGCGGCGCGCGGCGGCGAGGTGACGCGCGGTGTTCGGCTGGCTCGCGAGGTTGGCGCCCCACAGGAGGATGAGATTGGCGTGCTGCCCCATGTCCTCCTTGGTGTTCGGCTCCAGCAGGCCGGTGAGTCCAAGGCCGAAGCCGCCGAGCGCCCAACAGATGATGGCCGGGCTCCACCACTGGCAGCCATAGACGTTCGAGAAGCGGCGGAGCAGGTTCGAGTGGATCCGCGTGCCGTAGTTGTTCGCGAAGATGCCGTGCCCCGACCACGTCGCGACGGCGCGCGGGCCGGCCGCGCGCATGCGCGTGACGATCATGTCGAGCGCTTCATCCCACGTCGCACGGCGCCAGCCACCACCGCGCGTCGTGCGTAGCATCGGATGCAGCAGGCGCCGGGGATTGTCGAGAATCTCAGGCGCCGCCTGCCCGCGCACGCAAAGAAAGCCGCGGCTGTCGGGGTTGTCCGGATCGCCGGTCACACGCGTGACGTGAGCGCCGTCGATCTCGACGAGCATTCCGCACAGCGTGGGGTGACAGTTCATCGGGCACATCGTCCGGATCACGCGTGACATGCCCGTCATCATATCTCGCGTGACATTGCGGCGCTCGCTTCGGTGGCACATGGCGTGCACCAGTAGCTCGTGTGCGGAGCTCGGGCACTCGACTCGGCACGGCTGTGCTCTGTCTCACCCTGTCGGCGTGCACGCTCGCGCGTCCGCACTACGCGGCGCCGGACGTCGCCGTCGGGCGGCCGGCGTTCGTGCGCACGCTGGAGGCCCACGCTGACGCCCAGCTGGTTCACGGCAATCGCGCCGAGGTGCTGCTGAACGGCGATGAGATCTTGCCCGCAATGCTGGCGGCCGTCCGGCACGCGCAGCGGACGATCACGTTCGCGAACTTCATCTACGAGAAGGGCGACGTCGCGCGCGACATGGCGGAGGCGCTCGCCGAGCGATGCCGCGCCGGTGTCGGCGTCAACGTGCTGCTCGACGCGGTCGGCTCGAGTCACGTGCCGAAGTCGTACCGCACGCTGATGAAGCGCTCGGGCTGCCACGTCGCCAGCTACCATTCGCTCAACCCGCTGGCGATCAAGCGTGTGAACCACCGCAACCATCGCCGCGTGCTCGTGGTCGACGGCCGGGTCGGATTCACGGGCGGCACGGGCGTCGGCGACAAGTGGACGGGCAACGGTCGGGAGGAGGGCCATTGGCGCCAGACGGACGTGCGCGTCGAGGGCCCGATCGTGCGCAACATCCAGGCCGCGTTCGCGGAGAACTGGCGCGACGCCACAGGACTGCTCCTCTCGGGACCCGCCTACTTTCCCGAGATCGACCCACGCGGGAGCCTGATTGCGCAGTCGATCAAGAGCTCGCCGGCCAGCGGTGCCGCCGAGGCGTATCTGCTGTTCTTCCTCGCCATCGAGGGTGCGCGCTCGTCGATCTTGCTCACCAATCCGTACTTCGTCCCCGATGGCACGATGACCGACGCCATCGTCCGCGCGGCGCACCGTGGGGTCGACGTGCAGATCATCAGCGCGGGCCGCGCCGCCACGAATCTCGACCGGCTCGTGCGCCAGGCGAGCCACGCGCACTTCGGTCGCGTGCTCGAGGCGGGCGTGAAGATCTACGAATACGGCCCCGCGCTGCTGCACGCGAAAACGATGGTCGTCGACGGCCGCTGGGTCAGCATCGGCAGCGCCAACCTCGACAACCGGTCGTTCGCGCTGAACAACGAGCTCAATCTCGCGTTCCTCGATCGGGCGCTCGCCGAGCGTATGACGGCGGTGTTTCGTGAGGACCTGGCGTTCGCGAAGCGAGTCCGATACGAGGATTGGGCCCGTCACCCGATCCGCAATGCGTTCTATCTCCCGTTGATGCCACTTCGCGATCAGCTGTAGATTCCCGCTCCCCCAGATCGAGATTGCGCCGGCAAAGCCGGCGCTCGAGAGCGCGCTGGCACGTACGTGGCATACTCGGGACCCACCGAAGGAGGCGAGCATGCCCGCACCGAAGCTGCCGACGCAGGCCGATGTGGAGTCGTATTTCAAGCGGCTCAACAACTGGGGACGCTGGGGGCACGACGACCAGCGCGGCACCGTCAACTTGATCACCGACGCGCGGCGTGCCGCGGCGCGCGCGCTCGTGAAGACCGGACGCACGGTATCCCTCGCGCGCGAGATCGTCGGACAGCCGCATCTGCAGTTCATGTATCACGTCACGTTTCCGTCCAAGCGCGAGCGCGCGGACGTCGTGCTCGACCGCTTCGATCTCGTCTATCACGGCTACTGGATCACGCATGTCGATGCGCTCTGCCACGTCGGCTGGGACGGGGAGCTCTACAACGGCCGCTCGTTCGCGGACAGCCTCTCCGCCGCCGGCTCGACGTGGTGTCCGATCGATCCGCTGTTCGACGGCATCCTCACGCGCGGCGTCCTGCTCGACGTCGCGGCCGGACGCAAGGAGGGCTACGTCACGGTCGGCAATCCGGTGACGCCGAAGGAGCTCGACGAGACGGCGGCGCGATTCGGCGTGCGAATCGAGCCGGGCGACGTGGTCGTCCTGCGCAGCGGCGACGACAAATTCCGACGCGAGAATCCCGACTGGGTGCCGCGCGTGTCGCCCCACCCCGGGCTGCATGTCTCGTGTCTCGAGTGGTTTCGTGAGAAAGACATCGCGGCGATCTCGTGGGACATGATGGACGAGCGGCCGATCGGCTATGCGGGCTTCGGCATGGGCGTGCATCTCGCGATTCCGTTCCTTGGTCTCGCGTTGGTCGACAACACGAACCCCGAGCGGCTGGCGCAGGCGTGCGCCGAGGAAGGCCGCTACGAATTCCTTTTCACGGCAACCCCGCTGCGGCTCGTCGGCGCGACCGGCGCGCCCGCGCATCCGCTCGCGGTCTTCTGATGCCGCGGGCGGCACGCGCGCTCGTCGAGACGCTCATCGCGGCGGGCGTCGAACACCTCTTCACGCTGTCGGGCAACCAGATTCTTTCCGTCTACGACGCCGCGATCGATCGGCCGCTCACGCTGTATCACACGCGCCACGAGGCCGCCGCGGTGCACATGGCCGACGCGTGGGCGCGACTCACCGATCGTCCCGGGGTCGCGCTCGTGACGGCCGGGCCGGGGCATCTCAATGCGCTGTCCGCTCTCTATGGGGCGCGCATGGAGGACTCGCCGGTGGTGCTTCTCAGCGGCGCATCGCCGCGCGCCGAGCGCGGTCTCGGTTCGTTTCAAGAGATCGACCAGGCGGCGGCGGCGCGCCCCGTCACGAAGGCGGCGTGGACGGCCGACGACGCGGACCGGCTCGGCGACGACATCGCACGCGCTCTCACGCTGGCACAGTCCGGGCGTCCGGGGCCGGTGCACGTGGGCCTGCCCGGCGACGTGCTCGACACCGACATCGCGCACGCGCGCGCGGCGAGCGTCGTGCTCTCGGCGCCAGTGGCCGCGAGCGAAGCCCAGCTGAAGCCGGCCGTCGACGTCCTGTGCGCCGCGAAGCGGCCGGTCATCATCGCCGGCCCGGGCATGGCGCGCGGACGGCGATGGGCCGCGGTGCATGCGCTCTCTCACGCGACCGGCATGCCCGCCGTGCCGTCGGAGAGCCCGCGTGGCTTGAACGATCCGTGGCTGCACGGTGGCAACACCTGTCTCGCCGAGGCGGACGCGGTGTTGCTGCTCGGCAAGGCGCTCGACTTCTCGCTCCGGTTCGGTCGCGCGGCCGCGTGGGCCCCCGGCTGCCACTTCGTCCAGGTCACGGCCGAGCCGGCGCCGACGCCGGATGGCGTCATCGCGATCGTCGCGGATCCCGTCGCGGTGGCCCAGCAGCTGGCCGTCGCAACACCGGTTGCCGCGACGAGCGGCTGGGCCGAGCACGTCGGGCGCATTCGCGCGGCGACGCCGCCGGCGTGGGATGGCTTGCGGCGCGGGACGACGCTGCCGATGCATCCGCTTGCGGTGTGCGCGGCCGTGCAGCCGTGGCTCGATCGCGGCGCCACGCTGGTCGCCGACGGTGGCGAGTTCGGTCAGTGGGCGCAGGCGGGGCTCGAGGCGCGCGAGCGGCTCATCAATGGCCCGTCCGGGTCGATCGGCAGCGCGATGCCGATGGCGATCGCCGCGCGCATCGCGAGACCCGATGCGCCGGTGTTCGCGCTGCTCGGCGACGGGACGTTCGGCTTTCACGCGCTCGAGATCGACACGGCCGTGCGGTACGGCGTGCCGTTCGTCGCCGTCGTCGGCAACGACGCGCGCTGGAACGCCGAGCACCAGCTGCAGCTCAAGCACTACGGCGCCGAGCGCACGATCGCGTGTGAGCTGCTGCCGACGCGCTACGATCGCGTGGCCGCGGCGCTCGGTGGCCACGGCGAGCACGTCGAGCACGCCCGCGATCTGGCCGCCGCGCTCGAGCGCGCGGTCGCCTCGGGCAAGCCGGCCGTCGTGAACGTCGTCATCGACGGCGTGGCCGCGCCGACGTTCGGTCGCGCCGCCGGCGCCCACTGAGCTGTCCGACGACTGCGGCGACTAGCTCCGCGATGAACCTTGAGGGTCGTGTCGCGCTCGTCACCGGTGCGGGTGCGGGGATCGGCCGTGCGACGGCGCGACGGCTGGCGCGAGGCGGAGCCGCCGTGGCGGTCAACGACATCGATCCCGCCACGGCCGAACAAACCGTTCGCCTGATCGAGCACGACGGTGGGCGTGCCGTGCCGTTTGCGGCTGACGTCGCGAACGACGGCGACGTCCGCAACGTGATCGGCGCGGTGTTGACGGATCTCGGGCGGCTCGACGTCCTGGTCAACAACGCCGGCGTCCTCGAGGCCGGCGCCTCTCCTCGCGACGTCTTTCCCGAGCTGGAGCCCGCGCGGTGACTGCGCGTGCTCGATACCAACCTCCGCGGTCTTCTCCTCGGAACACAGCACGCCATCGCCGCCATGCGAGGCCGGGGCGGCGGCGTGATCGTCAATATCGCGTCGATGGCGGGGATCGGCGTCGGGCCGCACCCGGCGCCGGTGTATGCCGCCAGCAAGGCGGCCGTCGTTCGGCTCACGGCCGCGCTGGCGCCGCTCGGCCCGCGTTTGGGTATCCGCGTGAACTGCGTCTGTCCGGATTGGGTCGATACCCCGATGACTCAGCGGACACGCGCCGCGCTGTCGCCTGAAGCGTGGCGCGCCATGGCCCCGTCAGTGATGACCCCGCCCGAAGACATTGCCGAGGCGGTCGCGGACATCGTGACCGACGAGACGCTCGCAGGTCGGGTGATGCTGTGCGTCGGCCGCAAGCCGTGGCCGGTGCTCGACGTTCCGAAACGGCCGCCGTCCTAGTCGATCCGGTGTCGCATCCAGACGTTGGGGTCCTCGTAGCGTCCCTCGTCCGCCTGACGATCGATGACGACGGGCTGCAGCGCACCGGGCACCACGTACGGGCCCGAGTCGGGAAATCGCATGTCGGTCCAGCGTTCCCAGTTCTCGACCGTGCCCACGATGACGAGCGAGCGAGGCAGGACACCGAGAATCTCGGCGCCGAGCCGGGCATGGACGCGGATCCACGGGTCGAGCGGCAGGCCGTCCTCGTTCGTCCAGTGGACGTATCGCTCCATCGGCGTGAGCGGATACCGGTTTTTCTCGGCGGGCCTGACCGGTGCGATCAACGCACGCAGACGATGCGCGCGCGCGAGGTCGGCCATCGCGCGCACGGCGACCGCGCTCATGCCCTTGCCGCGAAAGCGCGCGTCGACCATCGCGGCAAGCGCACACAGCGCGGTGGGCGTGCGGCCGGCATCGTGATCGGCCTTCGCGCGGGCCAGAATGTCGGCGATGCTCGTCGGCAAATCGTCGACGCCGTTCCAGACGAGCGGCACCGCGTGGGTTCCGGCGATCGTCGGTCCCAGCTCGTCCACGATCAGCAGCTGCCAGTCGGCCCACGCGGTAAAGAGCAACGGCCAGTACTGTCCATAGCCGAGCTCGTCCTGCTGTCGGAGGAAGCGTGGCCACGCGGCGTCTGAGAGTCGCTCGAATTCCTCCTCGAGGGCGGGGCGCTCGCGAAGCGTAAAGGTCTTGAAGGGCATGCGTCATGATACGGTGACTCGGACATGGCGCAGACCACTGCGGCGCTGCCCGAGACGCTGCCATCCGATCCGATGCCGGTCATCTCCGAGTGGC
This sequence comes from Candidatus Methylomirabilota bacterium, assembly GCA_046723475.1. Taxonomy (GTDB): domain Bacteria; phylum Methylomirabilota; class Methylomirabilia; order Rokubacteriales; family CSP1-6; genus AR12. The sequence continues at coordinate 18,811 of JBKOUQ010000048.1, forward strand.
TTGCCGATGCCGCGAAGCACGTGCGCAACGCGACGGCCATGACCCTCGCCACCATCGACACCGACGGCCGACCCGCGGCGCGCATGGTCATCTGTCGTGGCTTTGACGCCGCGGCGGGAACGTTGCTCTTCTACACCGATCGCGACAGCGACAAGGGCGGCGAGCTCGCGCGATGCCCGTGGGCCGCGCTCGTGTTTCACTGGGAGGCGCTGGAGCGCCAGATCCGCATCGCGGGTCCTGTCACGGACGCCAGCGACGCCGAGAGCGATGCCTACTGGGCCTCGCGTCCGCTCGACGCGCGTGTTGCGGCGGTCGCGAGCGACCAGAGCCGGCCGCTCGCGTCTCGCGCGGCGTTCCTGGCGCGCATGCGCGAGGTCGCGGCGCGCGCGGCCGATGACGCGATCCCGCGCCCGCACCGCTGGGGCGGCTATCGCGTCTGGGCCGAGCGCGTCGAGCTCTGGGTGAGTCAGCCCGCGCGCGCGCACGACCGCGCGCGCTGGACGCGCTCGCTCACGCGCCAGCACGATGCGTACGTCGGTGGGCCGTGGAGCGCCACGCGGTTGATGCCGTGAGCCGTGCGTCCGGCACGACGGGCGGCTGGCTGCCCGCCACCGATATGCCGCGCTACGTGCGTGAGCTGTGCGACTTCGTCGGCTTCGGCGAGACCGATGCGGCGATCGTGCGCGCGAGCGCGCCGATCGTTCTGGAGCGCGAAGCCGAGCTCACGGCCGCGCTCTACGATCACTTTCTGAAGTTCCCCGAGTCGGCGCGCTTCTTCGTCGGCGCCGACGGCGCGCCCGACCTGCCGCGCATCGAGCGGCGCAAGCACAGTCTCGGACGCTGGCTGCAAGAAACCGCGCGGGCCGCGGTGACGCACGAGTCGGCCTACTACCTGCTCGCGGTGGGCCTCTCGCACAGTCATCGCGCAACCGGCCCCGGGGGCGTCGTGCCCGCACATCTAGTCGTGAACGCCATCAGCCTCGCGCAGACGGCACTCGCCGCGCTCTTCGGCGAGGTGCTCCCGCCGCCGCGTGCGCTCGAGGCCAGCATGGCGTGGAACAAGCTGCTGCTCGTCCATTTGAACGTCTTTTTGCTCGGCTACCTACCGCCGACGCCGCGCGACACCGCGGGGGCCGGCGCGTGATGTCGACGCCGCTGGGCGTGCGGGAAGGCGTCGCGCTCGCGCCCTACACGACGATGGGCGTGGGCGGGCCGGCGCGATGGTTCGTCGAGGCGACCGACGAGGGCACGCTGCACCAGGCCGTCGCGTGGGCGCACGCCCGCGGCGTCGCGCTGCGCATCCTCGGCGGCGGCTCCAACGTCGTCGTGGCGGACGGCGGCGTCGACGCGCTCGTGGTGCACATCGGTCTGCGCGGCGTCAGCACGCGGGAAATGCGGGATGCGGTGGACGTCACCGCGGCGGCCGGCGAGCCGTGGGACGATCTCGTCGCGCGCACCGTCGCGCACGGCTGGGCGGGCCTCGAGTGTCTGTCGGGAATCCCGGGGTTCGTCGGCGCCACTCCGCTGCAGAACGTCGGCGCCTATGGGCAGGAAGTCAGCGACACCGTCGTCGCGGTGCGCGCGCTCGACACGCGATCGGGGGACACGGTCACGCTCTCACCGGAGCAATGCGGCTTCGCGTATCGCGACAGCGCGTTCAAGAGCCGCGAGCCCGGCCGCTACGTGGTGGTCGCCGTCACGTACCGACTGCGGCCCGGCGGCGCGCCGACGCTCGGCTATGCGGACGTCGCGCGCGATCTCACCGCGCGCGGCGTGATGGCGCCGACGCTGAGCGACGTCCGGACCAGCGTGATCGCGATCCGCCGAACAAAGTCGATGGTGCTCGACCCGCGCGATCCCAATCGTCGGTCGTGCGGCTCGTTCTTCACCAACCCGATCGTATCGTCCGCCGTGGCCGACGACGTGGTTCGACGCGCGACCGACGGCACCGTGCCGCGCTGGCCGCAGGCGGACGGCAGCGTGAAGCTCTCGGCGGCGTGGCTGATCGAGCGGGCGGGCTTCCGGCGCGGCCAGCGTGACGGCGTGGTCGGGCTGTCGACGGCGCACGCGCTCGCCGTCGTCGCCCACGACGGGGCCCGCGCCGCAGACGTGCTGGCCTTCGCGCGGCGGCTGCAGGCGTCGGTCGCCGAGCGATTCGGCGTCAGTCTCGCGCTGGAGCCCGCCGTGTGGGCGTGACGCCGGCGACGCGTCGCCCCAGCCGAATCAGCTCCGCGCCGAGCGCCCGCCGCCAATAGCCACGACGCAGGCGATCGACGAGGTCACGCCGCGCGGCGCGCTCGCGCGCCTCCGCCAGTCGGTCGCGCGCCAGAAAATCGGCGTGGAATTCGTTCATCCAGATCCCGTGGGTCAGAGCAGTCGCTCCATGACGGCCACGTCGACCCAGCGGCCGTCGAGGAGTCCCTGCTCGCGATAGACGCCGACGCGCGCGAACCCCATGCGGGCGTAGAGCGCCATGCCGGCGACGTTGTCGGGAAAGGCGGCGAGGACGAGCTTGTGATAGCCGAGCGCGATGGCGCGCTGCACGAGCGCGCCGAGGAGCGCACGGCCGACTCCGTGACCACGCCAGGCGCGCTCGACGTAGACGGAGATATCCGCCACGTGGTCGTACACCGGGCGCGGGTTGAAGCGATTGAGACTCGCCCAGCCGGCGATGGTGAGCGGCGCCGTTGTTGTAGCGGGCACCGCGAGGTCGGTTCGCGCCGCGGGTGGCCCGTTCCAGATGCTACGTGGCTGCGTTGTCTGCGCGACGAGGACGGGGTGGCGCGAGCCGCGCGCGAGCAGCCACTCGCGACGCTCCGCCGGCGTGCGCAGCTCCGTCTCCAGCGTGGCGACACGGTCCTCGATCCCCTGGTTATAGATGAGGCAGATCGCGGTGGCGTCGGCCGTTGTCGCATCGCGAATCGTGAGCGCCGATCGTGTCGTCGTTTCCACGATGGCTCAACGGTGCCACGGGCAAAACGATGAAGAAAATGAATTGTGCGAATGCAAACGATTCGAGATACTTTCAGCGGCGATGGAGCTGTCGCCGGTTCACGTGCGGACGTTCGCCGAGGTCGTGCGCCAGGCCTCGTTCTCGCGCGCGGCCGAGACGCTACACCTGAGCCAGCCCGCGGTGAGCCACCACATCCGGCATCTCGAGCAGACGCTCGGCGCCCGCGTCCTCGAGCGGGTGGGCCGGCGCACGTTTCCGACGGCGGCAGGTGAGGTGTTGCTGGAGCATGCCGGCCGAGCGCTCGCGGAGCTCGAGGCCGCGCGGCAGGCCATCCAGCGCATGCGCGGCGTGGTGGCCGGCCGGGTGCGGATCGGGACGGGCGCCACCGCGAGCACGTACGTGCTGCCCGAAGCGTTGCGCCGCCTGCGCGCGCGGCATCCCGAGCTCGACCTCGTGATCGTCACCGGCAACTCCGCGGACCTCGCCGCCGCCGTCGCCGCCGGCCACCTCGATCTCGCGGTGCTGACGCTGCCCGTGCGCGGACGCCAGCTCGTCGCCGTGCCGTTCCGCCGCGACCCACAGGTCGCGATCGCGGCGCCCGATCACCGCTGGCCGCGGCACGGCGCGCTGCGAGCGGCAGACCTCGCGGAGGTGCCGTTGATTCTGTACGAGCGCGGCGGCACCATCCGCCGCGTGATCGACGCGTGGTTTCAGCGTGCGAGCGTGCGTCCGCGCGTGGCCATGGAGCTCGGCAACGTGGAGGCGACGAAGCGCTTGGTGGCCGCTGGCCTCGGCGTGTCGGTGATCTCCGCCGTCGCCGTGCGCGCCGAGCTGCGTGCGCGAACGCTGACCGCGCGGGCGCTGACGCCGACGCTCGAGCGCCGCCTGGCGATCGTGCGGCGGCGCGACAAGCCCCCGACGCCGGCGCTCGATGCGGTGCTCGCCGCGCTCGATGGTGTGGCGAGCGCGTGATGGAAGTGCGTGATGGACGCGGCGAGCGCGTGATGGACGCGGCCAGCGCGCGGCGACGGTCGATTCTCTGGCGCACGCGGTTGGCCAACCTGTTTGGCGCCATCATGGGCTTCGTCTACTTTCGCTTCTTCGACCCGGTGACTTCGGGACCCGACGTCGGATGGATCGACATCGTGTTCTTCATCGTCGGGTTCGTCGCGCTCATCGCGATCGGGGCGCGCGTCGCGTCGCGCTGGGCGGCGCCCATGCTGAGCGGAGATCGCACGTCACCCGAGGCGCGCCGCCGCGCGCTGCTTTTCCCATGGACCGTTGCCGGCGTCACGCTTGCCAGCTGGGTGGTGGCCGGCGTCCTGTTCGGGGTGGTCGAGCCGTGGCTCACCGGCTCGTTCGGGATGCGGGGCGCGGTTCGGTCGCTCGTCGGCATCAGCGGGCTCACAGGCGTCGTGACCGCGGCGATCGTGTTCTTCTCCGTGGAGAATCTCTGGCGACAAGAGCTGCCGACATTTTTTCCCGACGGCGACCTGAGCGCGGTGCGCGGCGTGCCACGCGTGCCGGTGCGCGTCCGACTGCTCGCCGTCTTTTTGTTGACCAGTATCGGCCCGCTGCTGCTGCTCGGGATCGTCATCTGGCGTCGCGCTGGGATGCCCGCCTCCGAGCCTGGTAGCGGCGGCGCGATGCTTGGCGGCATGCTCACGGTCATCGCGTTCTTGATCGTCGCCGGTCTGGTGGCCGCCGTCCGGTTGTCGGTGACCGTCTCCAGGAGCGTGGCCGAGCCGCTGCTCGGCCTCACCTTCGCGATGGCTCGCGTGGAGCGCGGCGACCTCGAAGGCCGCTGCCCCGTCGTCTCGAACGACGAGCTCGGCGCGGTGTCCGAGGGCTTCAACCGCATGCTCGACGGCCTGCGCGAGCGCGAGGCGATCAAGGACACGTTCGGCCGCTACGTCACGCGCGAGGTGCGCGACGAGATTTTGGCGGGGCGCGTGAGCGTCGAGGGCGAGCAGCGCGAGGTCACCGTACTCTTCGCGGACCTGCGGGACTTCACGCCGTGGGTGGAATCGACGGAGCCGCGCGAGGTCGTCCGTGACCTGAACGGCTACTTCGGCGAGATGGAGGCGGCCATCCGAGCACACGGCGGGCTCGTGCTGCAGTTCATCGGCGACGAGATCGAGGCGGTGTTCGGTGCGCCCGTTCCCGCCGCCGACCACCCCGCATGCGCCGTGCGCGCCGCGCTCGACATGCGCGCGCGGCTGGCGGCGTGGAACCGCGGCCGCGCCCGGCCGCTGCGCCACGGCATCGGCGTGCACACGGGGCCGGTGCTCGCGGGAGCGATCGGAAGCCGGGAGCGGCTCTCGTACGCGCTCGTCGGGGACACCGTCAATCTCGCGTCACGCATCCAGGGGCTGACCAAGGACGTCGGCGTCGATATTCTGGTGAGCGCGACGACGGCCCAGCGCGTTGAGCGCGGCATCGACCTCGAGCCGCTGCCCGCCCGCCGCGTGAAGGGCAAATCCGTCGAAGTCGAGGTGTTTCGCGTCGTGTGAGTCGCGTCTGGCGCGGGTGTAGGCTGACATGTGTTGCCGTTCGACGACATCGCCCGCGCCAATCCCGAGTACGTCGACGCCCTGTACCGCGAATACTTGCGAGATCCCGCATCGGTCGACGAGCGCTGGGGGCTCGTGTTCGCCGGGTTCGACCTGGCACTGCGCGACGGGGCGCGCGCGGGCGGCTCGATCGACGAGCTCGTGCACACGTATCGTGAGCTCGGTCATCTGGTCGCCGACCTCGACCCGCTCGGCGGCAGTCCCCGCGAGCATCCGCTGCTGGGGCTCGCGGAGCTCGGCTTCACCGAGCGCGATCTGGATCGCGTGGTGGACTGGGCGCCGTTCAAGGGCGGCACGCGCGGTCCGCTGCGCGAGCTGATCACCGCGCTTCGCCAGACGTACTGCGGCACGCTCGGCGTCGAATACATGTCGGTCGCGGACAAGGCGCGACGCGAGTGGCTACGGGAGCGCATCGAGCCGCGGCGCAATCGGCCCGAGCTGTCGGCCGACGACCGTCGCGCGCTGCTCGAGCGCCTCGTGACGGCGGAGATGTTCGAACAGTTCCTGCAAGCGCGCTATCCCGGGCAGAAGCGCTTCTCGCTCGAGGGCGGCGAGGCGCTCGTGCCGCTGCTCGACGCGCTGATCGAGGAGTCCGCTCGTTTGGAGGTGGTCGAGGTCGTCCTGGGCATGCCGCATCGTGGACGCCTCAACGTGCTGGCCCACGTCCTCAACAAGCCGTACGAGATGATGTTCGCGGAGTTCGAGGACGCACTGCCCGACGACATCCTCGGCGACGGCGATGTGAAATATCATCTCGGCTACTCGTCCGACCGCCGGACACGTGCGGGCGCGACGCTGCACCTATCGCTCGCGTCGAATCCGAGTCATCTCGAGTTCGTGAATCCGGTCGTCGAGGGCATCGTGCGCGCCAAGCAGGCGTCACGTGACGATGGCGACCGCCGCCGCGTGGCGCCGGTGCTGATGCACGGCGATGCCGCATTCATGGGCCAGGGCATCGTGTACGAGACGCTCGCGCTGTCGCCGCTGCCCGGCTACACGACCGGCGGCACCGTACACATCATCGTGAACAACCAGATCGGCTTCACGACGTCGCCCGAGGACTACCTGTTCACGCGGTACCCGTCGGATCCCGCGCAGGTCCTGCGCGCGCCGGTGTTCCACGTCAACGCGGACGATCCCGAGGCCGTCGTTCAGGCGGCGCGACTGGCCGCGGGCTACCGGCAGGCGTTCCGTGCCGACGTGTTCATCGATTTCGTCTGCTATCGCCGGCACGGACACAACGAGCTCGACGATCCGACGCTCACGCAGCCGGTGATGTACGAGCAGATCCGCAACCATCCGTCGGTCGTCGCGCGCTATACCAAGCGGCTCGCCGAGGCGGGTGTCATCGACGAGGCGGAGCTTGCCGAGCTGCGGCGCACGAAGCGAGTGGCCCTCGAAGCCGCGCTGGCCACCGCGCGCACCGAACGACCGCAGCCGAAGGTCTTCGCGTTCGGCGGGCTGTGGCAGGGCCTCGGCGGGGCCGGCGACGATTGGGGTGCCGACACGCGCGTGCCCGCCGAGCGGCTGCGCGCGATCGCGGACGCGCTGCCGCGGCACCCCGCGGAATTCACGCCGAACGCGCGCGTGACCAAGCTCCTCGCCGACCGCCAGGCGCGTGTCGTGCGCGGCGACGCGCTCGATTGGGGCACGGCCGAGACGCTGGCATACGGCAGCCTTCTCATCGAGAGAACGCCGGTGCGCTTGAGTGGGCAGGACGTCGTCCGCGGCACGTTCGGCCATCGTCACGCGGCAATCTTCGACGCGACAGACGGCCGCGCGTGGGTGCCGCTCAACCACGTGCAGGACGACCAGGCGGTGCTGGAAGCGGTCAACAGCCCGCTGAGCGAGCAAGCGGTGCTCGGCTTCGAATACGGCGTGTCGAGCGCCGACCCGCGCCGGCTGACGATCTGGGAGGCGCAGTTCGGCGACTTCGCCAACGGCGCACAGGTCATCATCGACCAGTTCATCGCCAGCGGCGAATCCAAGTGGCAGCGCATGAGCGGGCTCGTGCTGCTGCTGCCGCACGGCTACGAGGGACAGGGCTCCGAGCACTCGAGCGCTCGGCTCGAGCGCTTCCTGCAGCTCGCCGCCGAGGGGAACATCCAGGTCATCGTGCCGACCACGCCCGCGCAGATCTTCCACGCGCTGCGACGCCAGATGCATCGGCGCTTTCGCAAGCCGCTGGTCGTCATGTCGCCCAAGAGCCTGCTGCGTCATCCGCGGGCGGTGTCGCCCCTCGGCGAGCTGACCGACGGTGGCTTCCGCCTCACGCTCGATGATCCGAATCCGCCGTCGACCACCCGCCGGCTCGTCGTCTGCACCGGCAAGATCTTCTACGCGCTCGACGGGGCACGCCACGAGCGCGGCCGCGACGACGTGGCGCTGGTCCGCATCGAGCAGCTCTATCCGTTTCCTACCGAGGACGTCCGTGCGCTGCTCGCGCGTCACGCGGCGGCGGCCGAAGTGTGCTGGGTGCAGGAGGAGCCGGCCAACCAGGGGGCCTGGTGGTTCGTGCGTCCGCTGCTGTCGCCGCTGTTGCGGCCCGACGTGCGCTTCTCGTACATCGGACGCGTGGAGGCCGCGAGCGTGGCGACCGGCTCGCACGCGATCCATCAGGCCGAGGAGCAGGCGATCGTCGACCAGGCGCTCGCGCCCTGATATGGCCGTCGACATCCGTATCCCGCCGCTCGGCGAGTCGATCACCGAAGCCACGCTCGTCCGCTGGATCAAGCCCGATGGCGCACACGTCGAGGCCGACGAGGTCGTGCTCGAGCTCGAGACCGAGAAGGCGGCGATGGAAGTGCAGGCCGAGACGGCGGGGCGGCTGCACATCACGGTGCCGGCGGGCTCGCGCGTCGAGCCGGGGACGGTCGTCGGCCGCATCACCGACGAGACGCCCGCCGAGCGCGCATCCGCGGCGCGCGAGCCAGTTGCTGCGCGCACCGACGCGAAAGCGACGGAGCCGGTGTCGGCACCGGCGGAACATCCGCAACCGTCGGAGCCCGTGCGGGCGGCGACGCCCGCGCGGCCGCGCGCGGAGCCAGTT
>JBKOUQ010000212.1:0-22799 GCA_046723475.1 Candidatus Methylomirabilota bacterium
TGCTTGCACCACACCGAGTCGGGCTGGCCGCTGCAGCCCCGCTCCCGATTCGGGGCGCGGATTCCACGGCGGTGCCCGGAGGGCACCCCGACCCGCGCGCGCACACGTCGGAGAAACCGGCGCCGTTGCCGCCCGTCAGCGAGGCGATCGATAGCTCGCGTCCGGGGCAGCCCGTCATGACAACGCGTCTGGCTCCGCAGACGCGGGTCGAGCCGACACGGCCGTCCGCCCCCGAGGTGACGCCCGTGGTGCCCGCGAAGCCCGAGCGCCCACGCGGCAGCTGGTCCGGCACGATCAGCGGCCGGGTCGTCGACCAGGAAGGCAAGCCGCTCGTGGGTGCGTCGGTGGTCGCGGCCGGGATAGAGACGCGCGTCGGCGACGACGGTGCGTTCACGCTGACACCGCCGTCTGACGCCACGGTCGTCGTCAAGCGCCCCGGCTACGCAAAAGTCGTCCTCGAGCCGCGGGCCGCCACCGCGCCGATCGAGGTCACGATGCGCCCGCATGTGATCAAGGCGGCGTACCTCACCTACTTCGGCTTCGGCGACCGCGGTATCCGCGGGCGCGTGCTCGACATGGTCGAGCACACCGAGCTCAATGCCGTCGTCATCGACGTCAAGGGCGACCGCGGCTGGATCATTTACCCGACGCGAGTCGAGCAGGCGCTCGCGATCGGCGCTCAGGGCCCGGGCACGCTGCGCGACTTCGACGGCATGATGGCCGACCTCAAGGCGCGCGGGATTTACACGATCGCGCGCATCGTCACGTTCAAAGACAACATGCTCGCCAACGCGCGTCCCGACCTCGCGATCATCGATACGCGCACGGGCAAGCCGTGGGTCGACCGCGAGAACCTGGCCTGGGTCGATCCGTTCCGGGAAGAGGTCTGGAACTACAACATCGCGATCGCCAAGGAAGCGATCGAGCGCGGGTTCGACGAGGTCCAGTTCGACTATGTTCGCTTCCCGACGGACGGCAAGCTGCAGGTGGCTCAGTACGCGCGGCCGGTCAACAAGGAGACGCGGCTGCCGACCATCGCGGCGTTCCTGGAGCGCGCGCGCAAGGAGATCGGCGCGCGCGGCGCCTACATGGGTGCCGATATCTTCGGCTACACCGCGTTCAACGAGAACGACACCGATATCGGGCAGCGCGTCGAGGAGCTCGCCCCGCACCTCGACTACATGTGCCCGATGGTCTACCCGTCCGGCTACCACCTCGGCATTCCCGGCTACCGCAATCCCGTCGCGAACCCGTACATGGTCGTGCGGGAGAGCGTGCGGATGATCCGCAAGCGGTCGGCGCACACGGTGGCCCGCATTCGCCCGTGGCTGCAGGACTTCAAGGACTACGCGTTCGACAAGCGGATCTTCGGGGTGGCCGAGATCCGTGACCAGATCCGGGGCGCAGATGAGGCAGGAGGCACGGGATGGATGCTCTGGAACCCGCGCAACGACTACACTCGCGCGGCGCTGCGGGAGAAGAGTCCGCTGGCAGCGCGATGAGGCTTGGCCTCGTCTTCATCCTGCTGCTCGCGGCGGCGCTCATGTTCGCCGCATTCGCGTGGGCCGAGCCGCTCGCCCCCAACGAGCTCGGCCGGCTGATGATCCTCGAGTACCACCAAATCGACTACCCTGAACAACGCTGGACGCGGACACCGGAGAACTTCCGACGTGACCTCGAAACGCTCTACGCGCGCGGGTATCGTCTGCAGTCACTGAACGCGCTTCTGGACGGCCGGATCACCGTCCCGGCGGGCACCACGCCGGTCGTCCTTACGTTCGACGACTCCTCACCAGGCCAGTTCCGCTATATCGAGAGCAACGGGGGCGTCGAGGTCGATCCCAAGTGCGCGATCGGCATTCTCGAGGCGTTCGCTCGTGAGAAGCCCGACTTCGGCCGCGCCGCCACGTTCTACGTGCTGCCGGGCGCCAGCAAGCCGCATCGGCTCTTCAACCAGCCGGAGTACGAGGGCCGCAAGCTGCAATACCTCGTCAGCCGCGGCTACGAGATCGGCAACCACACGCTCTGGCACGCGAATCTCGGCAAGTACGACGAGAACGTCGTGCGCACGCAGATCGCCGAGGCCCAGCAATGGATTCAGCGCTACGTCCCGGACTACAAGATCCGGACGATCGCGCTGCCACACGGCGTGTACCCGCGCGAGGTCGGCTGGGCGCTGCACGGACAGGCCAAGGGCACCACGTACGACCACGAGGCGATTCTGATGGTCGCCGGCGGCGCGGCGCCGTCGCCGTTCGCGCGCACGTTCGACCCCACGCGCCTGCCGCGAATTCAGGCCGTCGAGCGTGACCTCGGCCAGTGGCTCAACTGGTTCGACAAGAACCCGCACGAGCGGTTCGTGAGCGACGGCGACCCGGCGGCCGTCACCGTGCCCGCGGATCGCCGCGTGAAGCTCAAGGACGACGTCAAGCTGAAGGTCGTCGAGACGAAGGACGTCGCCGCGGCGAGCGCGGCCCCAGCGAAGACCACGCCCAAAAGAGCCTCGACGCCTGAGTGAGGGCTACTTGTAGATGAGGAGTGAGGGCTACTTGTAGATGAGGAGTGAGGGCTACTTGTAGATGAGGAGTGAGGGCTACTTGTAGATGAGGTACGACGCGCGGCGGTTCAGGAAATTGCTGCGCTCGATCTCGGTCCAGACCACCAGCCGATCCAACGGCTCGTTCCGCAACAGGGCCCACATCGTCGCGCGATTCACCAGGAGGTTCTGGATCGGCTCCGGCCTGAACTGGTCGCGGTGACGCGCACGTAGCGTTTTCGCGATCGCCAGCCCGACGGTCACCGGGCGGATCCCATCCCGGTCGGTGACCACCAGCCGTACGCCGCCACACGGCACGCCCATGTAGCGGTCTCCGGTCGGCGTGAAGATCACCGGCTCGAACTTCACGCCCCGCAGCCGCAGCGCATTCAGATCCTGGCTCACGCCATGCGGATCGAGCCACGGCGCGCCGACCACCTCGAACGGCCAGTCCGTCCCCCGCCCCACCGCCACGTTCGTCGCTTCGAGCAGGCCGATGCCGGAGTAAAGCAGCGCCTGGGTCACCGAGCGGATGTTCGGGGACGGATTCACCCACGGGAGCCCGGTCTCGTCGAACCACCGGCCGCGCTCCCAGCCCTCGAGCGGCACGACCGTCAGCGAGACCGGGATGCGCCGCTCGGCGGCCGCCATGCGCGCAAATTCTCCGATCGTCATGCCGGTGCGGACGGGCAATGGGTGCGGCCCGGTAAACGACGCGAGATCCGGATCCATCACCGGCCCCTCGACCACGCGACCGGTGATCGGGTTGGGCCGGTCCAGGACAACGAGCGGAATGCGGGCGCGGGCCGCCTCCTCCATCACGTACAGCAGCGTCGTGAGATAGGTGTAATAACGCACGCCCACGTCCTGAATATCGAACACCAGCACGTCGAGGCCCCGCAGCATCGACGCGGTCGGACGCCGGGTGGTCCCGTAGAGGCTCCACACGGGCAGTCCCGTGATCGCGTCGCGGCCATTGGCGACGTCGGTGTTCGCATCGCCCGTCAGCCCGTGCTCGGGCGAGAAGATCGCGCCGAGCCGCACGCCGGGTGCGGTGGCCAGCAGGTCGATCGTGCGGCGCCCCTGCGAATCGATTCCCGTGTGGTTGGTGACCAGCCCGACGGTGAAGCCCGTGAGCGGCGCGAAGCGCTGTGCGACGAGTACGTCGAGACCGGAGCGCACGACCGACGGCCGCGGCGGCGCCGGCCTGGTCGCGTCGTCAGCCCCGTCGGCGGCGGGGCCAACCGCGTCGGCCATCGCAACCGTCGTTGCCAGCTCGGGTACGAACAGCGCCGAGGCCGCCGCCGCCGCCACCCGCGCGCGCAGCTCTCGAATCTTCGTGGCGCCACCACCGCTCGGATGCACGCGGTTGGTGAGGACGATCACGTACGAACGGCTGCGGGGATGGATCCACACCGAGGTGCCCGTGAAGCCGAGGTGGCCGACGGAGTCAGCCGGGAAAAACGGCGATGCCGTCATCGAGTACGTGCTCGAGATGTCCCAGCCGAGCGCGCGGCTCCCATTGCCCTCCGGCGAGCGACTCCACATCAGCGCGACGGTTGACGGCTTGAACACGCGGACCCGGTCGAGAGCGCCGCCGGCCGTGAGCATTCGGCAGATGCGCGAGAGATCGGCGGCCGTCGAGAACAGACCGGCGTGGCCGGCCACGCCCCCGAGCGCGCGCGCCCGTGGGTCGTGAACCTCGCCCACGAGCAGATGCCCATTCTGGAACTCCGTCGGCGCGATGCGGTCGTGCAGGCGCGCCGGCGGGTCGAAGCCGGTGTCGCGCAGGCCGAGCGGCTTGAACACGTGCTGCGTGAGGTAGCGGTCGAGCGAGTCGCCCGACACGCGTCGCACCATCTCGCCGAGCAGCATGAAGCCGGTATCGCTGTACTGAAACGCGCTGCCCGGCGGATAGTCGAGCGGCAACTTCGCGATCAGACCCGCGGCTTTTGGAAAACCACGTGCGACGGTCGCGGTGGGTGGGATGGCCGGCAGACCGGCGCTGTGCGTGAGCAGGCGCTGGATCGTCACGCCATCGTGGGCCCGCCCACGAAACTCCTTGAGATAGCGCCCGAGCGGCGCGTCGAGGCGCACGCGGCCGCGCTCGACGAGCGACATGACGGCCAACGTCGTGCCGAACGGTTTGGTGAGCGAGGCGATGTCGAAAATCGTGTTCTCGGTCATCGCCGCGTGGTCGGGCACGACGCGTCGCGAGCCCCACGCGCGGTGATAGAGGATCTCATCACCGCGGCCGACGACGACGACGACACCTGGGATCTCACCGGAACCGACCGCATCGACGGCGGCCTCGTCGATACCGCTCCAGTCCTGCGCCATGGCCGGAATAGACGTCAGCGTCAGCGCGAGAAGAACGACCCAACGGACGGCGGGTCGGAGCGACACGACCACGCCCCATCTTAGCATCCAGGCATGGCCGGGTTGATATCCTTAAGGCCATGCAGTCGCCCGCGATGCGACGCGTGTTCGTGACCGGCGGCACCGGGTTCGTCGGACGCGCCGTCGTGCAAGCACTGCGGGCGTCGGGGTGTGCGGTGCGCTGCGTGGTCCGCCGCGGCTCCGAACGCGACCTGCAAGGCTTGGGCGCGATCGAGCGCATCGAGGGTGACATCATGGCGCGCCAATCGCTGGAGCAGGGCATGGAGGGCTGCGACGCGGTCATCCACCTGGTCGGGATCATCCGCGAGCAGCCGGCGGCGCGCGTCACCTTCGAGCGTGTTCATACGCAGGGAACGCTGAACGTCCTGCAGGCCGCGGCGGCGATCGGCGTGCGGCGCTACATCCACATGAGCGCGCTCGGCACCCGGGCCGGCGCGCGCTCTCGCTACCATCAGACGAAGTGGGCGGCAGAGGAGGCCGTCCGTGCGAGCACGCTGCCGTGGACGATTTTTCGCCCCTCTGTCATCTACGGACACGGCGACGGCTTCGTCACGCTGCTGGCCCGCATGATCGAACGCTTGCGGATCGTGCCCGTCATCGGCAGCGGACGCCAGCGCCTGCAGCCGGTTCCCGTCGCGCAAGTCGCGGAGGCGTTCGTCCGCGCGCTCACGCTGGACGCGAGCGTCAAGCACACCTATGACATCGGCGGCCCCGAGCCGGTCACGATGCTGGACCTCATCGATCGCGTCGCCGCCGCAATGGGGCGGCGCCGCCCGTTGAAAGTGCACGCCCCACTGGGGCTCGTGCGCGCGCTGACGCGGCTGCTGCACCGCTTCCCGGACTATCCGCTGACGCCCGACCAGCTGCTCATGCTCGAGGAGGAGAACACGTGCGAGCCCGGACCGTTCTACGAGACGTTCGGCCTCGTCCCCATGCCACTCGACACGGGGCTGGCGGCGATGCTCGGCTGATGCCGCTGCACCATCCGGACCGCTCACACGACCTCGAGACGCGGATCGATTCCGAGATCCGCGAGCGTCTGGAGGAAGCCATCGATTTCGTGTGCCTCGACGCCCTCGTACGCGCACGCCACGCTCAGCAGCGTCCTTCCCCCGTCGCCGATAGCGTGGCGGACCGCGCGGAGTACGCCGCGTACCTCGATGCGTTCCTCCGCTTGCTCGACGCCGAGGTCCCGCCGCCGCATCCCGGCGAGCGCGGGCCGCGTGGTGACGAGCAGGCACGTCTCGTGGCCCGCCAGGTAGCCGCCGCGCGGGCGCTGCCGGACTACTGGCAGCGGTTCGAGACGCTCAGCCTGCGATTTCTGGCCGAGCCCGCGGCCTCAGGCGGCGAGCGACGCGGGGTGCTCGCTCGGCTCTTCGGCCGCGGTTGATCGCCACGCGGCGAGCGCCCAGAGGTTCTCGACGTCTTCGAGCGCGCGGCGCCAATGGCCGTACCCGTCCATCAGCGCGGTCCGGGCGTGGGCCATCTGCGCCTCCGCTTCGGCCAGCCGTGCGTGTGCGGCGGGCGTCATGCCGCGTGCCGCGGGAGCGGCCGGCGGAATCGACGACGCCAGGCGATCGATGAGGTGAGCGACCTCGTCCTGCAGCAACCGTTCTACCGGATTCATGTGACCAACCTCCCCCCGCCGTACTCGGTGGGAGCCATATACTCAACAAAAGTTGAGTTGATGTCAAGTCTGACGTGAGCGCGCTTGCCGCGGTTCTGGCTGCGAAGTCGCTGCGGACGTTCTGCTACGGCTTCCTCGGCATCCTGATCCCTGTCTACCTAGCCGAGCACGGTATGGATGCGCGCGGCGTCGGTGTCGCCGTCACGTGCACGCTCATCGGCAGCGCAGTGCTCACGTGGGCGGTGCGCCGTCCGGCCGAGCGCTTCGGCGCACGAATCGCCCTCGGCGCGCTCGCCGCGCTATCGGCGCTGGCCGCGACCCTCCTGCTGCTGTCGACCAGCCCGTGGGTCATCGTGCTCGCCGCGATGATCGGCAACGTCGCCGTCGGCACGGGCGAGACGGGGCCATTCCTGTCGATCGAGCAGGTGGTCGTCGCGCGTGCCGTCGCGGGACCCCGGCGAACGAGCGTGCTGAGCATCTACAACTTGCTCGGGTATGCGGCGGCGGGGCTCGGCGCGGCGGTCGTCGGGCTCACGACACCGCGCGCGCTCTTTACGCTATTCCTCGCCGTCGCGCTGGCGCAGGTGGCGCTCTACGCCCGCCTGCCCACCGTGGCCGTCACGCGAGCCGCAACGGGTCCGGCGCGATCGTCGCCGTTGATCCGGCGCCTCGCGGCGCTCTTCGCGCTCGATTCGTTCGCGGGCGGCTTCGTGCTGCAATCACTCGTCGCCTACTTCCTGCACGAGCGCTACGGCCTCGGGCTCGCCGCGCTCGGCCAGGTCTTCCTCATCGCTCAGCTCGTCACGGCCGCGTCGCTGCTGCTGGCGGCGCGCGCCGCGCGCCGGTTCGGCCTGCTGAACACGATGGTCGTGTCGCATCTGCTGTCGAACGTCTTCCTGATCGCCATTGCGGGCGCGCCAACCGCCGCGGTCGCGCTCGTCCTGCTCTACGCCCGCCAGCTACTGTCGCAGATGGACGTGCCCACGCGCCAGGCGTACGTCATGGCGGTCGTGGACGACCACGAACGGGAAGCGGCGGCGACGACCACGACGCTCTGGAGGACGGTAGCGCAGGCAGTGAGCCCGACCGTCACGGGCTGGGTGATGGCCTCGGTCGCCCTCGCCGCGCCGTTCGTGCTCGGGGGTGGGCTCAAGATCGTCTACGATCTCTTGTTATGGGTGACGTTCAAGGATGTGAAACCGCGGGAGCTGGCATGAGAAGATCGGATATCGTGACAGCCACTCCGGAGACCCGCCGCTGAGCCCCCGCCGGAACTACAATTTCGAGCGCCGGCGCCGTGAAGAGGTTCGCAAGACCCGCCAGGAAGCCAAGCAACAGCGCAAGGCCGACCGCGCCAGCCAGGGCGAGGCGGGGCCGGAGATGGGCACGCGCGACGACCTCGGCGCGCCGCCGGACCGCTGGGAGTGGTTCTCGCCGAGCCGCGGCCGCGTCGTCACCACCGAGCCCAAGCACCGCCCGCCGACCGATCCCCCCGACGACTGGACGCTCTTGACCGACGGCGCCGCCGCCACGGACGCGGAGCCGCCCCCCGCCTGACGCCTCGGGCCGCGCTCACATAGCGCGTTCCCGCGAGAGCGTGCCGGACTTTCGGTGACAGTAGGTGCGGACGCGGGCGGTGCGGTGCCTCGTGAGATCCGTGTTTCGGGTAACGCGGTGGCCCCGGCTAGAAATCGGTGCACCTTGACAGGCGCACCGTAACGTCGATTTGCGTGGTCGCGGGGACACCACGTTGCCCGGCACCGCGAACGCGTGATGCTGCTACTTGACGGCGACCGCTTTGACCTGCTTCAGGTCGGTGATGCCCTCGAGCGCCTTGAGAATGCCGTCCTGCACGAGCGTCGTCATGCCGTCGTTCTTGCATGCCGCGAGCAGCTCGGACACGGGCGCCTTGCCCGCGATCAGGCGCTTCATCGGCTCGTTCGCAACAAGGAGCTCGTGGATACCGGCACGGCCGCGATACCCGGAGTTGTTGCAGTGGCCGCAGCCCTTGCCGCGGAAGAGCACGAACTCGTCGTTGTATTCGAGCCCGAACTTCGTCATTTCGTTCTTGCCGCCGAACGCGTGCTCGAACTCGGCGAACTCGTCCTCGTCGGGGTGGTACTCCTCGCGACACTCGGTGCAGATACGCTTGACGAGACGCTGCGCGAGCACGGCGAGCAGCGCGTCCGCGAAGTTGAACGGATCGAGCCCCATGTCGAGCAGCCGGATGACGGTCTCCACAGCGCTGTTCGTGTGCAGCGTGCTGAACACGAGGTGACCGGTGAGCGAGGCCTCGATGCCAGTCGCCGCGGTCTCCTCGTCGCGCATCTCACCGACCATGATGACGTCGGGGTCGGCGCGCAGGAATGCGCGCATCGCCTGGGCGAACGTGAAGCCGATCTTCGGCTGCACCTGCACCTGGCGCAGGCCGTACTGCGTGATTTCGACCGGATCCTCGGCCGTCCAGATCTTGCGGTCGGGCTTGTTGATGTAACCGAGCAGCGAGTGTAGGGTCGTCGTCTTGCCGGAGCCCGTCGGCCCGACACAGAGAATGAGGCCGTACGGCTTCTGCGCCGCCAGCTTGATCTCGCGCATGTTGCGCTCGAGCATGCCGAGCTTGTCGACGGGAATCGGCTCGCTGGCGGTGAGGATACGCATGACGACATCCTCGTTGCCGCCCTGGGTGGGAACCGTCGCCACGCGGAGCTCGATGTCGCGGCCGTCCGGCAGCTTGAAGTTGATCTTGCCGTCCTGCGGCTTGCGCCGCTCCGCGATGTCGAGCCGCGCCATGATCTTGACGCGCGCCACGAGCGCGCGGCGAAACTCGCCCGGCACGCGCTGGTACTCCATGCACGAGCCGTCGATCCGCAGCCGGATCATCGTGTCCTTCTGCGCCCCGTACGGCTCGATGTGAATGTCCGAGGCGCGCGCCTTGTAGCCGTCGACGATGAGCTGGTTGGCGAGGCGAATGACGGCGCTGTCGTTCTCGTCGACCTCGAAGCCCATGGCCTCGAGCTCTCGCTCGCCCGGCTGGGCTTCGGCACCCAGATCCGACAGGATCTCCATCATGCTCGCGCGCGACGTGCCGCGCTCACCGGAGGCGACGGCGAGGAATTCCTGGATGTCCTTCTTGAGGCCGACGGCGAGCGCGATCTTGTGACCACGCATCACCTGGTGGATGGAGTCGACACGCTGGATGTCTTGCGGATTGTCGATCAGCACCAGCGTGGTGCCCTCCGCGTCACGCTTGAGCGGCACCCACAGGTTGCGCTTCAGGAACTCGAGCTTGAGATGCTTGACGAGCTCGGGGGGCGGGACGACTGCCTCACTGAATTCGACGAACGGCACACGGTAGAACTGGCTGAGCGAGGCGCCCAGCTCGGCCTTCGGGATTCGATACTCATCGAGGAGGATCGATTCCACGTCGCTGCCGCGCTGCCGCGCCAGCAAGATCGCCGCGTTCACATCGTCCTGCGTCATCAGCCCCTGCGCGACGAGATAGTCGAACTTCGTTCCCCGCCGCTGGCCGAGCTGCTGCTGGTGGTGGAGCGCCACGCCGAGCGTCTTCGCGATCCGAGCGACGTTACTCTCGTCTTCCCGGCTGAACCGCGCCCCCGCCTTCTGCTTGTTGAGGAGCTGAATCACACCGACCGTACGGTTTTCGTGCAAGATCGGCATCGCGAGAATCTGCGTCGTGCGGTACCCCGTCCGCTTGTCCCAGGACGCGTCGAAGCGCAGCTTGGCGTTGATGCGGGTCAGCTCGGCGCTATCGTAGGCATCCGCGATGTTGAGCGTCTGGCGCGTCAGCGCGACGAACCCGGCCACCGACGTCTCGCTGATCGGTACGCGAATCTCTTTCACCGCGTGGAGCGTGAGGAACTTCGAATAGAGCTCTTTACGCTCTGGATCGATGGTGTAGACCGTCATGCGGTCGGCGTCGAGGAACGTCAGGATCTCGCCCTGGAGGTCGAAGAAGATCGAATCGAGGTTCTTCGCCGCGTGGATCCGATCGATGAGCTGAACGAGCTTCTGCGCGTTGGCCAGCCGTTCCTGGAGCGCCGCCACCGAGTCTTGGGCCGCCAACCAGCCTCCCCCGAAGCGAAATTGCGCTCGTTTCACAATAGCAGAACGACCGTTTGCGACGCATCGTCCCTGGCGGCGTTGCAATGACCGCGCGAGGCCCCAGATGTGGGGGGAACGCGGTGCCGCGGCCCCTGAGCGTGGTACTTTCGGCCCAACGATGACACCCGATCCACACTTTTTTTACGACCTCGCGTGGGTCGTCTTCGCCGCTGTCGTCGGGGGGACGCTCGCGTGGCTCACCCGCCAGCCACTGGTCCTCGGCTATGTCGTCGGCGGCCTGCTCGTGGGCCGGTTCACACCGGGCCCCACCGTCACGGACGTCCATACGTTCGAGTTGTTCGCGGAAATCGGCGTCGTGCTGCTCATGTTCTCGATCGGCATCGAGTTCTCGCTGCAGGAGCTTCTCCGCGTTCGCTGGGTCGCGCTGCTCGGAGGTCCGCTCGGCATCGTGCTGTCCGGCCTGCTCGGTGTCGGCCTGGGGCGGCTGCTCGGGTGGCCGCCCGTGCAGGGCCTTGTGATCGGCCTCATCGTCTCGGTGGCGAGCACGATGGTACTCGCGCGACTGTTGATGGACCGCGGCGCGCTGCACAGCCAACACGGCCGCGTGATGATCGCCATCACGCTGGTGGAAGATCTCGCCGTGGTCGCACTCACGGTGTTGCTGCCGGCACTCGGGACGCTTGCGCCGGAGCGTGTCGTTGCGGTCGCGATCGGCATCGGGAAGGCCGCGATCGTCCTGGTGCCCGTCCTGTGGCTCGGCGCGATCGGCGTGCCGCGGCTGATGCGACGCGTCGCCCGCACGCGCAATGACGAGCTGTTCCTTCTCGTCGCGCTCGCCGTCGGAATTGGTACGGCGGCGTTGACGCAGGCCGCGGGACTCTCCGTCGCGCTCGGCGCGTTCCTCGCCGGCCTCACCATCAGCGCCTCGGACTACGCCCACGAGACGCTCGCGCGCCTGTTGCCGGTGCGCGACGTGTTCGTCGCGATGTTCTTCGTCACCGTCGGCATGCTCGTCGATCCGTTGAGCGTCGCCGCAAACCTTCCGCTGCTCGCGATCATGTTGGCGATGATCATCGTCGGCAAGGCGATCATCTGGACGGTCGTGGTGCGCGTGTTCGGTCAGCCCGTTCGCACGGCACTGCTGACGGGCTTGGGCCTGACGCAGATCGGCGAGTTCTCGTTCATCCTCGTGCAAGTCGCGCGTGACGCAGGCCTGGTGGACGAGGACGTGTACAACGCCACGCTCGCCGCATCACTCATCACGATCCTGCTCAACGGCCTGCTCGTTCGGCACGGCTCCGACGCGGTGGCGCTATGGCTCCGGCGCGCGCGGACAGACGTGGCGGCAACGCCGCCCGCCACGCCGGCCGCCGTTGTGCTGTGCGGGTTCGGGCGTGTGGGCAGCGAGATCGGCGAAGCGCTGGAGACGTTCGGCGTCCCGTTCAACGTCGTCGAGCGCGATCCGGACATCGCGGCGCGACTGCGTGCGCGCGGCATCCCGTGCGTGTTCGGTGATGCGGGGCACCGCGCGCTGCTGGCGCGCGCCGGCGTCGACACCGCATCGCTCGTGATCGTCGCGCTGCCCGAGATCGAGCCCGCGCGGCTGGCGGTGGCCGCCGCGCGAATGCTACGTCCCGATGTGCCCGTGCTGGCGCGGGCGCATGGCCGCGCCGAGGCCGAAGCGCTGCGCGCCAAGGGCGCGAGCGAGGTCATCCAGCCGGAGCTCGAAGCCTCGGCCACGCTGATCCGGCACGCGCTGGCGACGCTAGGTCTGCCGAAAGACCGCGCGATCGCATATCTCGAACGGTATCGGGGGGCGATGGAGCGCGCCGAGGCCGTGGGGGCCGCGCCCGGCACCCTGCCCGAGGTTCAGCAACTCACGCTCGGCGCCGGTGGCGTCGCCGACCAGTCGCTCCGAGAGGCGCGGATCCGCGAGCGCTTCGGCGTGACCGTCGTCGCCGTGCTGCGTCCAGATGGACCCGTCCTCAACCCCGCGCCGGAAACGGTCCTGCGGCCGGGCGATGTGGTTCGGGTCTTTGGCTTGCCCGATCAGATCGCGTCGTTCGCCGCCCACGCTACGGTGCCGGCGCGCGCATGAGCCAGAGATGCACCACGTGCTCGCGGCCGTCGACGGACAGCCGTATCGTCCGGTCTGGTGCCCAGTCAGCGATCGGAAACTGGTGAGAGACGATGCGTGCACCGGGCCGGAGCTGGCTCAAGAGCTGGGGGCGAAGCCGAGCATTGAGCTCCGGTGACAGATAGAGCGTCACGACCGTCGCCTCGTGGAGATCGGTCGTAAACAGATCCGCGGCCTCGAAGCGCGCGCGGTCGGCGACGCCGGTGCGCGCGGCGTCGCGGCGCGCCTGCTCCACGAGGGCCGGGTCGATTTCGATCCCGACCCCGCGCGCCCCATACCAGCGCGCCGCGGCAATCACGATGCGGCCGTCGCCGGCGCCGAGATCGTACACGACATCGTCTGGGCCGACGCCGGCCAGGGTCAGCATTTCGTGCACCACGCGGTCGGGCGTCTGCACGTACGGCACGTCGCCGCCACGGGCGATGATCGGCCCGCAGGCACCGAGCGTCAGAGCCGACATCAGCGCAACCGCCGCCGCGACGCGCACGGCAGCGATCGTACCGCCAAAGAACCGTCGCGCGTCAATCGGCCGGCGCGGCCGTCGACACGCGCGGCCGCCGCATGACGCGCGTCGACGGCAGCGACAGCTCTCGACACCGCTTTCGCAGCGTATTGCGATTGAGCCCCAGGAGCCGTGCGGCCTTGAGCTGATTGCCGCCCGTCAACGCGAGCGCGTGCGCGAGTAGCGGACGCTCGAGCAAGCCGAGCGCCTCGCGATGCACGTGGGCATTGTTCGCCGCACGCAGGTGCTCGACGATGCCGGGGACGGCGTCGGCCACCGCGCGTGCCACCAATGCGAGTCCCGATGCCTGACCGTTACGGCTACCGTCCCCATCGCCTGCCATACCGCCTCCTCAGTTGTCATGAGCGAATTGCCGCGGCGCTCGATTCGACGGCAAGCTTGCCCATCCGAATCGTGCGTCCGCATGAAGAGTCTGTTACGAGCCGCGAATACGCGACGCGTGGAGGGAGAGAACGCGCAGGACCGCGCGTTCGAAGGTAGCGTCCCGCTCCGGCTCGTTCGCTGTCATCCGCGCTCCCGTGTCGTCGTGCGCCGTTGTACCGGGCATCGGTGACCGGAGCCCGCGACCGCCGTGTCGCGAGACGGCTGTGGGTGGAGCAAGGCGCATGCCGCACGTTGGCGCGGCTCGGTGTTCTATGACGGCGCGGACTTCGCCGAAAGACGACGCCGCGCCGATGCTCGGCGAATGAGCACGCGCCTCAACGTGCCCGTTGGCTGAGCACGCCGTCGTGTGCATCCTTATACTCGGTGCGCTTGCGGTCGAGTACGGAACCACATACTCGGTGCGCTTGCGGTCGAGTACCAAACCACGCGGTGGCGTGTCACGCCGCATTGGGAAGGAGATGTCGTGGACATTGCGCTCGCGGTCAACGGCACGCTCATGCGCGGGCTCGAGCTGAACGGCAATCTGATTGCCGCCGGTGCGCGGTTCCTCCGGGAGGCGCTCACCGCTCCGGAATACCGGCTGTGGTCGATCGGCGATCGCCACCCGGCGATGCTCCGCGCGCGTTCCGGCGGCGCCGGCATCGCCTGCGAGGTCTGGAGCGTGCCTGCCGCCGGTCTGGCGTCGATTCTCCTGGCCGAGCCGCCTGGCCTTTGCGTCGGCAAAATCCGGCTCGCGGAGGGCGACGAGACGCTCGGCGTCCTCGGCGAGCCGATCCTCTGCGAAGGGCACCGGGAGATCACCGAGTTCGGCGGCTGGCGCTCCTATATCGCTGCTATCGCCGCGCAACCGCGATGAGCCAACCGCCGCGCACCGACGAGGCCGACGTTCTGCGGCGGGCCGCGGAGGTCGGGTTGATCATCGACCCGGCGTTCGTCGCCGCCGTGGCCCAGCACCTGACGGGCCTGATGGCGGCGGTCAGCGTCGTCGACGGCTTCCCGCTGCCGGAGTCGACGGAGCCCGCGCCTTCGTTCGAGCCCTGAGCGCACGACCCATGACCGACGCGACGACCCCGGCGCGAATGATCGCCGACGCCGTGCGCGCCGGCAACGTCCGCGCGCGCGATGTCGTGTCGCGCGCGCTCGATCGCATCGCGCAGCGCAACGCCGCGCTCAACGCGTTCACCCATGTGCTGCAGGAGCAGGCGCTCGCCGATGCAGAGGCCATCGACCGCCGGCGCGCGGCGGGTCAGGATCCCGGGCCGCTCGCCGGCGTGCCGTTCGCCGCGAAGAACCTGTTCGACATCGCGGGGATCACGACCGTCGCGGGCTCGAAGATCCATGCGGACCGACCGGCGGCCGCGCGCGACGCCACCGCGGTGGCGCGGCTGCGCGCCGCCGGTGCGATCCTCGTCGGCGCTCTCAACATGGACGAGTACGCGTACGGTTTCACGACCGAGAACACGCATTACGGGGCCACGCGCAATCCGCACGATCTCTCGCGCATCGCCGGCGGATCGTCAGGCGGCTCCGCGGCCGCGGTCGCCGGCGGACTCGTCCCGCTCGCGCTCGGGACCGACACCAACGGCTCGATCCGCGTCCCGGCCGCGCTCTGCGGTGTGTTCGGCCTGAAACCGACGTTCGGGCGCGTGTCGCGTGCGGGCGTGGTACCTCTGGCCTGGTCGTTCGACCACGTCGGTCCGTTCGCGCGCGACGTCGCGGACCTGGCGCTGGCGTTCGACACGATCGCGGGGCCCGATTCGACCGACCCCGCCTGCGCCACGCGCGCGCCGGTGCCCTGCGTGCCCGCACTCGCGCGCGGCATCGACGGGCTTCGCATCGCACTCCTCGGCGGCCACTTCGCGCGCCTGGCCACCGACGATGCGCTCGCCGCAGCTCGGCGCGCGGCAAGCGCGCTCGGCGTCCGACGCGAGGTCACGTTGCCGGAAGCACAGCGCGCCCGCGCGGCGGCACAGGTGATCACGGCGTGCGAGGCCAGCGCGTATCATCTCGAGCGTCTCCGGGCGCGGGCCGCCGATTTTGATCCGATGACACGCGACCGGCTGCTCGCGGCCGCACTGCTCCCAGCGACGGCGTACGTCCGCGCACAGCGCTTCCGCGCGTGGTTCCGGGCGTGCGTCGCAAACGTCTTCGCCGAGACCGACGTGCTGCTTGCGCCGACGACGCCGTGGACGGCGCCGGCGATCGGCGCGCCGTGGTTCACACGCATCGGCGACACCGAGGTGCCGACGCGCGGGCATCTCGGCGTGTTCACGCAGCCGCTGTCGTTCATCGGCCTGCCCGTCATCTCCGTGCCTCTGAGCACGGCGGGCTCGCTCCCACTCGGCGTGCAGCTCATCGCCGCGCCCTTCAATGAGGCAACGCTCTTCCGCGTGGCGGCGCGGCTCGAGGCTGAAGGCGTTGTCGCATCCCGAGTGGTTCGAGCCTCAACTGTATGAAAACCACTGCACGCGACACGCAGCCGCTTCCCCCGCGAATGGCGACCGACTTCCGTGTTCTCTCGGTCCTTTCGTGCAGGCAGCGAGCGGTAATGCGCCTTTGGGCGTGGCACCGAGCTTGTAAAAGCCTACAGCATGATTTTCGATCTCGTTCCGCACGCAGTCGCTTTACAGGCGTCGGATACGCCGGATGCCGTGGCCGTGTCCGATTCCATACAGACTCTGACCTACCGCGACCTCGACGCCCGCGCGACCCGGGTGGCTGACGCGCTGCGCGCCTCCGCCGTCGGCCCCGATAGCCTCGTCGCGATCTATCTCCCCCGCTCGGTCGACTTCGTTGTGGCCGCCCTCGGCGTGCTGAAGGCCGGCGGCGCATATCTGCCCCTCGATCACACCACGCCGCGCGACCGGCTCGCCTTCATGCTCGACGACGCCGAACCGCGCGTCACGATCGCCGACGTCGGGCTGGATCAGGATGTGCCACCGAACGCTTGCCCCCGGCTCGACATCCATGAGGCGATCGCGCGGTCCGGGGTGTCGGGGGAGGTCGACGCGGCCGTCAAGCCGGATCACCTTGCCTACGTGATCTATACCTCGGGGTCGACGGGGCGGCCGAAGGGGGTCGAGATCACGCACGGCGCGCTCGCGAATCTCGTCTCATGGCACCGTCGCGCTTTCGGCCTGACCGCCGACGATCGTGCCCCGCTCTATGCGAGCCCCGCCTTCGACGCCGCCGTATGGGAGATCTGGCCGTATCTCGTCTCCGGCGGGAGCCTGCATCTGCCCCCCGACGACGTACGCATCAATCCGGAAGCCCTGCGCGACTGGCTCGTGGCGCAGTCGATCACGATCGCCTTCGTGCCCACGCCCGTGGCCGAACGGCTCATCACCCAGCCGTGGCCGATGTGGACGACGCTCCGCACCCTCCTCACCGGCGCCGACACCCTGCATCGCTATCCGCCCGACGGGCTGCCGTTCACCCTCGTCAACAACTATGGCCCGACCGAATGCACGGTGGTCACGACGTCCGGACCTGTGGAGCCCGAGCCATTCGGCGAGACGCTGCCGACGATCGGTCGGCCGATCGACATTGTCGAGGTCTTGATCCTTGACGAGGCGATGCGCCCGGTGTCGCCGGGCGCGGTCGGTGAGCTTTACGTCGGGGGCACCGGGCTGGCGCGCGGCTACCGTCGGCGGCCCGATCTCACCGCGGAGCGCTTCGTGCCGCATCCGACGGAATCGGGCGCGCGTGTGTACCGGACGGGCGACCTCGCACGGCTGCTCGGGGACGGCCGCGTAGCGTTTCTCGGTCGGGTCGACGACCAGGTCAAGATCCGCGGCTATCGCGTGGAGCTCGACGAAATCGCGGCCGCGCTGGGTGCCCAGCCCGGCGTCGCGGCATGCACGGTCATCGCCCGTGACGAGGCTGGCGAGCGCCGGCTCGTCGCGTACGTTGTGCCGACACGGGGCGCCCAGCTCGGCCGCGAGCCCCTCGTCGCCGCGCTGCAGCGCGCTCTGCCCGAGTACATGGTCCCGGCGACGTTCGTCACGCTCGACGCGCTGCCGCTCACGACGAACGGCAAGGTCGACCGCGCCGCGCTGCCCGCGCCGGATGGGACCAACACCCTCCGCGACACCGCCGTCGTAGCGCCGCGCACGGACGTGGAGATCGAGCTGGCGGAGATCCTCGCGAGCCTGCTCGGCATGGCCGAGGTGAGCGTCGAGGACAACTTCTTCCTGCTCGGCGGGCATTCGCTGCTCGGCACGCAGCTCATTGCGCGCGTGCGCGACGCGTTCGGCGTGGAGCTCTCGCTGCGGACGCTCTTCGACGCGCCGACGATCGCGGATCTCGCCGCCGAGATCGACCGCGCCCGCGTGGCGGAGGCCGCCTGATGAGTGTCGGCGCGCCCGCGGCGCGGCGCGACGTAGACGCAGGCCTGAGCTTCTATCGGCTCCTCGACCGTGAGCTGCTCGCCGACCCGTATCCCTTCTACCACCGGCTCCGGACAATGGATCCGGTGCACTGGGACCCGTTTCTGCACGCGTGGGTCGTCACGCGATACGCGGACGTCGTCACGGTGCTCTACAAGTTTTCGGCGAGCCGAACCCCGTCGCCGGAGCACCTCGCGGCCATCGGCCTCGACGCGCTGACGCCGCTCGCGCGCGTGCTCGTGAAGCAGATGCTGTTCCTCGATGCGCCGGCCCACACGCGGATGCGCGGCCTGGCCTCGTATGCGTTCACGCCGCGTCGTGTGGCCGTACTGCGCCAGCACATCGAGGAGATCACCGTGCGTCTGCTCGACGCGGCGGCCGAGCGCGGCCGGATGGACGTGATCGCCGATCTCGGCGCGCTGCTGCCGGCCATTGTCACCGCCGAGATGCTCGGCGTGCCCACCGAGGACCACCCGCAGCTCAAGGCCTGGTCGATCGATTTCGCCGAGGTGCTCGGCAATTTGCAGCACAACCCCGAGCACGCCGCGAGAATGCTACGCACCACCGACGCCATGAGTCAGTACTTCCGCGATCGCATCCGCGACCACCGGCGTCGGCCGCGTGAAGGCCTCATCAACGCGCTGGTCACCGCGGAGGTCGACGGCGATCGACTCAGCGAAGACGAGATCGTCGCGAATTGCATCATCACCATGGTGGGCGGGCAGGAAACGACGACGAACCTCATCGGCAACGGCGTGCTCGCCCTGCTACGGCATCCCGAGCAGCTCGCCCGACTACGAGCGGATCCCTCGCTCGTCCCCTCCGCCGTCGAGGAGCTCCTGCGCTTCGAGCCTCCGACGCAGCACACGGCGCGCCTGGCGCCGGAGGACGTGGAGATGGGCGGCCGCCTGATAAAAAAGCGGCAGGCCGTGATGGCCGTCATCGGCGCGGCCAACCGGGATCCCGAGCGATTCACCGATCCGGATCGTCTCGACATCGAACGCGCCGACAATCGTCATCTCGCGTTCGGGTGGGGTCCGCACTTCTGCTTCGGCGCGCCCCTGGCGCGCATCGAAGCCCAGACAGCATTCGGCATGCTCGTCCAGCGCTTCGCACATATCGAGCTCGAGCCCGGACGGCTCGTCTGGCGGTACAACCTCGCGCTGCGGGGTCTCGAGGGCTTGCCGGTGACCGTGAGGGCGTCAGCGTAGTGGCTTCCCCCGCACGTACGAGCCTCACCGAGCGGCCGCGTGCCGCGCGAATGCCCGGCCCCGAAACCGGGGCATCGACCGCGATCCCACGTCGCGGCGTGGCGACGGCGCCGCTGTCGTTCGCGCAGCAACAGGTCTGGTTGCACTCCCAGCTCGCGCCGAACGTCCCGCTCTACAACGAGCAGGTCACCATCCGCTATCGTGGCGCGCTCGAGCCGGATGCGACGGCGCGCGCGTTCGGCGCGCTGCTGGCGCGCCACGAGGCGTGGCGGACCGTCTTCGTGACGGAAGACGGCGCCCTCCGGCAGCGCATCCTGGCGCCGGCTCCCGTCAACTTGCCGTTCGTCGACCTGCGTCACCTACCGCCGGCCGAGCGGGAGCGCGAGGCCGCGCGCCTCGCCGGCGAGGCCATCCTGGAGCCGTTCGACCTCGCGCGCGGACCGCTCGTGCGGGTTCGACTCGTGCGGGTGGACGACGCCGATTCGCGACTTCATCTGACGCTGCACCACGCGATCTTCGACGGCTGGTCGCTCTACCAGGTGGCCGTCCCGGAGCTCGCCGCACTCTACGCGGCGGAGCGCGCCGGCCGACAATCGCGCCTGCCGGACCTGCCGATCCAGTACGCGGACTGGGCCGCGTGGCAGCGCGCCGAGGTCGACCGCGGCGCATATGCGGCACAGCTCGCGCACTGGGTGAAGCACCTCGGCGGCGCCTCGGCCATCGACTTGCCGCTGGATCA
Organism: Candidatus Methylomirabilota bacterium; assembly: GCA_046723475.1. GTDB lineage: Bacteria > Methylomirabilota > Methylomirabilia > Rokubacteriales > CSP1-6 > AR12. Next base: position 20,029 of record JBKOUQ010000212.1, read on the forward strand.
CACTCGACCGGCCGTGCTGTCGTATCGCGGCGCCATGCACACCTTCACGGTGCCGGCGGGCGCCGCCGCGAGCCTGAGGACGCTTGCCCGCACCCAGCGGGTGACGATGTACATGACGCTGCTCGGCGCGTATCTCGCGCTCGTGCACCGGTACACCGGCAAGGACGATGTGACCGTCGGTTCGGTGAGCGCCGGCCGCAAGCGTCCCGAGCTCGCGAGGTTGCTCGGCTTCTTCGTCAATCCGCTCGCGCTGCGGGTCGACTGCTCTGGCGACGCGACCTTCGTCGACCTGCTCCGGCGCGTGCGCGAGGTCGGCCTCGACGCGATGTCGAACGACGACGTCCCGTTCGAGCACGTGATTGCCGCGCTTCAGCCGACGCGCGACCCGAGTCGCCATCCGTTGTTCCAGACCGTGTTCTCGCTCGAGGCGCCATTGGCAAAGCTGCCCGACGGCTGGGACATCTGGCATCTCGACGCGCACAGCGGGACATCGAAATTCGACCTCTACGTGGAGATGAACGACCGCGCCGACGGGCTCGTCGGATCGATCGTCTATGCGAGCGATCTGTTCGAGCCCGACACGATCGCGCAAATGGCCGGGCACTACACGAATCTGCTCGCCGCCGTTGCCGAGAACCCGGCGCGACGGCTCTCCGCGCTGCCGATGCTGGACGCTGCGGAGCGGACTCGCCTGCTCGTCGACTGGGCGCAGTCGGCGGATGCGTATCCGGATCCGGCAACGGTCCACGGTGTCTTCGAGGCGCAGGCCGCCCGCACGCCGACCGCGATCGCGCTGCTCGACGCCACGATGCGTGTGACCTATGCCGAGCTCGACGGACGTGCGAGCGCGCTGGCGCGCCGACTCCGGAGCCTCGGCGTCACGCGCGACGCGGTCGTCGGCATTCACGCAGGGCGCTCGCCCGCCATGATCACGGCGATGCTCGCCGTCTTGAAGGCTGGCGGTGCCTGTCTGCCGCTCGATGCCTCGCTGCCGAGCGCACGCCTCGCGCTCATGGCGGAAGACGCCGGCTGTCACGTCGTCATCGCTGATCGCAGCGCGGCGCCGGTGTCGTTTCGCGGAGTCGATCACGTCGTGTGGCTCGACGAGATCGTCCCCGGCGATCGTGAGCGCGGCGCGGAGGTCGATCCCGATGCGCTGGCGTACGTGATGTTCACGTCGGGGTCCACGGGTCGTCCCAAAGGCGTCGCGATTCGTCACCGCGGAATCCTGCGGCTGTTCTTCGGCCAGTCGTACGCACGGTTCGGCGCTGACCAGACGCAGCTGCACCTCGCGGCGCCCGGCTTCGACGCGCTGACGGTTGAAGTGTGGGGCGCGCTGCTCCACGGCGCGCGGTGCGTCGTTCTCCCCGGTGGTATTCCGACGCCATCCGCGGTCCGGCATGCGGTGCGCGCTCACGGGGTAACGACCACGCTCATGACGACCGCGCTCTTCAACGCGATCGTCGATGAGGCACCGGACGCGCTCGACGGCATCGCCCAGGTCTTGATCGGTGGCGAGGCGCTGTCGCCCGCCCATCTCGGCCGCGCCGCCGCACGCATGCCGACAACACGGTTCGTGAATGTCTATGGGCCCACGGAGGCGACGACGGTCGCGGCGTCTCACGTGATCCCGCTGCCGGTGGATCCCACGGCCGGATCGATTCCGATTGGACGGCCGATCGCCGGCACGGAGATCTATCTCCTCGATCGCCACGGCGAGCCCGTTCCCGTCGGCGTTCCGGGCGAGCTGTACATTGGCGGATCGGGACTCGCGCGCGGCTATATCAACCGACCGGACCTCACGGCCGAGCGCTTCGTCCGGCACCCGTTCGATGCGCGGCCCGATGCGACGCTGTACCGGACCGGCGACCTCGCCCGCTGGCGCCGCGACGGCACGCTCGATTATCTCGGCCGCCTCGATAGCCAGGTCAAGATCCGCGGCGTGCGCGTCGAGCCGGGCGAGGTCGAGGCGGCGCTCTGCACCCACCCATGCGTGCGGGAAGCCGCGGTCGTCGCAGTCGATGGCGAGCCACCGAACGACATTCGGCTGGTCGCGTATGTCGTGCCCGATGCCGGCGCGCCGCCCACCGCGGGTGATCTGCGCGAGTTCGTGAAGCGGCGGCTGCCCTCCGCGTTCGTTCCATCGGCGTTCATCGTGGTAGAGGCGTTGCCGCTCGGGCCGACAGGCAAGCTCGACCGTCGCGCGTTGCCGGCGCCGGTTGTAGCACGCGAGCCGCGCACGATCGTGCGTGCGCACGGGCCGCTCAAGCTGCAGATCGCCGAGGTGTGGCGCGAGCTGCTCGGTGTGCCGGAGGTCGGTACCACCGACGACTTCTTCGACCTCGGAGGGCACTCGCTGCTCGCCGTGCGGATGCTGCGGCGTTTGGACGAGCTCTACGGCGTCGCGCTGCCGCTGGCCGTGCTCTACACCAACCCGACGATCGATGGCCTGTCCGAGGCGCTCATTGCCAGCGAGCCCGCGGAGTTCCAGACACCGCTCGTGCGCTTGCGCGCCGACGGAGCGCGCGCGCCGTTGTTCTTCTTCCACGGTGACATCAACGGCGGCGGGTTCTACATGCGGACGCTGGCGCGCCGCCTCAGCGGTGACCGGCCGTTCTGGGCCGTCCATCCGCTCGGCTTGCACGGCCGACCGGTGCCGGCGACTATCGAAGCGATGGCGCGCGTGCATTTCGAGCAGCTCGTCGCGGCGTGTCCGTCCGGACCGCTCGTGCTCGGCGGCTACTGCAACGGCGGCCTGGTCGCATATGAGA
>JBKOUQ010000220.1:0-6428 GCA_046723475.1 Candidatus Methylomirabilota bacterium
TGCCGGTACTTCGCACGCTGCGGCGGCTGTCGGCTGCAGCATCTGGCCTACCCGGCGCAGCTCGCCTTCAAGGAGAAGCAGGTTCGCGACTGCCTGCAGCGCCTCGGCGGTCTCGGAACGTTCGAGCTGCGGCCGATCCTGGCCGCGCCCGAGCCGTACGGCTATCGGAACAAGATGGAATTCACGATCGCGAACGAGCCGCCCGCGATCGGGTTACACGCCGCCGAGCGCTACGACGTCGTGCTGGACGTCGAGCGCTGCCTCTTGCAGTCCGAGCCGATGAACGCGCTGCTCGACGAGTTCCGGCGGCAGGTACGCGAGCGCACGCTGTCGGTGTACGACCCGCAGACCGAGCAGGGGCTGCTCCGCTTCGTGATGCTGCGGGAAGGACGCCACACCGGGGAGGCGATGGTCAACGTCGTCGGCGCGGCGCCCGATGTCGAGACGCTCGTTCCGGTGGCGGACGCGCTGCGCGCGCGTGTGCCGTCCACGGCCAGCGTCGTGCTGAACGTCAACGCGAAGAAGGCCAGCGTCGCCGTTGGCTCGGAGGAGCATCTGCTTGCCGGCCGCGATCACATCCGCGAGGCGCTGGGCGGCGTGACGTTCCAGGTATCGGCGAATTCGTTCTTCCAGACGAACACGCGCCAGGCCGAGCGGCTGTTCGGTGTGGTGCAGGACGCGTGCGAGCTGGACGGCTCTGAGACCCTGCTGGATCTTTACGCGGGCACGGGGGCGATCAGCCTGCTGCTGGCGCGTCGCGCGCGTGCCGTGTACGGGATCGAGCTCGCGGCGGCGGCGGTGGCCGACGCCATCCGCAACGCCCAGCTCAACGGCATCGACAACTGCACCTTCCTCGCGGGCGAGGTGCGCCACGTGCTCCCGGAGCTCGCGCGCCAGGGCGTCCGCGCCTCGGTGGTGGTCGCCGACCCGCCCCGTGCGGGCTTTCATCCCAAGGCGCTCAGCGCACTGGCCGCGATGGCGCCGGCGCGAATCGTGTACGTCTCGTGCAATCCGTCGACGCTCGCGCGTGACGTCGGTGACCTCGCGCGTCACGGCTATCGCCTGCAGTGGGTGCAGTCCGTCGACATGTTCCCGCAGACGCCGCATATCGAGGCCGTCGCCCGCCTGCACCGCGCGCAGGCATGAGCACGTTTCTCACCCGGCGACTGCTCCAGTCGCTCGTCGTGTTGCTCGGTATCTCCGTCGTCGTTTTCGTGATCCTCCATCTCACCGGCGATCCCGCGCTGGTGCTGTTGCCACCCGAGGCCAGCGCCGACGACATCCGACAGTTCCGCGAACGGATGGGCTTCAACGATCCGTTGTACGTTCAGTACGGTCGGTTCCTGGCGGGTGCCCTGCGGGGGAACTTCGGCGAGTCGATCCGTCACGGCGAGCCCGCGTTCGGTCTCGTCGTCGAGCGGATGCCGGCGACGTTCGAGCTTGCGGGCGCCGCGTTGCTGGTCGCGCTGTGCCTCGCCATCCCGGCCGGGATCCTGTCTGCCGTCCGCCGCAACACCCTGCTCGATTACGTCTCGACGGTCATCGCGCTGCTCGGCCAGTCGATGCCCACCTTCTGGCTCGGGATCATGTTGATCCTGCTGTTCTCGGTGCAACTCAACCTGCTGCCGTCGTCGGGGCGCGGCGATTGGCGCAACCTGGTGCTGCCGGCGATCACGCTCGGGCTGTTCACCACGGCGCGGATCACGCGACTCACGCGCTCGGGCATGCTCGAGGTCCTCAACCAGGACTACATCCGCACGGCGCGCGCCAAAGGGGTGAGCGACCCGCCCGTCGTCTGGAAGCACGCGCTCAAGAACGCCGCCATTCCGATCGTCACCATCGTCGGCATCGAGCTCGGCACGCTGCTCGGCGGCTCGGTCATCACCGAGACGATCTTCGCGTGGCCGGGCGTCGGGCGCCTCTCCGTGCAAGCGATCTACAACCGCGATTATCCGGTGGTGCAGGCCGCCGTCTTCCTGCTCGCCTCGACGTTCGTGCTCGTGAACCTGTTCGTCGACCTCGTCTACACCTACCTCGATCCCCGGATTCGGCTGTCGTGAGCGCGCGCGCCCCCGCGCTGTCGCTGCCCGAGGACCTTGCCCCCCCGCGGAGCGAGTGGTGGGTGTTCGTGCGCCGGCTCGCGCGTCGCCGCACCGCGCTGTTCGGTCTCGTCGTTGTCGCGGTGGTCGTGCTGACCGCGGTTGCGGCGGCGGTCCTGACGCCGTTCGATCCGATCGAGCAGGACATCGGCGAGCGGCTGAAGGCTCCGTTCACGCGCGACGCCGAGGGGCGGGTGCACGCCCTCGGCACCGATCACCTCGGCCGCGACATCCTCTCCCGCATCGTCTTCGGTGCGCGGCCCGCGCTCCTCGTCGGATTCGCCGCCGTCGCGATCTCCGGCGTGCTCGGGATGGCGGCCGGTCTCATCGCAGGCTACTTCGGCGGTCGCATCGACGACGTGCTCATGCGCCTGGCCGACATTCAGCTGGCCTTTCCCTTCATCCTGCTCGCGATCGCGGTGATCGGCGTGCTCGGGCCGAGCCTGACGACGATCATTTGTGTGATCGGCGTGTCGAGCTGGGTCGTCTATGCGCGGATCGTCCGCGGCGCCGCTCTCTCGCTGCGCGAGCGCGAGTTCGTGCAGGCGGCGCAGGCCCTCGGCATCCGCGACGGCCGGATCTTGTTGCGGCACGTCCTGCCGAACGTCCTCACGCCGTGGCTGGTGGTGGCGACGCTCGACATGGCACGCGTGATCGTGATCGAGTCCGCGCTGTCGTTTCTCGGTCTTGGCGTGCAGCCGCCGACCCCGACGTGGGGTGGCATGCTCGCGGACGGGCGCGTCTACATCTCGACGGCCTGGTGGCTGGCGACGTTCCCCGGCCTCGCCATCCTCGTCACGGTCCTCGGCATCAATCTGTTCGGCGACGGTTTGCGCGACACGCTCGATCCGCGGCTGAAGGTGTAGAGCGCTATCGAGGCGCGTCGCGAGTTTCCCGCGGCGCGCTGAGCGTTGACCGGGGAGTCCGAGGGGGCGTTAGCCCCTTCGCTTAAAAAACTGGGGGGCCATTTCTGGGCCCCCCACGCAATCGACGGCGGAGAACCAGCGCGAGCGCCGCCGCCGGCACGGTCGCCCACAGCACGCCCGCGGCTACGCCGCTCGCCAGATCGGCGGCGATCATGAGCACGCCGCCCAGTGCCGCGGTCCACAGCAGGATCGTCGCGGCGGCGTCGAGAACCCGTGCCGCGCCATATCCCGCGACGACGGCAGCCATCAACGCTCCCGTCGAGTCGAGGGCTACGTCCATCACGCTCGCCGTTCGGCTGGGCACGAACGCCTGGTGCAGCTCGTCGAGGGCGGCCCAGACAACCGCCACGAGCCAGGCGACCAACGCCGCGCGGCGCCGAGAGAGCCCGCGCTCTGCTCTGAGCGGCACGAACCAGAGCGCCGCGAGCACCGAATATTCCGTGACGTGTGCGGCTTTGCGCGTCAGCGCGTGCATGGCCGCGAGCTGCGCCGCGTTGGCGCCGGGCAGCAGCCACCGGAACACCGGCCCGAGCGCCGCGCCGGTGTTGTCGGCGCTGAATGCCGCCGTGGAGAACGCCGCGATCGTCGCCATCCACACGAGCGGAGGCAGCCAAAACGCGAGGCGCTTCACGACGCCATGATACAGTCCCCCCGATGCTCGGCGAGATCCTGGACGATCTGTTGATCTCCGCCTCGACGGGCCGCTGCATCACCGCCTCGCGACATTTTCCCGCCCGCCCCGCCGTGTACGCACCGTTTCCCGCGACGATGGATCCCCGGATCGTCGAGGCGCTGCGCGCGCGCGGCATCGAGCAGCTCTACAGTCATCAGGCGCGCGCGTGGGACCTCGTGCAGGCCGGGCGGCACGTCGTGGTCGTCACGCCGACCGCGTCCGGCAAAACGCTGTGTTACAACCTGCCGGTACTCCAGGCGCTGGTGCACCAGCCCGACGCGCGCGCGCTCTACGTCTTTCCGACGAAGGCGCTCGCGCAAGACCAGCTCGCCGAGCTCGAGCAGCTCGCCAAGCAGCTGCCCGAGATGCGGATGTTCACGTACGACGGCGACACGCCGCAGGACGCGCGGCGCGCCGTGCGTGCCCGCGCGAATCTCGTGCTCACGAACCCGGACATGTTGCACTCCGGGATCCTGCCGCATCACACGAAATGGGCCGTCCTGTTCCAGAATCTCAAATACGTCGTCATCGACGAGCTGCACGCGTACCGCGGCGTGTTCGGCTCGCATCTGAGCAACGTCCTGCGGCGGCTGCACCGAATCTGCGCGCACTACGGCTCGAGCCCGCAGTTCATCATGGCGTCGGCGACGATCGCCAACCCGCGCGAGCTCGCGGCGCGCCTCATCGGCGCCGAGGTGCAGGAGCTCGCGGAGAGCGGGGCGCCCACCGGCGAGAAGACGTTCCTGTGCTACAACCCGCCGGTCGTGAATCCCGAGCTCGGGATCCGCGCGCCCTACCTCGGCGAGGCCGCCACACTCGCCATTCGCCTGCTGCGCGAGAAGATCGCGACGATCGTGTTCGCCCAGAGCCGCTTGTCTACCGAAGTGTTGCTCACGGCCATCAAGAACGGGGTGGCCGATCGCGCCACCGGCGATTCTGGCATCGTGCGCGGCTATCGCGGCGGGTATCTGCCGAATCGCCGCCGCGAGGTCGAGTCGTCACTCCGTGCGGGTGACGTGCTCGGCGTGGTGTCGACGAACGCCCTGGAGCTCGGCGTCGACATCGGGCATCTCGACGTCGCCGTGCTGGCCGGCTACCCGGGGACGATCGCATCGCTGTGGCAGCAGGCGGGCCGGGCGGGCCGCCGGTCCGGAGCATCGGCCGCGATTCTGGTGGCTACGAGTGCGCCGCTCGATCAGTTCATGGTGACCCACCCCGACTACCTGTTCGGGACGCCGCCCGAGCACGCCCGGGTCAATCCCGACAACCCCTTCATCCTTGCCAACCACCTGAAGTGCGCCGCGTTCGAGCTGCCGCTCGTGGCCGACGAGCCGTTTGGCGGCACGGACGTCCGTAAGCTCGCCGCCGCGCTGGAAGACGAGGGCGTGCTGCATCGTGCGGGCGAGCGCTATCACTGGGCGTCGGAGACGTATCCGGCCGATCACATCTCGCTGCGGACGGTCACGACCGACAATTTCGTCGTCATCGACACGACCGCCCGCGACGCCGCGCAAACGAAGAAGCGGCAGATCATCGCCGAGGTCGACTGGGGCAGCGCGTTCGCCACGATCTATCCCAAGGCGATCTACCTCGTGGAGAGCGTGCCGTACGAGGTGCAGGAGCTGCGCTTCCGCGAGGACGAAGAAAAGGTCGCCTACGTCAAGCGGGTGAACGTCGACTACTTCACCGACGCCGTGAGCGCCAAAGGAGTCTGGATCCTGCAACGCTTCGAGGGCCGGGATCAGCCGGGCTACGTCGCCGAGCAGGGGGAGGTGCTGGTCGCCGAGAAGGTCGTCGGCTTCAAGAAGATCAAGCTCGGGACGATGGAGAACGTCGGCTCGGGGGAGGTCGAGCTTCCACAGCAGGAGATACAGACGACGAGCGCATGGCTGACCGTCACGCCTGCCACGCTCGCCCGCGTGAGCCGCTCGCGCGAGGAGCTCATCGACGGTCTGCGCGCGGTGACGTATCTGCTGCACCATCTCGCGCCGATCTTTTTGCTCTGCGACGTGCGCGATCTCGGCTCGTGGCTCGGCGACACGACGCCGGCGACGAGCGGGGTGGTGGCGACCCGCGAGTCCACCAAGGCCCGGCTCATGAATGCGGCGGAGTTCAATCCGACCCTGTATCTATACGACTCGCATGCCGGTGGGATCGGTCTGGCCGAGCGGGTGTTCGAGGTGCTGCCCGACTTGCTACGTCGCGGTCTCGAGACGCTGCAGGCGTGTCCGTGTGCGTTCGGCTGTCCGTCGTGCGTCGGGCCCGTGAACGAAGTCGGCCGGCGCGCCAAGGCGGTCGCGGCCGGCCTGCTCCGCGAGCTGACCGCCTGATCGATGCAGAGCCTCGACGATCTCCGCCGCGTCATTCGGCGTATCGAGGCCCGCCACCGCCCGCGCGCGGCGGCCGAGCCGATCGAGCGCGTCGTGGCGGGCGAGGTCGTCGACACCGGAGCCGGCTCGCTCCTCGTGGTCCGGCGCGAGTACCCGCTCGACTATCGCCACGGCGACGTCGCCCTCGAGGGCCTTCGGCGCGCGCCGCTCGACGTCCTCGCGCGGGTGGCTCGGCTCGACGGCGCGTTACCGGCTGTCGAGCGGCTCCTCTTCATCGACACGGAGACTACGGGGCTCGCCGGTGGCACGGGCACGTACGCCTTCCTGGTCGGCGTGGGCTGGGTCGAGGGCGAGACCTTCGTCGTCGCGCAGCATTTCATGCGCGACCTCGACGAGGAGC
>JBKOUQ010000227.1:0-19618 GCA_046723475.1 Candidatus Methylomirabilota bacterium
CGAGCTGTCGGCCCGACCTCCACCCGCTTTCCGCAGCGTAATTTCCTCACCCACGCATTTCACGTCTACCGCGCGCCGGGGTCATACGGGGCGGAGGTGGATGATGGCGAAGCGAATCCTCGTTCCCGTCGAGATGAACGAGCGCGCCGAAGCGATCGTGCCGCTCGTCGCCGCGCTCGCGCGTGACGGTGGCGCCACCGTGCGACTCCTCAACGTGCAGCCGGTTCCGCCGACGCGCTTCCACGACGCGACGCGTGAGTGGCCGCTGTACGCGTACGACACCGGCGGCGCCGTCGTCGCGCCCGAGCGGGTGTTTACGTACGGCCACACCCAGGAGTCGCGCATCGAGTCGGAGGCGCTCGCGCAGATGCGCGAACTCGAGCCGCTGCTGGACGGCGTCGCGCTCGAGCGCACCGTACGCTTCGGCGATGTCGTCGACGAGATCGTGCGCGAGGCGGAAGCCTTCGACGCGGATCTCGTCGCTCTCAGCGAGCGCGCGCGGCCGTGGTGGCGGCCGGCCCTCGCGCGCATCGTCGGGCGGCTGCGCGCGCGTCTGCGCGTGCCCGTGCTCGCGCTGTCGGGGGCGACGCGATGACGGCGCTGTTGGCCGCGCTCGTGGTGATCGGAATGCCGGTCGTCGCCGTGATGGCGCTCCTTACGCTCGCCAATGCGCGAGAGCGCCGTCGTCAGGTCGTGATCAACCGCCAGATCGACGTCACGGATGCCGTCCATCGGCAGTTCGGCGCGATCGTCGCGCCGACCGTGCGGCGTGCGCGGCGCGGATGGCGCGTGATGTTGCCGATGGACCCGCGCGACCCGCACGCCGCGGCCGTCGTCGAGATCGCCGCGCGCACACTGGGCGGCGGTCAGGACGTCGAGGTCGTCATCGTCGCGCCGTCGGGCGCGACGCGGCGGCACCCGACGCCTCAGAGCAGGGAGCGGATCGCCTCGGCGATGTCGGCCTGAGTCGGGATCGTCGCGCGCTCGAGGCTGTCGTTGTACGGCATCGGCACCGCGCGCGCGCCGACTCGCACCACCGGCGCATCGAGGTCGTCCAGCGCCTTCTCCGCCACGAGGGCCGCAAGCTCGGCGCCAAAGCCGCTACGCTTGACGGCCTCGTGCGCGATGACGATCCGGTGGGTCTTGCGCACCGACGTGAGAATCGTCGTCTCGTCCAGCGGCACGAGCGTGCGCGGGTCGATGACTTCGACGCTGATCCCATCCTTTTCGAGATCCGCGGCGGCCGCGAGCGCGCGCGCCACCATCGCCTGCGTCGCGACGACGGTCACGTCGGTCCCTTCGCGCTTGACGTCGGCGCGGCCGAGCGGAATGGCGTATGCCTCTGCCGGCACTGCGCCCTTCGTCGCGTACAGCGCCTTGTGCTCGAGAAAGATCACCGGATTGTCGTCGCGGATCGCGGAGATGAGCAGCCCCTTGGCGTCGTAGGGCGTCGACGGCGCCACCACCACGAGCCCGGGGACGTGGGCAAACCACGCCTCCAGACACTGGGAGTGCTGCGCGGCCAGCCGGATGCCGCCGCCCTGCGGGCCGCGGATGACGAGCGGCACGGTCGGGCCGCCGCCGAGCATGTAGCGGAACTTCGCCGCCTGGTTCACGACCTGATCCATGGCCACCGCGATGAAGTCCCAGATCTGAATCTCGACGATCGGTCGCAGGCCCGCGATGGCGGCGCCGACGCCCGCGCCGAGAAAGCCGGCCTCGGAGATCGGCGTGTCGCGGACGCGATCGTCGCCGAACTTCTCGCGCAGCCCGCGCGTCGCGCCGAAGATGCCGCCGATGAGCGAGACGTCCTCGCCCATCACGAACACGCGCTCGTCGCGCGTCATCTCGGCGTGGAGCGCCTCGTTGATGGCCTCGGCCATCGTGCGCTCGGGGCCGCTGCGATCGGCCGGCTCGACGGCCGGTGCGTGCGGCGCATACACGGACGACTCCATGACGTCCACGGTCGGCTCGGCGCTCCCGGTGGCGAAGGCGACGGCGCGGTCCATGTCGATCTCCACGGACTCCTCGAGCTCCTTCAGCCGCATCACGCCCACGCCGCGGCGCTCGAGCTCCGTGCGCAGCCGCGCGATCGGATCGCGCTGCATCCACTCGCGCTCTTCCTCTTTGGTGCGATAGTCGGGCAGATTCGCCCGCATGCTGTGGCCGCCCCAGCGGTACGTCAGCGCCTCCACGAGCGTTGGGCCCTCGCCGGCCCGCGCCCGGGCCACCGCCGTCTTCACCGCCTCGTACACGGCGAGCGCGTCATTGCCGTCGACGCGGACGCCGGGAATCGCATACCCCGCTGCGCGCGCCGCGATGGATTCGCCGGCGATCGTGCGCTTCGAGGACGTCGACAACGCGTACTGGTTGTTCTCGCACAAGAAGACGATCGGCAGCTTCCAGACGGCGGCCAGGTTCAACGACTCGTGCACGACGCCCTGGCTGGAGGCGCCGTCACCGAAAAACGCGATGACGACGCGGTCGGTCGTTCGCAGCCGCGAGGCGAGGGCGGCGCCGTTGCCGATCGGGAGCCCCGCGGCGACGATGCCATTGCAGCCGAGAATATTGAGATCGAGCGCGGCGATGTGCATCGAGCCGCCCAGGCCGCGGCAGTAACCGTCGACGCGACCGAAGAGCTCGGCCATCATGCGATCCACGCGCGCGCCCTTGGCGAGGCAGTGGCCGTGGCCGCGATGGGTGCCGACGATGTAGTCGTCGACGCGCAGGTTTGCGCACGCCGCCGCTGCGACCGCTTCCTCGCCGACGTACGAATGGGCGGTGCCCTTCACGAGCCCCTGCACGAACAGCTCCGCGGTCCTTTCGTCGAACCGCCGGATCTTCACCATCGTCGTGTACAGGCTCTCGAGCCGCTCGATCTCGAGCTTCATGGGAACCTCCGGGCGCCCACTATATACCAGCGTCCGGATGACCTCCGTCGACCGGTGGCACTTCGCTTGCTCCGTTGACGAGCGGGAGGATCGGCCATGTTGCGTCTCGTCCTTGGCTTGATCGCCGTGATCGCTGCGGCAATGCCCGCGGTCGCGCAGGAACGCCCCGCCGCCGGCATGAATCGCGAGCAGCAGGCGCCGGGAGCCGCCGGACCGAAGGATTCAGGCGTCGTGCAGCGCGGCACGCAACCGAACGCCGCTGAGGTTCGACCCGGCAACCGCGATGGCGACGCGCCGTCGGCCGCGGCCGGCGACCTCGTCAACCGACCGGCCCGGCGCATCCTGGGCCTTCCCGTTGACGCCGCGCTGCTCATCGCGGGTGCGATCGTCGTGCTGGCGGTCGTGGCCGGGATTGTCATTCCCGGCGCGCGACGTCGTGACCGTGCGCGCGGCGGCGGCACCTACGGCCGCGACCCGCGCGTCTGATTTCGATCGTAGCCCGTCGTACCGTCACGATCCGCGAGCGTGAGGCGGCGTTCGGCCACGGGCCGGACGTCGCGCCGTATCGTCGGCCAGGCAGGCCGCGTGCCGCGCCCGAATTTCCCTGATGAACGCGCTGCGCGCGGCGCGGCTCGCGCCGAACGGCAGTACGATTTCCGGACCCCACGCCCGACCGCGCTTGGCGTGGACCCGGCGCGGCGGGCGCCGTGTGTGGAAATGCAGGAACGGTGTGCCCCGCAGCCAGAAGACACCCGGCGCGCACTCGCCGACGCCGGGGAGCGCACGGATCTGCGTGAGCTCGTCGCAAAGGTCGGTGAGGTCGGCGGGCGTCGCGCGTGGCATCGTCGCTCGAGCGCCAACGATACCGCACGACGCACGATGGCGGCTCAGCGCCGTGCGCTCCGGAGCTCGCCCGCTCGGGAGCGCACGGCGCGAGCTCGAACGCTACTTCTTCTCGCAGGTGTTCGTCGAGGAGTACCAGGTCCCGCCGGCGGCCTTGCAATCCGACTGGGTGTGGATGTTCTTCAGCATCTCGCTGGAGGCGCTGCCGGGGCTCGCGGACGGCGACGTCGACGTCGCGCCTGACGAGGTCGGACCGGAACCCGGCGTCGACATCGAACCCGAGCTGGAACCGCTTCCGGTGCCGCTGCCCGTCACGCCGGTGCTGCCACCGGTTGCGCCCGTGCTGCCGCCCGTCGCACCCGTGCTGCCACCGGTTGCACCGCTGCTGCTGCCGCCGGTCGCGCCCGTGCTGCCGCCCGCCGCGCCCGAGCTGCCACCGCTCGCGCCACCACCGCTCTGTGCGGCCGCGATCGCAGGCATCAGACACAAGATCCCGATCAAGGCGAGGGAGAGCATCTTGTTCATTCGAGTCCTCCTTGGGATTCGCCAGAGGGCTGGCTCTGCCAGTCGCGAGGAGAAGCAACAGTCGGACCGTCGACGCCCGTGCGCGACGTGCTTGCCAGTCGGTCAGCGCTGCATGCGAAGCGCACGCGATCGCTCGACGAAGCGGAACGCGCCGAGGCCGAAGATCGTCGCCGCCATCGCGACGGCCGCGAACCGTATCGGCGTCGCGGGATCCCCGGTGATGTCACGCAGCCGTCCGGCAATCGGTTGCGCGATCACCATGACGACGTAATACACGGTGTACGACAGCCCGAGCCCCGTCGCGAGCCGCTCCGCGCTGAGCGCGCGGGGCAGCAACGACGTCACGGGCCCCGGTGGCGCACCGATCACGACACCGAGCACGAGCAGGCCGATTGCCGCGCCCGGGATTGTCGCCAGCCCGACGAGCAGCGCGGTGGCCGCGGCGGTTCCGATCACGATGAAGAGATCCGGCCGACCGACGCGGTCGCTCAGCACGCCGCCCACGGGCACCGACACGATCGTGACCCAGATGGCGAGACTGATCTCGAAGCCGGCTTGACCGAGCGACACGCCACGCGCGACGAGCAGGGCAGGACCGAAGGCGATCACCGCGATGAGACTCGCATTGAATGTGCCCCATGCGACGCCGCTCGTGACCGCGAGACCGACGTCGCGCGCGCCGAGCGACGAGCGCGCGCCCGGTGTTCCGCGCACGGGCGCGTCGCGATACACGAGCGCGATCAGCAGCAAGCCGAGCGCCGGCGTCGCGGCGGCGACACCGAGCGCGACGCGCCACGATGTCGCGGCCGCAATGCCGCCGAGCGTGGCCGCGGCGAGCGCCAGGCCCGCGGGCCACGCGGTCAGCATCACCGCCATTGCCGTCGCGGTCTCGCGGCCGGCGAACCAGTCCGCGGTGATCTTGATGATCACGATGTTCATCAGCACGCCACCGCCGCCGCTGACGAGCCGTCCCGTCGCAATGCCGGTGAAGCTGGTGCTGCCCGCGGTGAGCGCGCCACCAGCGATCATGATGACCAGGCTCACGACGAGCGCACGCCGGTCGCCGAGCCGCTGACCCAGCAGTCCGCCTGGCAGCGCGAGCGCGACGCCCGGCAGCAGATAGAGTCCGACGAGCGTGCCGAGCTGCGCGTACGACAGTCCGAGCTCGCCGACCAGCAACGGTCCGACCGAGCCGACCGACTGGAACTGCAAGCCCATTGACGTGCGCGTGATGAAGATCACGGCGAGCGCGACCCATCGAGAATCCACGGTGGCGCGCATCATAGCCGACGTCGACGTGCATCGCGTGGGCACACCGCATTTTTTCCGTCGGCAGCATTTTTTCGTTGACCGCCGCCGACAGATTGATAGAGTGCTTGCCGTGCCCGATGCGGCCGATGGGCGAGATGCTGATGCATGGTGGTTATCTCGTCGTCGTTCCTGCCGCCGATCACGAGCTCTTCGAGTATCTCGAGCAGCGGTTCAAGGGCGACCCGGCGACCTCCGTCCGCATCGAGCGTCGGAAGACTCCGCGGCCGTCTCCCCGCGCCGTCGTGCTGGTTCACGGCGTCACCGTCGTTCGTCTCGGCGAGCCGCCCCGATCTCTCACCGCCGCGATTTGTTCACGACCCGATGACTGGAGGGACAGGATGAGCGACGTGGATCTGGAGGACCGCCAGCGCGTTGACCGGTGGCTCGAAGAGAGTCAGTACCTGCTCGGGCGTCTGATCCCGGGGTACATCGAGGACCGCGAGCGCCTGAAGATGCGCCTGGATGCGTCCGAAGCAGATTGCGATCGTATGCGTCACGAGATCGAGAATCTGCGTCGTGAGGTGGCGAGCCTGATCGCCGAGCTGCAGCATCACCGCAACGAGCAGTCGGCCACCGCGGAAGCGTTCGCGGCCGTGCTCGGTCAGCTCAGCGATCTGCAGAAGCCACTGAGCGAAGTCCATCGCCGCCTGCAGAACGTGCAGTCGCCGGCGATGAACGGAGCGTATTCGCACGCGTGACCGGCGACGCGGGAGAGGCGGGCCGCCGCCTCTCCCGCGCGCGTTCAGTCGATCGTGAACTGCAGGCGCGCGTGGGCGATGCGCAGCGCGTCCTCGACGGCGGTGGGCGTGTCGGCGCGCGCGAAGATGAAGCCGAGGTACTGCCAGCCCTCCGGCAGCGGGACGACGTCCTGACCCACATGAGCGCTGATCACGACGTCCTCGATGTGCCGCGTCGCTTTTGCCTCGTCGACGCCCCGCACGCCGCGTAGCACACCGGCCCGCGGAATCGGGACCATCATCACACCGGCGGCGGGGCGCTCGCGCTCGAGCGTCGCGATGGACCAGCCGAGCGCATGCCGCAAGATGATCTCCTCCAGCGTCATGCCGGTCCCGAAGCGCAGCGTGCGCGAGCACAACCCGCCGATCGAGCGCGCCGCCACTTCGAGCACCCACGGCCCGTCGTCGTTGACGCGTAGCTCCGCGTGGATCGGACCCTGCGTGAGGCCGAGGGCGGTGCAGGCGGCGGTCGTCGTGTCGTGGATCGCGCGTTGCACGCTCTCCGGCAGTCGCGACGGCGTAACGTAGATCGTCTCCTCGAAGAACGGTCCCTCGAGCGGGTCGGGCTTGTCGAAGAGCGCGAGCACGTGCAGGCCGCCGTCGATGAGCAAACCTTCCAGCGCGACTTCGAGCCCGGGTACGTAGGCCTCCGCCAGCAGAGAGCGCGCCGCATCGCCCGTGACGGTGACGTCGTCGCGGGCGAGCAGAGCCGCGATGCGCTTGAACGCGACGACGAACTGCTCGGTCGTGTTTGCGCGGATGACGCCGCGGCTGGCCGACAGCGTCAGCGGCTTGAGCACGCACGGAAATTCGACGCCGCGCGCGGCGAGGACGGGGTTCTCGGCGAGCGAAATCTTTCTGAACCGGGGGACGGATACGCCCGCCGCGGCCAGGCATTGGCGCATCTGGAACTTGTCCCGAGCGGCGGCCACCGCTGCGGGGGCGCTCGCCCGCAGACCCAGCCGGTCCGCGATCGCGGCCGCCGCCGCCGCCGTCACGTCGTCCACACCGACGACTGCGGCGAGGGGACGCTCTGTGCTCCATTCGGCCACGCTCGCCGCCGCTCCGTCCGGGTCGGCGAAGTCCAGCGTGAGCAAGCTACCGGGGGCGAGGGCCTCCATGGTGGAAGGCTTCTCGGACGCGCACACGAGATCGACGCCGAGCGTGCGCGCCGCCTCGACGAAATCCTCGGTGCGGTAGGTACGGGTGGGCAGGAGCAGCAGCAGACGCGCGCTCCCGCCCACGGTGCTCACGGCCGCCGGGTTACGACTTGCCGGCGGTGTAGTAGGGGTTCGTACCCTGCGAGTGATCGGTCGTGTCGAGCACCTCGACAACCTCGGGGATCTCTTCCTTGATCAGGCGCTCGATGCCTGCCTTCAGCGTGACGTCTGCCGCGCCGCAACCCTGGCAGCCGCCGCCCATCGTCAGGTACACGCGGTTGTCCTGCACGTCGATCAGCTCGACGAAGCCGCCGTGGCCCGCGACGGCGGGATTGATCATCGTATCGATCAGGTCCTGCACTCGCGTCTTGAGGTCCGGCGCCGCCGCTTCGCTCATGTTTTCACCTCTCAAACAGGTACTTTACCCTCGTTCCCCGTGAGGGCCAACTGGCCCTCTCGCGGCTCGGCTCAGCAGAACCACGGCTCACTGAGCCGGGGCGGCCGCCGCCGCTCTCGAGCGAGACCCACGGACGCCGGCGTCGCGACACCGGCGACCGCGGCCGCGCGCGCGCGCACATGATCGAACGTCAGCGCGGGATCCTCGCGGCGGTCGGCGCCCGCCGCGACCGCGGCCGCCAGCTCCGACTGCAGCGCGTCCATGCGCGGATCGGGGTGCGTCCATTCATAGTGGAAGCCCTCGGCGACCAGCCGCCCGAGGTGAGGCCGCATCGCGGCGTGCTCGACGAGCCACGAGCCCGGCGGCACGAGGAGACGCAGCGCGTACTGCACGGGATCGGTCGCATCGACGAGGTTCTGCTCGGCGAGAAAATCGAGCCACGCGCGATAGCCGTCGAGCGTCGTCCACGGCGTGAACGCGACCCACGTCGGCCGCAACGACAGCCCGGCCGCCCGCGTGATCGCGAGCGCGTCGTCGATGTGCGCGCGCGTGTGCCCCTTGTCGAGGATCGTGAGCACGGCGTCGTCGAGCGATTCCGCGGCCGACACGACGAAGAGCGCCCCGAGGTCCACGAGCTCGGCGAGATGCTCGCGCTGCGCCAGCAGGTGCTCGATCTTCGCGGTGAAGTCGAACGTCAGCGCCGGGAACTCCGCGTGCACCGCGCGCGCGACGGCGAGCGCGTGACGCGGCCCATTCAGGAAATCCGGATCTCCGAAGGTGACGTGCGCGGCGCCCGCCGCCACCTGCTGGCGAACATCGGCCGCCACCGTTTCGACCGGCACGACGAAGAACCGCCGGCCGTAGACCGGTGGGATCGGGCAGTGACGACAGCCGTGCTTACAGCCGCGGCTCGCCTCGACGTAGCCGACCAGCCGCGACGTATTGTCGCAGTCGAGGTGGGCGTACTTTTTCAGCGGCGGCAGCGCGGCGCGCGCCGGCAGCGGGAAGTCGAGTCGCGCCAGCGTCACGCGCGGCGTGGATGGCGCATCGTCGAGGCGGCGCGCGAGATCGACGAGCGCCTCTTCCATCTCGCCGGCAAGCACCGAGTCGGCGTGGCCGCGCGAGGCCAGATAGTCCGCGTTGAGCGCCGCATAGTGGCCGTAGAAACACACGTGCGCGGTCGGGTTCAGCGCGCGCACGCGCGCGGCGGCGGCAACGCCGAGCCGGAGCGCCGTGTGCATCGGGACCGCGATGGCCACGAGTCGGGCGCGTTTCACCCGCTCGGCGTCGAACGGCTCGACAGACAGGTCCATGACGGCCGGACGATACCCCGCGCGTGCGAGAAACGCCGCGGGCCACGCGACGGAGAGCGGCTGATGCCCGAGCTCATAGCAGGCGATCACGAGGATGTCGCCGTCGCCGGTCATGGACCCAGTGTACGCTGCGCCCCGTGCTATCGTTGTCCGCATCCCACGCGAGGAGGACGCTCTCGATGCCGACGAAAATCACGATCCGTCCGAATGGGCCGTACCTTGTCGAAGGTGACTGCGAGCTGATCGACGTGAACGGCGCGAAGGTCGATACGAGCGCGCGCGGACCGCGTTTCGCGCTCTGCCGCTGCGGCGGCTCGGTCAGCAAGCCGTTCTGCGACGGTACCCACAGCAAGATGGGATTCCAGGCGGCCGAAGCGGCCGTGGCCCAGCAGGAGAAGAAGTAGGCATGCCGGCGCTCACCCGTCGCGGATTCGTCGCAGGGGCAGCCGCGGTCGCGGCGGCCGCGACGGTGCGCGCGCCGTTCGTGCACGCCCAGAAGAAGGGCGGAACGATCCGATTCATCCCGCACGCAGATCTCAAGGTGCTCGATCCGATCGCGACCACGGCCTACATCACGCGCAACCACTCGTACTTCATCTACGACACGCTGTTCGGCACGGACGAGCACCTGGCGATCAAGCCGCAGATGGTCGACAAGTTTGCGTCCACGAACAAGGGCATGAAGTGGTCGTTCACGCTGCGCGACGGGCTGAAATTCCACGACGGTGCGCCCGTCACCGCGGAGGACGCTGTCGAGTCGCTCAAGCGATGGTCGAAGAAAGATCCGCTCGGTCGCCTGCTCGCCGCGCATCTGGCCAAGCTCGCGCCGAGCGACAAGAAGACGTTCACGCTCGAGCTGGCCCAACCCTTCGGGCTGGTGCTCGAAGCGCTCGGCAAGCCGTCCTCGAACGTGCCGTTCATCATGCCGGCACGGATTGCCGCCGCGTCGGCCGACGAGCCGATCAAGGAGACGATCGGCTCCGGGCCGTTCAAATTCGTGAAAGACGAATGGCAGCCGGGGAACCAGGTCGTGTACGCGAAGAACCCCGACTACGTGCCGCGCCAGGAGAAGCCGAGCGGCTCGACGGGCGGCAAGGTGGTCACCGTCGATCGCGTCGTCTGGCGCTACATCCCGGACCACGCGACGGCCAACGCCGCGCTCGACGCCGGCGAGGTCGACTGGTGGGAGAACCCGCCGCTCGACTTCGTGCCGAAGATCGAGTCGAACCCGGCGCTCATGACGTTCGTCACCGACCCGCGCGGCACACAAGGCTGGATCCGGCCGAATCACAAACACCCGCCGTTCAACAACAAGAAGGCGCGCCAGGCGCTCCTCTACATCGTTGATCAGCCGAAATACCTCAAGGCGGCCATCGGCGTGGAGAAGTACTACAAGCCGTGTCCCGCGCTCTTCACGTGCGGCGGACCGTTCGAGTCGGCCGCGGGCGCTCCCGGCAAGCCCGATCTCGACCGGGCCAAGCAGCTCGTGAAGGAGTCGGGCTACGACGGCCGCCCCGTCGTCGTGCTCGACGCGACGGACATCGCGCTGACGCACGGGGCGGCGCTCGTCACGCGCGAGCTGCTCACGCAGATCGGCTTCAACGTCGATCTGCAGGCGATGGACTGGTCGTCGGTGGTCGCGCGGCGCGCGAAGAAGGATCCCCCGCCGGCGGGCTGGAATGTGCTCTTCACGTGGTGGATCGCGTCGGACGTGATCAATCCGGCCGTCCACGCCGGCATCTCCGGCGCCGGGGACGGCGCGTGGTTCGGCTGGCCCGAGAACGGACGCATCGAGGAGCTCAAGATGCAGTGGGCGCGCGCGACCGACAAGGCGCGGCAGAAGCAGCTCGCGGAGGAGATCCAGAAGGTCGCATACGAGGAGGTGCTGTACGTGCCGTTCGGGCAGTGGGTGCTGCCCACCGCGTATCGCAAGTCGGTGAGCGGCGTGCTGCAGTTTCCGGCCCCGCTGTTCTGGAACGTGTCGATCGCCTGATCGCTGCGTCGTGGTTGCGCATATCTTTCGCCGGCTGGTGGCCACCATTCCCGTCATGGGGGTGGTGGCCATCGCCGTCTTCGCGCTGCTGCACGTCACCCCGGGCGATCCGGCGGTGATCATCGCGGGCGACTACGCCACGGCCGAAGACATCGCGAAGATCCGCGCCAAGCTCGGGCTCGACCAGCCGTTCCTCACGCAGGTCGGCCTGTGGCTGGGTCGCATCGTCCGCGGCGACCTCGGCACGTCGATCTATTCGGGACTGCCGGTGGCGACGCTGATCGGCCAGCGGGCGGAGGCCACGATCGCCCTGACACTGTTCGCGACGATCATCAGCGTCTGCATCGCGGTCCCGCTCGGCGTGCTGGCGGCGTGGAAGAAGGGCTCGCTCGTCGACCGCGCGGTGATGGTATTCGCCGTGTCCGGCTTCTCGATGCCGACCTTCTGGCTCGGCTTCGTGCTCGTCTACGTGTTCGCCGTGTCGTTTCGCTGGCTGCCGGTGCAGGGCTTTCAGCCGCTCGAGCGCGGGGCGTGGCCGTTCCTGCGCCACCTGATCCTGCCGGCGGTGACGCTGTCGCTCGTGTATATGGCGCTGATCGCCCGGATGACGCGCGCCTCGATGCTCGGCGTGCTCAACGAGGACTACATCCGCACGGCGTTCGCCAAGGGGCTCGCGCCCCGGTGGGTTCTCGTCCGCCACGCGCTCAAGAACGCCTCGCTGCCGATCGTCACGATCATCGGCATCGGCTTCGCGCTGCTGATCGGTGGCGCCGTGGTGACGGAAAGCGTGTTCGCGCTGCCCGGTCTCGGCCGGCTCACGGTGGACGCCATCATCCGGCGCGACTATCCCGTCATTCAGGGCGTGATTCTCGTCGTCTCCGGCGTGTACGTGCTCATCAATCTGGTCGTCGACCTCCTCTACGTGGTCCTCGACCCGCGGATCCGGTACTGAGGGCGCCGATGTCGTCCTCCACGCATGTGCTCGGCGCCGACGTCTCCGGTCCACCGCCTCCGATCACGAGGGTGCGCGAGGCCGTGGCCGAGCGGCCGTCCGCCGGCGTGCGGGCGATGCGTTTCGTACGGCGACAGCCCATGCTCGTGCTCGGCGTCGCCGTGCTGGCGCTCATCCTCTTCGCCGGTGTGTTCGCGCCGGTGTGGTGGACGGGCGATCCGCTCGAGATGCGTCCGGCCGACCGCCTCACGGGCCCGGCCGCCGGTCACTGGTTCGGAACGGACAACTTCGGGCGGGACGTCTACACACGCACGATCTATGGCACGCGCATCTCGCTCCTGGTCGGCGCCACCGTTGCCATCGCGAGTCTCGCCGTCGGCACCGCGCTGGGGCTGATCATCGGCTTCTATCGCCGACTCGACGCGGTCATGATGCGCGTCATGGATGGCCTGATGGCGATTCCCGCGATCCTGCTCGCGCTGGCGCTGATGGCGCTGATGAAGGCGAGCGTACGCAACGTGATCATCGCGCTCGTCATTCCCGAGATTCCGCGCGTGATCCGGCTCGTCCGCGCCTCCGTGCTCTCGCTGCGCGAGCACACGATGGTGGAGGGCGCGCGCGCGCTCGGGGCGCGCACGCCGCGAATTCTGGTGCGCTACATGCTGCCGGCGCTCGTCGCGCCGCTGATCGTGCAGGCGACGTACATCTGCGCGTCGGCCATTCTGTTCGAGGCGTATCTGTCGTTCCTCGGCGCGGGCACACCGCCCCACATTCCGTCGTGGGGCAACATCATGGCCGAGGGCAAGACGTACGTGCAGCTCGCGTTCTGGATCATTCTGTTCCCGGGCCTGTTTCTCGCGCTCACCGTGCTCGCCGTCAACCTGGTCGGCGACGGCCTGCGGGAGACGCTCGACGTGCGGTGAGGCTCATCGCGTCCAGAATCCTTGCGATGGAATGCGGAACGCGCGATTGAATCGTGACGACGAATTCTCCCACGCGATGATCATGGTCAGCTCGGCGATGGTGTCGTCGTCGTAGTGCCGTTGCAGGCGGGCGAACAGCTCGTCGTCGACATCGCGCCGCGTGTCCGTGATCGCGTCGGCGTATTCGAGCGCCGCCTTCTCCGCGTCAGTGAAGAGCGAACTCTTGGCATAGTCGCTCAGCGCTTCGATCTTCTCCGTCGAGACGCCATTCCTGCTGCCCACGGCAGCATTGACGTCCTGTCAGAACGCGCAGCCGTTCCATGAGGCGACGCGACGGTTGAGGAGCGCGCGGAGGGTCACGGGCACGCGCTTCGTTTCTTGTTGGAGGGTCGCCCACATCGCCTTCGCGGCGCGGAAGTAGGCGGGGTTGCGCGCGTAGAACAAATACGGATAGAGCGGCGCGCCATAGAGCCGGCGCTGTTCCTCGAGCGTTTCGCGCAGATCGTCGGGTAGTGCGTCGATGTTGACGGGCGGAATGCGCGTTGTCCCTTCCAGCACGGTCACCTCCTGCGGAGTGTGTTCCGGCGCGCGGTCAGGCGGGCGGGACGGCGCCGGTGCGCTCGACGATCAGGCGGTAGTGCTCCGGCCGGCGGTGCTTCGCAAAGTTGAAGATCGTTTCGCGATAGCCGCGGCAGAGTGCCGGATCGCAGCGCGCGACGATGACCTCGTCGCCGAGCGTCGTCGCCGTCGCCGCGATTTCGCCGGACGGTGCGATGATCGCCGACTGCCCGAGCAGGTCGCAGCCTTCCTCCCGACCCGCCTTCGCGACGCCCACCACCCACGTCGCGTTCTGGTACGCGCCGGCTTGCATGCTCAGATGGTTGTGAAAGCCCGCGAGCTGGTCCTGCTCCGGTGCGGGCGGGTTGTGGATCGGCGTGTTGTAACCGAGCAGAATCAGCTCGACCCCCTGCAGGCCCATGACACGGTACGTCTCCGGCCACCGGCGATCGTTGCAGATGCACAGGCCGACGACCGCGCCGTGGTAGCGCGTCACGGGCCAGCCGAGATCGCCCACCTCGAAATAGCGCTTCTCCAGATGCTGGAACGCGCGCCACGGCTCGTGCTCGGCGTGGCCGGGCAGGTGGATCTTGCGGTACTTGAGCGCGGTGCGGCCCGCGGCGTCGACGAGGATCGACGTGTTATAGCGGTGACCGTCCGCCGTTTTCTCCGCATAGCCGAGGCAGAAGCCGAGGCCGAGCCGTCGTGCCTCGTCGAACAACGGTCGTGTCTCGGGGCCCGGCATCGCGGTCTCGAAGAACGCGTCGATCTCGGCCTGATCGGTCATCCACCAGCGCGGGAAGAACGTCGTGAGCGCGAGCTCGGGAAAGACGACAAGCTCGGCGCCCCGCGCCTTGGCCTCGTGCAGCAGCGCGAGCAGGCGCTTCACGACATCCGCGCGCGTGTCCGCGCGCGCGATCGGTCCGAGCTGCGCCGCCGCGACGATCACACTGAAATATTCCAGAGCAGCGTGGCGCCGAACTCGAGCACGCCTTGCACGTTCTTGCGAAACGCGCCCGGCACGACGAACTGGCCCCACGGCACGTACAAGACCTCGTCGTAGGCGATCTTCTGCACTTCCTCCGCGATTGCCTTGCGCTTGCGCTCCTCGGGCTCGCGCGTGAACTGCGTGCGCAGCTTTTCGATCGTCTCGCTCGTCGGCCAGCCGAACCACGCCTTGTCGCCGCCGCCGCCGAGCACCGATGACACCGCCGGCGTCATCGTGTCGAACGACGTCGACCAGGTGTGGAAGATGTTCCATCCCCCCTGCGCCGGAGGCTCCTTCTTCGCGCGCCGCTGGACCATCGTCGACCAGTCCATCGCCTGCAGATCGACCGCCGCGCCGAGCGAGCGAAGCATCTCGGCGGTGACGAGCGCCGGACCGTGCGCATACGGCGAGTCCGCGGGATCCAGGACGACGAGCGGCCGGCCGTCGTAGCCGGACTCCTTCAGCAAGCGCTTGGCGCGCTCGAGATCGGGCTTCGGCGCCGCCACCGCGGTCTCGTACGGCAGTCCGCCGCACATGTACACCGACGGGCACGTCCGGTAATACTTCGAATTGCCGATGACGGCCTGCAGGTACTTGGCCTGATCGACACCGTAGAGCAGCGCCTGACGGGCCGTCTTGTTGTTGAACGGCGGCTGCAGATGATTCGGGCGGAGGATGCCCTGGCTGCCGCGCGGGTCGGTGACGAATACGCGGAGGTCCGTGTTCTTTTCCAGGCGCGGGGCGAAGTCGAGCGGCAAGTTCTCCCAGTAATCGACCTCGCCGTTTTCGAGTGCGGCCGCGGCCGTGGCCTGATCCGGGATGTAGCGCCACTCGACGCGGTCGACGAGCGGACGCTTGGCGCCCGCGGCGCCGCTCGGCTTGTCGTTGCGCGGCACGTATTCGGCGTTCTTCACGTACACGACGCTGTTCCCGGGCTGCCACTCGTCCTTCACAAATTTGAACGGGCCCGAGCCGATGACGTCCTTGACCTGTTCGTTGGGATCGGTGGCGGCCAATCGCGCCGGCATGATGAAGGACGGACTGGCCGACGGCTTGCCGAGCGCTTCGAGGACGAGGCCGAACGGCGTCTCCAGATCGATCGTGAACGTCTTCTTGTCCACGGGCGCCATCTTGCTCAGCGCGGCGATCATCAGCCGGCCGACCTGATCTCGCGCGCCCCAGCGCTTGATCGACGCCACGCAGTCCTCGGCCGTCACGGGCTGACCGTCGTGGAACTTGAGCCCGTCGCGGAGCGTGAACGACCACTTCATCGCGTCCTTCGACTGCGTCCACTTCTCCACCATCTGCGGCTTGGGCTTCAGATTGGCGTCGAGCGCGAACAGCGTGTCGAAGATCATGTAGCCGTGATTGCGCGTGATGTACGCCGTCGTCCAGATCGGGTCCAGCACTTTCAGGTCGGCGTGGGGCACGAAACGGAGCGTGCCGCCCTTCTTCTGCGCGTGGACGAACGGCGCGCGGGCGGTGACGGCGGCGGCCACGGAACCGGCCACGAAGGCACGGCGGCTGAGCTTCGGCATGAATGTCCTCCTCGTGAGGGCCCGATCCTCGCATGGCGCCCCGCGGGGGAGCAACCGGCCCGCGATGATATTGTGAAGCGCCATGACCAAAACGGAGCGGGTACGAGCGGCGATCGAGCGGCGCGCGGTGGACCGGCCCCCCGTCGCATTCTGGCGCCACGTGCCGGACGTGGATCATACGGCGCAGGGGCTGGCCGACGCGATGTTGGCGTTCCATCGGACGTGGGACCTCGATCTCATCAAGGTGATGTCGAGCGGCGTGTATTGCGTCGAGGATTGGGGCTGTCGCGTCGCCTATCAGGGGCATCCCGGCGGGGCGAAGCGATGCACCGAGCACGCGGTGAAGCGCCCTGGCGACTGGGAGCGTCTGCGCGTGCTCGACCCGGGCGCCGGCGCGCTCGGACGCGAGCTCGACGCGGTCCGGTTGATTCGCAAGGGCCGACCCGATGACGCGCCGATTCTCCACACGATCTTCTCGCCGTTGACGATCGCAACGAAGCTCGCCGGTGACGACGTCGTACGTGGCAGTCTCGACAGCGCGGCCGATGCGCTGCGCGCGGCGCTCGACGTGATCACGGAGACGACGGCGCGCTATGCGGCCGAGGCCGTCGCCGCGGGCGCCGACGGGGTGTTCTTCGCCACGCAGACCGCGAGTGCGGACGCGGTGACGAACGCGGTGAGCGCGACGTGGGATCTTCCGTACGCGCGGCGCGTGCTCGACCGCATCCGCGGCGTGTCCAGACTCACCATGCTCCACCTGCACGGGCGGTCGGTGTTCTGGGACACGTGGACGGCGCTCTCCGTGGACGTCGTCAACTGGCACGACCGCCTCACCGCGCCGACGATCGCCGAAGCCACGGGGCGGTTCGCCGGTGGCGTCGCCGCGGGGCTCGGCGAATCCACGACGCTGCTCGCCGGCCCGCCCGACGCGGTCGCGGCCGAGACGCGGGACGCCGTACGCCAGACGGGCGGCCGCGGCCTCATCGTCACCCCGGGGTGCGTTCTGCCGCTCGCCGTACCGGATGCGCATCTCCGCGCGGTCGTCGACGCCGTCCGCGTGCCGTCGTGATCCTCCGTCTGCTCGCGGCAGTCGCGATCGCGCTCGCCGTCGCCGCACCGGCGTCGGCCGCGGACCGGAAGGGTGAGCTGCGCGTCGCCATTCCGTGGACGCCGGAAAATCTCGATCCGACGATGAATCTGTCGTCGATCCGGGCCGCCGTCGGTGCCAGCATGTTCGACTCGCTCGTCGGGCGCGATCCCGGCGGCGCCATCGTGCCCGAGCTGGCGGAGTCGTGGAAGCGCCTGGACGACACGACGTGGCAGCTCCGGCTGCGGCGCGGTGTCGTGTTTCACAACGGCGAGCCGTTCAACGCCGAGGCCGTGCGCTTCACGGTGCAGCGCGTGCTGGATCCCGAGCAGAAATCGCCGAATCGCGCCACCATCAGCGAGATCGCGCGCGTCGACGTCGTGGACGATCTGACCGTGAACCTCGTGACGCGGCAGCCCTATGCGCCGCTGCTGAACCGTCTGATCGATTTTCCGATCGTGCCGCCGAAGTACACCGCCGAGAAAGGTGCGGGCTTCGCGCTGCACCCGGTCGGCACCGGGCCGTTTCACTTCGCGGCGCTCGTGAAGGACGAGCATCTCACGGTGGAGGCGTTCGACCGTCACTGGCGTGGGGCGCCGAAGATCCGGCGCATCGTGTTCCGGCCGATCCCCGAGCCGTTCACGCGCGCGGCCGCGCTCCGGAACGCGGAGGTCGACCTCATCACCACCGTCCCGCCCAGCCTCGCGCGCGAGCTCGAGCGCGTTGCGGGCGTCCATGTGCAGCGCGTGCCGAGCACGTGGCAGATCTATCTCGGCCTGAACGCGCTGCGCAAGCCGCTTGGCGACGTGCGCGTGCGTCAGGCGCTGAACTACGCGACGGACGCGGACGCGATCATCAAGAACGTGCTCGACGGTAATGGCCGCCGCCTCGAAGGACCGTACACGCCCAACGTGTTCGGCTATGACGCCTCGGTGAAGGGCTACCGGCCGGACGCCGCGCGCGCACGTCGGCTGCTCGCGGAGGCGGGATACCCCGATGGTGTGGACATCACGCTCGAGTCGCCCGCGGGCCGCTATCAAGGCGACAAGGAAGTCGCCGAGGCGCTCGGCGGCCAGTGGCAGAAGGCCGGGTTCCGGCCGAAGGTGCAGGTGAGCGAGTGGGGCGCGTACTTCAAGCGCTATCTCGGCCGGCAATTCCAGGATGCGTACCTGCTGGGCACCGGTGGCCCGATGCAGGACGGCGACGAGCTCTACAACCTCGTGTCATCGAAGGGACGCGGGCTGTACTACCGCAACGAGCACGTCGACGCGCTGTTCGATCTCGGCCGTTCCACGATGGACTCCGCCGCACGCAAGAAGATCTACGCCGACCTCGCGCGCGCGATGATCGACGACGCCACGTGGGTGTTCCTGCTGCAACAAGTCGACATCTACGCCGCGCGTGATCGCGTCGTGTGGACGCCGCGCGCGGACCAGTGGATGCTCTTCCACGCCGCGACTTTGAAGTAGCCGCCCGGCCTCGACGCTCCCTCGGTGGCACCTCGCTTGCTGCACCGGCATGCGGGAGGGGCCCATGAAATCCGTCGCCGGCATCTTCACGTCACGCGACGCGGCCGAGAGCGCGGTGCAACAGCTCGCGTCGTCGGGAGTCGCGCGCGATCATCTCACGCTGCTCACCCCCGGCACCGATGTCCGACGGCTGAGCGAGATGCCGGTCGACGAGGGTGAGGCGCCCGGCACGGGCGCGGCGATCGGCGCCGTCACCGGCATCGCGACGGGAGCAGGAACGGGTCTGCCGATCGGGGCCGCGGTCAGTCTCGTCGTGCCCGGCATCGGCCCCATCATCGCGTTCGGTCTGCTCGGCGCGGCGCTGTTCGGCGCGGCGGGCGCCGCGATCGGCAACGCCATCGAAAACACGCTGACGCAGGGCGTGCCGCGCGACGACGTCTTCGTCATCGAGGACGCGCTCCGCCACGGTCAGTCGGTGGTCGTCGCGCTCGTCGACGACGAGTATTCCGCGCACCGAGTCCGCGACGTGCTGCGACAGGCCGGCGCCGTCGACGTCGACACCGCGCGCGAGCGCTGGTGGAGCGCGGTCCCGGAAGCCGAGCGCGGTCGGTTCGAGCCGGTCGAGGAGCACACGTATCGCTGCGGCTTCGAGGCCGCGCAATGGTGCGACGACCGGGAGAACGTCCGACCGCTGCACGGCGACCTCATCAACGAGCCGGCGTTCCGGCGCGGCTTCGAGCGCGGGCACCAGTACCGTCACGCGCGCTCGCTGCGCAAGAGCGCGTGAACCGCGCGTCCGGCCGCCCCGTGTGAACGCCGCCCCCGCGCCGCGGCCGCGCCGTGTCGCTCAGGGCGCCGGCGGCTCGGGACGCCCCGGCTCGCTGTCGCCGTAGGGGGCGTCCCCGCGCTCGCCCGGTGCGGTCTCTTCCGGCC
>JBKOUQ010000077.1:0-37263 GCA_046723475.1 Candidatus Methylomirabilota bacterium
GCACCATCGGCGGCGCGCAGACCGACTCCGCGACATCGATGCCGCTGGCCGCGAGCAGGTCCAGCAAGCCCTCATTCTCGCCGTCGCAGTGGCTCATGAACACCTTGCCCCCCGCGTGGAGCATGTCCGCCCAGCGCTGCAGCCACGGCAGGATGTGCTGCTTGAAGAGGGGCGGATAGGTGATCGTGTCGTCGTAGTTCGCGCCCATCATGACCGCCTCGGCGGGCGAGGCGGCGAGGATCTGCACGAGGCGCTCGTAGAACGGTGTCATGTCCTCGACGAGCTGCTGGACCTCCTTCGGATGATCGGCGAGCTCGTAGTAGAACTGCGTGCCGTCGACGAAGTCGCGCATGAGGTGTTGCACCGGCGAGGCGCTGCCGAGCCCGTGCGCGACCGCCAGCCCGCGCTCGCCGACCTCGCGCTGGAACGCGCGATAGTTCTCGTAGTCCTGGCTCAGCCGAACATTCTGGAAGATGTAGCCGACGACGGCGTAGTCCTCCGGGCGTTTGATGACGTGCTCGTCGATCCACGAGATCGAGGCGCCCGAATCGAGCATTTCGTCGGTGAACGTCATCGTGCACGAGACACTGCCGACGGGCGTATGGTACTCCACGACCGTCGCCTCGCCGTCGTACCGCACGACGCGATCGACGTTGGTGAGCTCGGCCCGGTAGGCAAACCCCGGCAGGCGAAAGATGCCGAGACCGCGATCGATCACGTCGTCAGGCGTCCGGGTCTTCAGGAATTCGGGGATGATCCGATGATGCTCGACGCCGAGGTCGTCGGCGATCTGCGCGGTCGTCGCGTCGGCGTACTTCGCGGGCAGCCGCTTGCGCCGGACGTTCGCGTTGTGCCAGAGGTCGAGGCGGGGCGCGAAGGGCAGCCGATCGGCCCACTCTCCACGTGCGGCCCGCAGCATGCGTTCCCTGTGCGTCATGGTGCGATCCTCCTGGACGTCGCGGGCCGCGCGGCGAAGTGGCGCAGCCACGATGACCCGCCACGCGGTTCTGGCGCGCTCGCAACGACGTTCTGCTCGAGCCGCGTGCGCTGGCCGGTGAGGCACGCGAGGCGGTAGATCAGCGCGTGCACGCACTCACGATCGCCCGCCTCGCACATATTGTTGGTGCTGCCGCCGCAGGGGCCGTTCGCGAGCCCCTTCGGACACGTCTCCGGACACACGTAGAAGGTCTCGGGCAAGCGGCACACGCCGCACGCCTCGCATCCCACGAGCGGCTGCTTGATCCGGCGCTCGAACGCGGTCAGCCACCCGGCAAGGCGCGAGGCCGGCGCGATACGCCGCGCGAGCGGCCGGACGGCGTGCACGACGGGCGACCGCCCGTGGAATAGCACCTGGTGCGCCGCCCGCAGCGCGTGGTAACGGAGCCGCTGCGACGGACGCACGCGCGATGCGGCGTCGCCCGGGATGGTCTCATCGCCGATGAAGTACGCGGGCTCAGCGTGGAGACGCGCGGCGGCGCCGGTCGGCAGGCGGATCGACTCGTTCCACGCCGCCCACCACTCGGTGATCGTCCGCGCGCGCTCGCGCCACTCGTCGGCGGCA
The DNA here is from genome assembly GCA_046723475.1 of Candidatus Methylomirabilota bacterium. GTDB lineage: Bacteria > Methylomirabilota > Methylomirabilia > Rokubacteriales > CSP1-6 > AR12. The sequence continues at coordinate 1,562 of JBKOUQ010000077.1, forward strand.
CCGAGCACATGCACCACGTCCTCGTATCGTCCGAGACCGCTCAGCTGGGCTCCGGCGTAGCCGAGGCGCTCCGCGCCGACGATCTGCAGCGCCAGACGGTCGAGCCGTGCGGCGCGTCCCTTGTCGGGCGCCTGCGCCTCGAACTCGGCGAGCGTGAGGAGATCGTCCGTCACGACGACGCCGGGCACGAGTCCCTTGTGGAGACGACGCGCAGTACCGACCGGCAGCGGCATGAGGTTCACCATCGCCGGCGACGTCAGCCCGTGGCGGCGGCGGTAGGAGATGAGCTCGTCGAGCTTGCGCGGATCCCAGCCCACCTGCGTGACGACGACGTCGGCCCCGGCGGCGTGCTTCCGCATCATTTTCAGATATTGGTTGTGTGCTTCCTCCTCCGTGTACTTGAACGGCGAGACGCCGGCCGCCAGCAGCGCCCGCGGGAAGAGCCGTCGCGCGATGGCGAGCGCCTGCACGCTGTCGGCGAAGCTGACCCGCCGGTCACGCGGCATCGTCTTGAGGCGGTCGCCGGTCACGCACAGGATGTTGTCCAGGCCGGCCTCGGCCAGGCGCCCCAGCGACCACGCCAGCTGCACCCATCCGCGGTCCTTCCCGGAGAGGTGCACGAGCGGTGTTGTGCCGCCCGCGCGCGCCACAACGAGCGCGACGGCGATCGGATCGTGATCGTCGTCCGACAGCACGCGGTCGGCCACGCTGAACGCGGCGATGCGTTCGTCGCGTGCGGCGGTGCGGACGAGCTCGAGCCGGGCACCAAGCGCCGCGGTGACACCGCCGTCGCGCGGCGGCGGCACGATCTCGACGGTGACCGCGAAGCGACCCTGCGCCAGCGCGGCGCGTAGCCGATTCTCCATCACGGTGGATGCGCCTTCACGATGCCGAACACCGCCGTGATCGACTTGCGTGGCACGAGGCACGCGGAATCGTTCACGGACACGGGCAGCGGCGCGTCGCCGAACACGCGCAGCAGTGTCGGCTGGTCGTCGACCGCCCAGTCGCCGTATCCGGGCGCGAGCCGGTGCGTGACCTTCCCGGCGGGCGCGCTCAGATCGCGCAGGTGGTGGCGCATCTGACGCGCGAGGACCTCGATCGCCGCCCAGCCGGCCGTGTCGAGCAGCAGCGCTTCGAGCGCGCACCGGGCCGTGAAGAGCGCATCGACGCGCCGCTCGAGTGCATCGCCCAGCGTGAGGACGACGACGTAGGCCGAGCGGGTCTCCGCGAGCAGGCGTGCGAGGAGGCGGCTCTCGAACGTCAGTCCGTCTCCGAGCGTCACGCCGCCGCGGGCCGCCGCCACCGGTCCCCGCCACACGACCACGCGGGGCGTGGTGAGCGCGCCCGCCTCATCCGCGGCGGCCGCGGCGGCGTCGCGAATCGCGAGGGGCGCGCGCGTGGGGTTGCGGTACTTCTGCAGACGCAGAACCAAATCAGCGGGGACGACCGGGGCCTTCGGTGTCCACCGCCACACTGACGCGGGCTCGGCAAGGGTCGCGCTGATGATCACACCACGCGCGCCGCCGCCGGCGCGCTCTCCGCGTTGAGGCGGCCTTGCCGATATGCCGCGATGTACGCCTTGCAGCCCGGGTCCTGCCCGAGCAGCATGCGCGCGGTCAGGATGTTGACCATCATGCGCGCATCGAGCGGATCGACGATCACCGCGTCGAGCCCGCGCGCCATCGCCATCAATAAGTACACCTGATTGACCTGCCGGCGGACGGGCAGACCATGCGACACGTTGCTCACGCCGCAGATGACGTGAACCCTGGGATACGCTGCCTTGAGGCGGTCCATGATCTCGAGCGCGACGAGCGCGGCGTCGTTCTCGGCGCTCACGGGAAAGATCAGTGGATCGACGAAGATGTCGTCGGGCAGGACGCCGCGCTCGACGAGCGTTTCGATCAGGCGCGCGCTGATCGCGAAGCGCTGTTCCGGATCGCGCTGCAGTCCGTCGTCGTCCATGGCGAGCGCGATCACCCGCGGGTTGAACTCGCGGACGAGCGGCAGGACCGCGTCGAGCCGTTCGTGCTCCGCGGTGATGGAGTTGAGGAGCGCGCGCCCGCGGTGCGCGCGCAAGCCGGCCTCGACGGCCTCGGGGTTCGGGCTGTCGATCGCGATCAGCGCGCCCGGTACGGCCGCCTGAATCCGCTGCACCAGCCACGCCATCAACCGGGGTTCGTCGTCGAAACTGGCGGCCGTGTTGACGTCGAGATAATCGCAGCCCGCCGTCCACTGCGCCGCCGCATCGGCGAGAAGCGCGGCCTCGTCACCGGCCGCGAGCGCCTCGGCGATTGCCTTCCGCGTGCTGTTCAGCCGTTCACCGACGATGAGCATGATCGGGCTCCCGTGGACGCCACGTCGCATCGTCGAGTGGGATGCACAGCCACTCGACGATCGCCTCCAGCGCCCGGTACGCGTCCAGTCGGGCGGCGTCGGAGCCCGCTCTTCTCGCCCGGTGCACGATGTCGCTCATCTGCCGCACGACTCGCGGGCCGATCTCCAAGAGGGCGTCGCTGCCCGACGTGCAGTAGCGGGAGAGAATGCAGCGGGCGAGCGCGCCCACGGCGATGCCCTTGTGGCGGCCCAGGGTCTCGAGCGTGGGCAGCGGGTCAATACGCGAGTATTCCGCGACCATCTGGCGGAAGCCGGCGTCGGGATCATCGGGCGGCCAGGTGCCCTCGTAGGCGGTGAGCCGGACCGATTGATCCATGACGTGCGCGATGGGTGCAACGGCAGTGCCGGGCCCGTCGACCCGGAAATCGCCGAACGTCGCGGCGTTGCAGAGCGTGCCCCGTCGTCACGATCGTCGAGTGCGGCGCGGCTGGGACACATCGGGGCACGCGTGTCCCAGCCGTCCGGGGGCCCGGGGACGACGCCGTCCGAGCCGGTGACTCGCAGCTCGAAGCCACGTAAGGTCGCGGTGAAATCGAACGGGTCGGGCTAATATCGGTGGGCGACTGTGAATACGAAGGCAAGACGGATGGCTGGATCGTCGCGGCGCGCGGAAGAGGACTAGCCATCGGTCGGCTGATGGTGCTCATCGGCGTCTTCGTCCTCGTCGGCGTGCCGATCGTGGCCGTCCTCTGGGACGCCGTCAACCACGTGGTGGAGGGCGAGCTCGGTCGGCTGGTGATCGCCCTGCCCGCGCTGGCCGTCTTCGTCGCCTTCCTGTTCGTCCTCGGCAACCGCATCAGGCGGCTCGAGTAGCGCGCCGCCCTCACGGAGAACACATGCCCGACGAGCGACGCGATCGTGGCGCGGCAACCGGCTCGGCATCGCCGCGCGACACCGAGATCAGTCCCGAGGAGGAGCCGGTCGTGACCGGCGCGCTCTTCCTCTGCATCGTGATGCTCATCCTCATCGGCGGTGCGTGGGTCGTGATGTTCAACACGCTGGCGGGGCGCTGACGTGAAGGTCCACACGTACGAGAAGGCGTTCCTGCTGATCGGGGCGCTGGTGCTGATCGCGTGCATGCTCGCCCTCGCCTACGGCTCGCTGCATCTCGGCATGCACCTGCCGACGCGGGCGGGAACGCTCGATCCCGAGCGCGTGGCGATGACGCCGCCGTTCGACCAGCCCGGCGTGCGGCAGATCGGGCCCAACGCGTACGAAGCCGTGATCGTGGGCCGAATCTGGAGCTTCCAGCCCGCCACGATCGAGGTTCCGGCCGACGCCGACATCACGTTCACGGCCACCACGCCCGACGTCATCCACGGCTTCTACATCGAGGGCACCCGCGTGAATCTCATGCTCATCCCCGGCCAGATCACCCGTGCGCACTATCGGTTCCGGAAGGCGGGCGAGTACGCGCTGCTCTGCCACGAGTACTGCGGCGTCGGACACCACACGATGCACGCCAAGGTGGTCGTGAAATGAAGCCCACGGCGATCGTGCTCGACCCCGCGGGCTTCGCGCTGCCGGAGGAGCAGAAGCGCTGGCTGCGGTGGACGATCTACATCGGCTACGTCGCGCTCACGGCCGGCATCTTCCACGGGCTGGCCCAGGCGGTCTCGTACGCCAACGTCGACATCCTGCGCTTCTTCCCCGGTCTCAAGGGCTACTACCAGGGGCTCACCGCCCACGGCGTCGCCAACGCGCTCGTGTTCACGTTCGCCTTCTCCAACGGCTTCCTGCCGCTGATGATCGCCCGCGCGCTGGGACGCCCGCTCGTGACGTGGCTGGCCGCCGCCGTGTTCATCGCGCTGCTGATCGGAAATCTATTGGTCATCTATGCGGTGACCACGAACCAGGCGAGCGTGCTGTTCACCGCCTACGCTCCGCTGCAGGCGCACTGGACGTTCTACCTCGGCCTGGTGCTCGTGGTGGTGAGCACCTGGCTGGCGCTGCTCAATATGCTCATCGTGTACCGGCGCTGGCGCCGTGCAGCCGGCACCGCCCGCACGCCGCTGCTCGCCTACATCTCGCTCGTGAGCTACGTGATGTGGTTCCTGGCCTCGCTGCCGATCGCGGTGTCGTTCCTCGGCTTCCTGCTGCCGTGGTCCCTGGGGCTCGTGGAGAAGGTCGATCCGCTGCTCACGCGCACGCTGTTCTGGTTCACCGGCCACGCGATCGTCTATGCGTGGCTGCTGCCGGCCTACGTGTCCTGGTACGCGCTGGTGCCGCGCCAGGCCGGCGGCCGGTTGATCAGCGACTCCTACACGCGCATCGTGTTCATCCTGTTCCTGCTCCTCTCGATCCCGACCGGCTTCCATCATCAGTACACCGACCCCGGCATCCCCGAATCGATGAAGGCCGTGCACGCCGTGCTGACGTTCGGCGTGTTCTTCCCGAGCCTGGCGACGGCATTCTCGGTGGTCGCGGCGCTCGAAATCGGCGGCCGCGCACGCGGAGGCCGCGGGCTGCTCGGCTGGGTGACGAAGCTGCCCTGGGGCGATCCCTCGCTGAGCGCTCAGATGCTCGCGATGCTGACGTTCGTGCTGGGCGGCGTCAGCGGGCTCATCAACGCGAGCTTCACGATGAACCAGGTCATCCACAACACGACGTGGATCCCGGGCCACTTCCATCTGACGATCGGCAGCGCGGTCACGCTGACCTACATGGGCATCGCGTTCTGGCTGATCCCCTACCTCACCGGCCGGGGGCTATGGAGCCGCGGCCAGGCGCTCAGCTCGGCGTGGATCTACGCGATCGGCGTGCTGATCTTCGCGCGCGGGATGATCGGCGCCGGGCTGGAGGGCATGCCGCGCCGCATCTTCCGGGTAGCGGCCACCTACAACAACCCTGCCTGGGATCTCGGTGGCACGCTCACCGCCATCGGCGGCGCGCTGATGTTCTTCGGCATCGCCCAGTTCTTCATCGTGATCGCGATGACCACGTGGGCCGGGCCGCTCGGTGGCCATCCGCGCGACGTCCCGGTGTCCGAGACGCTGACGGCGCCGGCCACCGTGGGCTGGGAGCCGCACCTCGACCGTATCGGCGTCTGGGTGTTGGCCACGCTCGTCCTGTGCGCCATTGCGTACGGGCCGTTCCTGGCGACGTACCTGCCGGCGCATCTCGTCTCGCGCGGCTTCCGCGTGTTCTGATCGGCTCGCTCATCACGGCCGCGGTGAAATTGCGCGCCGACGGTCGTCCTCGGCGCCGGGATGCACGCGCCCGGCTTCCTCGTACCACTGCGCGGCCTTGTCGGGATCCGCCGCTTCGGTCTGGCGCGCCATGCTCGCCAGCGCGCGGGCCAGTCGCCGCCGGAGATCATCGGCGCGCGACGCGATGTGAGGAAGCCCGCCCTCCTCGCTCTCCAGGAAGTGGCCTCGATAGAGCCGCGCGGCGTTTCGCAGCCGATCTTCTGCGTCGTCGCCGCCCGCGCGTGTGTTCAGGAGGTGTTCGACCGCCCACGCATCCACCCAGCAGACGCGCGAATTGAGACTCAGCTGCCCGTCCTGACGAATGACGGCGTCGGCGCGGCCGAGCAGGGTGCGCAGGCGGTGCACGGTGGTCGTGAGCGCCATCCGCGCCGCGTCGCCGTCCGCCTCGGGCCAGAGCGTGTCCATCGCGACGTCTTCGCGCACGAGGCGGCCGCCGAACGCCACGAGCAGTTTCAAGAGCTCGAGCGGGCGGCGCTGAACCTTCCGTGCGAATCGCACCGGCGCGCCGTCACGGACGACTTCCAAGCGTCCGAGCGCGAAGATCCGAATCGGCCACGGCCACGCCTCGACCGCCACCGGCGGCTGCTCGGGGACCAGGCCTCGCTTGATGATCAGCTCTCGTACATAGTCGGTCTCGATGCCGGCCGCCAGCGCGGTCACACAGAGACGCGCCATGACCGCCGGAATCCAGGCATGTGTGTTGACGTAGCGATGCTCGCGGCCGAGCCGCAGCGCGGTTCGGAGCGCGGCGCGCGCATCGCCTTCCCTCCCTGCATCGAGCGACAGATGCGCCTCGGTCAGTCGCGTCATGAACTCGATGTACGGGCTGCGGATCGCGGCGGCGATCTCGAGCGCCCGCTCGACGTGGGGCCGTGGGTCCTTGTCGCCGCGCGCGTGAACGACCTGAGCGGACATGACGTGCGCCGTGGCGATGTCCAACGGACATCCCTCGAGCTCCGCGAGCCGCAGCAGCTCGGGCTGCAACGTCGCGGCGCGCGAGACGTCGCCGAGGAGCAGCGATTGCCACACCAAGAACCACTGGTGCCAGCAGCGAAACATCGGCCCAAGCAGGTGCACATCCTTCTCGAGCTCATGGAGCCATGCACCGGCGGTCTCGACGTCGCCGTCACTGAGCGCCGCCAGCAATCCGGAGGACAGCACGACGTGCCGCGCGGTGTAGTACACGCCGGTCGTCCGTGAGAGCTCGAGCACGCGCGCGACGGTGTCGCGGTACGACGGGACCGCCGTGATCGCCTCGTACCAGGCCACCGGCATGCTCGCGTTGACGATCGCGACCGGCGAGACATCGCGCGCGCGTGCCACCCGGCGCATCTCGTCGACGACCGCCGAGGCACTCGCGACGTCGCCGAACTGGATCTGATAGTGGATCCAATTGACGATCGCCATCGCGCGCGTCGTCGGATCGGGATGCCGCGGACCGAGGTCGATGACGCGTGCCGCCCACGACGCCGCGCCCGGATGCCCAGGCCGTCGAAACGTCGTGGCGATCAGCATGGCGATCGCCACCCTCGTCTCGACGCCTTTGGTCGGAAATGCCGGAGTCTCCGCGAGGATGTCGTCCAGTACGCTGATCCAGCGATCCATCGGCGCGAGCTGGCCTTCGCTGATGAGGGCAAAGATCACCGCGGCCCACGAGAGGAACGTTCCCATCGTGTCTCCACGCCGGCGAAATGCGACGAACGCCTGCTCGAGCGCTCGCTGACTTTCGCTGTGCCGCCACGCCATCCATCCGAGGCCGCGCCAGAACGAAAGCCAGGGCTGCTCGTCGAAGAGCGCGGGCGGGATAGCGGCGAGCCAATCTTGCAGCGTCTGGGTACGGCCCTGGGCGATCAGCGTCTGGGCGTGACGATAGATGAGCTGCGCGAGGCTGTGCCAGTCCTCGGCGTCGCGCAGCAGCTCGGCGGCGGCCTCGATGCGGCCAGCTTCGTCGAGCAGCGCCGCCGATTCGCGCTGCATCGCGGCGCGCTCAGGGGCCGCGTACACACGACGCGCCTGCTCGAGCAGAAATTGACGGAATAACGGATGATACGAATACGTCGGCGGTGTGCCGGGCTGCTTGTTGGTGAAGTAGTTCTGGCGATGCAGCGACGCCAGGATCTCTCCCACGCGCGCCTGTCCGGTGAGCCGCTCGGCCATCGCGGTGGTGACGTGGGGCATGAAGGCGGTGCGCATCAGCGCGTGCTGGACGTCCGCCTCGGCGCGCTTGAAGATCTCGCCCGCGAAGTAATCGAAGAGCACCGCGGGGGTCCTTCCTCCCCCGATCGTGGACTCGCCTTCGCGATGGTGTTCATCGAGGAGAAGAATCAGCCCGGCGCACCAACCGTCCGCGGCCTCGTAGAGCGATCGAACGCCCTCGCGCGAGCGTCGTTTGGGCGCGAGCTGTCGCACCAGCGCGGCCGCCTCCGCCTCCGTGAACCGGAGCTCCGGCCAGTCGACGACGTCGACGAGCTTGTGGGTGAGCAGTCGAGCGAACGCGGGCGGTGGCTCGCTGCGGCTCACGAAGATCAGCTGCCCGCCGCGCGGAATCTCCTCCACCGCGTCGCGCATGACCTCGTGCAGTGACGAGTCGGCGGGCGTCTCCTGATAGTTGTCGAACACCACGGCAAACGGCGCGTGCAGGCGCGCGAAGAGCTCCCGAAAGAAGCGGCGCGTGAACACGCCGAGACCCTGGCGGTACTCCTGCGTGAGCACGGGCAGCGGCGTGCGGCGGCGGGGCGCGGCGAGCCCGAGATAGTAGAAGAACGTCGCGACGTCGCCGTCGCCCTGATCGAGTTGATACCAGAGCGCTCGCCGCCTCGTGGCCGCGAGATAGCTCGCGACGAGCGTGGTCTTTCCCGAGCCGGGCGGCCCCCACACCCAGGTGACCGGAACGCGCCGCGCACGCTCGAGCCTCCGGAAGAGCCGGGTCCGGCGCACCGTCGTCGCAAGCGTCGGCCGTGTCGTCTTCGCGAGCGCCATCGGGTCGAATGATCTCACGGACTTCCGCGCGCCCTCGCGCGTTGGGCTTCCCCCCAAAACCTTGCGCGGGCCCCGGTTGTGCGAATCCGTATGCGATCCGTCATCGCGTCTTCGTACGTTGCGCGCGTCATGGATATCCCGCGCGAGGCGCTCACGGTCGAGGTCGGGTTTGCGCAGGCGCTTCGTCTTCAGCGGGTCGTTTCTCAGAAAGGTATCGGAGGTGACCATGTTTTGGACTCGGACGGGCGCACGACACTCTCTCTGGGCGGCGGTCATCGCGCTGCTGGGATTCTCCCCGCTGACCGCCACGGCTGGGCCCGTCTTCGTCACGGCCGAAGTTCGAACATGTGGGAGCGCTTCGCTGAGCAGCTGTTCAACGCTCAGCGCAGAGCCGCAAGACATAAAAGGCGACTCGATTAACGTCTTCGGACAGATCGGCGTCGGTGGCTTCAACAGCACGTCGGGCTTCGGTGCGGCCCAGATCGACTGGTTTCAGGACCACTTCGGATTGTTCGCGAGCGGGTCGACGAATACCACGACGAGCGATGGTACGGTCCACCTCGGCGGTGGAGTCGCGTCGGGCTCTTTTGCGGACACGCTGGTCGTGCCCGCCCAGCCAGGCCTGACGCCGGGAGACCCGGGCGTTTTGCTCCTTCCTTATCAGCTGCACGGCACGCTGCGCATCGACGCTCCAGTATTCGAGACGGCGTTCGTGAGTTTCAGCTGGCAATACGGCTTTGGTCCGGCTGACGTCGGCTTCGGTGGCTTCGGACCCGCCGTAAATACCATTCGCCTGGACAGACGCCTCCTGGACAGCGACCAGTCCTCGGAGATCATCAATCAGCCCGTGACTCTCGCGATCGATTACGTTGTCGGCGACCCGGTGCTCTTTATCGAAGCCGTGAGCCTGACGGCGATTGCCGGGGGGATTGCCGGCCCTGGCGCACTCGTCGGCAGCGCGGAGGGCGATTTTTTTCACACGGCGACGCTGCAGGGCGCCCTCGTGCTGGACCGGTTCGGAAATCCTGTTCCAGACCCGGTTGTGCTATCGGATTCCGGTTTCGATTACGTACATCCGGGCGCAGTCCAACCGGGCTCTCCGGTGCCGGCGCCCGGCAGCCTCTCACTCGCTGCGGCGGGCTTCACTTTCCTTTTGGGTCTCAGGCGGCGAGGCAAAGGGTCGCGGGCCATCCGTAGCGTCCGCGCGCTGACGATTTTCGGGTTCATTCTGGCGTTCGTCTTCGCCGCGCCAGCGCATGGATCTCCCGTCAGCGTCACGGTCGTGGGCAGCATGCAAAGCGAGGTCGGGTGTCCCGGCGACTGGGATCCCGTTTGCGCCGTCACGCACATGTCCTACGACGCCACCGACGATGTCTGGCAGGATTCATGGACGATCCCGGCCGGCGGCTACGCGTACAAGGCCGCGCTCGACGACAGCTTTAGCGTCAACTACGGACTGCACGCGCAGTTGAACGGCACTGACATTCCGCTGAACCCGGGCGCGACGACAACGGTCAAGTTCTACTACGACGACAAGTCACACTGGATCACCGACAACCTGGGCTCGGTGATTGCGACGGCGCCCGGGAGCTTTCAATCCGAACTGGGTTGCCCCGCCGATTGGGACCCGAGCTGTCTGCGCTCGTGGTTGCAGGATCCGGACGGCAATGGAATCTACACCTTCTTCACGACGGCGCTGCCGATGGGCACCTACGAGACGAAAGTCGCCATCGACGAATCGTGGACGCTCAACTATGGCCTGATCGGCATTCAGGATGGTCCGAACATTCCGTTCACCGTGCCGTTCAATGGCGCACCGATGTTGTTTTCGTACTCGGCCTTGACGCACATCCTGACGATCACCGGGCCGCAGGACGGAACCCCTGGCGTCCCCGAGCCGCCCGCCGTCCCCGAGCCGACGTCGCTTGCGCTGCTCGGCACGGGCCTCGCTGCGCTCGTGGCAGCGCGACGACGGCGGATGCTACGGGCGCACCTCGTGTCCAAGATATTCCACGGCGGCCTGCACGCCGCCGCGCCCGTGCGGGATGCCTAGCGCGGCGAGCGCCATCTCGATCGCGCCGAGCACGCCGAAGACCATGGGTGCGTTGACGTGGCCCATGTGCGCGATCCGGAACGCGCGGCCCTGCAGGTCACCGATCCCGCGGCCGAGGACGACGCCGCACTTGTCGCGACAATAGTCGCTGACCACGCTCGGCTCGCGGCCCTGCACGAGCACCGTCGTGACCGAGTTTGCGCGCTCCTCGGCGCGGACGATATTGAGCGCGAGAGCGCCGCCCTCCGCCCAGCGGCTCACGGCGTGGCGCGTGGCCTCGGCGAGCAGCGCGTGGCGGCGAATCGCGGCATCGACGCCTTCCTCGAAGAGCATGTCGAGTGCCTTGCGCAGGCCGAAGAGCAGATGCTCCGGCGGCGTGCCGCCGTACTTCTGGTAATGCGCTTCACCGTTGCGGAACGTCCAGTCCCAGTAGCGCGTGCGGAGGTCCGCGTGCTCATGCGCGGCATGCGCGCGCTCGTTCGCGGCGACGAACGCGAGCCCGGGCGGGGTCATCAGCCCTTTCTGCGAGCCCGCCATCGCGACGTCGATGCCCCACGCATCCATCTCGAACGGCATGCAGCCCAGCGACGCCACGCAATCGACCAGCAGCAGCGCGGGGTGCCCGACGGACTCGATCGCGCGATGGATCGCCGCGAGGTCGTTGACCACGCCCGACGCGGTATCGATCTGCACGACGAGAATGGCCTTGATCTCGCGGGCGGTGTCGGCCGCGAGGCGCTGCGCGAGCGCCGCGGGATCGACGGCGCGCCGCGGATCGCCTTTCAAGACCTCGACCTTGACGCCCATCATCCGCGCCATGTCGCCCCACCCGAGCGCGAACAGGCCGCTCTCGAGCACGAGCACGGTCTCGCCGCGCGACAACACGTTGGTGAGCGCGGCCTCCCAGCCGCCGTGTCCATTCGCGGCGTACATGTAGGTGCGCCCCGTCGTCCGGAAGATCTTCGGCAGATCTTCGAGGAGAGTGTGCGTGACCGTGAGCATGTCGCCGGCGTAGATGTCGATGGCCGGTCGGTGCATCGCGGCGAGCACGGCGTCGGGGATGTTCGTGGGCCCGGGAATGCTGAGGAACTCGCGACCCCTGGAGACTGTCATGGCGTAGATTCTAAGCTACCCTCATCGTTTGGCCCCGACCTGGTCTTCCGGCGTGCCCGCGATCGGAACGAACAGGGCCTGTCCAAACTTGTCGATGCCGAAATGTTTGATGACGTTCTGCGTGTCGGAGGCGACCATGAAATCGGCGAAGGCGTTTCCGCCTGCGGTGTTCACGCGCGGCCCATTCGCCGGGTTCACCTCCATCACGGAGTAGATGTTCAGGAGCGGCCGATCGCCTTGCACGAGGATCGCCAAGCGCAGGCGCTTCTGATACGCGAGATAGGTCCCGCGATCGGAGATGGTGTAGGCGTTGCGATCGTCGGCGAGACCGAGGGTCGCGCCCATGCCTTGTCCCGCTTCGATGTACCACGGCGCGGCAGGCTCGACACCGGCGGCCTTCCACAGCGACTTCTCGAGGATCTGGGTCCCGGAGTTGTCTCCCCGCGACACGAAGCGGGCGCCCGCGTGCGCGATGGCCTTCATCGCCTGCGCCGCCGACGTCATGCTCTTGATTCGGGCCGGATCGTCCGCAGGGCCGATGATGACGAAGTCGTTGTACATGACGAGCCGCCGGTTGAGCATCTTTCCGTCGCCGACGTACTTCTTCTCGAGCGCGGCCGCGTGCGCAAGGACGACGTCGGCCTCGCCGCGTGCGCCGAGAGTCAGTGCCTGCCCCGTACCGACGGCCACCGTCTTGACCGTATAGCCGGTCTGGCGCTCGAACATCGGAACCAGGACGTCGAGGAGCCCGGAATCTTGCGTGCTCGTCGTCGTCGAAAGGATGACCGGTGAGCGTTGGGCCTGAGCGCCGGTATCTCTCGGCGCCACGACGGCCAACACGAGCGTCAGCACGACGAAGCCGAGGCGGATCGACGTGCTTGCGTTCACCGCAGAAAGGCCCGCTCGAAGTTGGTCTTCACCGCGCGGTCCAGCCCATCGCGGAATCGTCGGTAGCGTGCAAGGAATCGTTTGGCCTCCGGAGTCAGTCGCATCCCGCCGTGGGGACCGCCACCAGGCACGCGCTGAACGAACTTGAACCCCGCGGCGCGCTCCAGCTGGCCGAGGTACCCCCACGCATTGCGATACGACATCTCGAGATCTTTCGCGGCCTGCTGTAACGACCCGTACGTGTCGATCAGCTCGAGGAGTCGGGCGCGTCCCTCACCGAACTTCAAGTCTTCATTGAACGCGACCCACACTTTCAGCTTCGGTTTCATGACCACGGGCTCACGTTCCCGCCGGCCTCAACGACTCGCCGATACGCCATCCCCCGCGGAGCTCCATCAATCTCGCTCGTCGACTCGCATGTATGCTCCGGAAAACCGTATTGTATGCTCCTCCGAGCATAGTAGCCGCGGAAAGAACGCCGCGGCCGTCGTGGGAATTTCGCGGAGCTCATCGCGGGTCTGGTATTCGTCGCGAGCGTTTGACACGCAAAGGCCTGTTCGTATGATGCGCCGGTGGAGGACAAATCGCTGATGCGATACGAGGCACCGGAGACTGTGGAGAGCGCCGCCGCGCTGCTGGCCGAAGCGAGCGGCGACGCACGTGTCCTTGCAGGGGGGACGGATTTACTCGTGCAGATGCGATCCGACATCGTCGACCCGGCGCTGATCGTCGACATCAAGCGCATCGCCGAGACGCGTCGGATCACCGAAGAACACGGGGGCTGGCGGATCGGAGCTGCGGTCACCGGGGCCGAGCTCAAGGAGCACCCGCGGCTCAAACAGGTGTGGCCGGGTGTTGTCGAGGCTGCCAACCTCATCGGCTCGACGCAGGTGCAGGGCCGGGCGACGCTCGGCGGCAACCTCTGCAACGCCTCGCCGGCCGCTGACAGCGTGCCGGCGCTGGTTGCCGCCGGCGCCGTCGCGACGCTCGCTGGTCCGCGTGGGCGGCGCGAGCTGCGCGTGGAAGACGTCATGCTGGGCCCCCGAAAGCTCGCGTTGACGAAAGGCGAGTTCGTCGTGTCCTTCCTGCTGCCGTCGCGCCCGCCGCGCTCGAGCGATGCGTATCTGCGCTTCATTCCGCGCACGGAAATGGACATCGCTGTGGTCGGCGCGGGCGTCAGTCTCACGATCGATGCGGGCGGCACGATCACCGACGCGCGCGTATCGCTCGGCGCCGTGGCGCCGCGCGTGCTGCTGGTGCCCGACGCGGCGGCGGCCATCATCGGCAGTCGCCTGGACCGGCCGGCGCAAGACCGTCTCGAGGCGGCCGCGCGCGCGGCATGTTCACCGATCGACGACAAGCGTGGCACCGTCGAATTCCGGATCCAGGTCGCCGGCGTGCTGGCGCGCCGGGCGGCCCTGATCGCATTGGACCGAGCGAGGAGCGCCTGATGGCCAAGCATCACATCCAAGCGACGGTGAACGGCGACGCCGTGGAGTTCCTCTGCGAGACGGAGGAGACGCTGCTCGACGTGCTGCGCGACACCCTGCAGCTGACGGGCAGCAAGGAAGGCTGCGCCTCGGGCGACTGCGGTGCGTGTAGCGTCATGCTCGACGGGCGGCTCGTCTGCTCGTGCCTCGTGCTCGGCTGCGAGGTCGGCGGCCGGCGCGTCGAGACGATCGAGGGCGTGGCGAAGGGTCAGGCGCTGCATCCGCTGCAGCAGAAATTCCTCGAGCACGCGGCGCTGCAGTGCGGAATCTGCACACCGGGCTTCATCGTCGCCGGCAAGGCCCTGCTCGAGACGAATCCGAATCCGACGGACACGGAGATCCGTTACTGGCTGGCGGGCAACCTGTGCCGGTGCACCGGCTACGACAAGATCGTGAGCGCAGTAAAAGACGCGGCGGGTGAGATTCGCCGAACGTCGGGCGCCGGAGCCCTGCGCAGGCGCCCCGACGGCAAATAAAAGACGCTGCGGGTGAGATTCGCCGAACGTCGGGCGCCGGAGCCCTGCGCAGGCGCCCCGACGGCAAATAAAAGGACGCGGCGGGTGAGATTCGCCGAACGTCGGGCGCCGGAGCCCTGCGCAGGCGCCCCGACGGCAAATAAAAAAAACGCTGCGGTTGCGATGAGAAAGGGCTAGTCACATGGCCGAGAACGGGAGCAACGGGCGAAGCTACGTCGGCACGCGCACGATCCGACCGGACGGCGTCGACAAGGTGACCGGTCGCGCCCGCTTTGGCGCTGACTTCAATCTGCCCGGGCAGCTGATCGGGCGCGTGCTGCGCAGTCCGCACCCGCACGCGCGCATCGTGTCGATCGACACGTCGAAGGCCGAAGCCCTGCCCGGCGTGAAGGCCGTCATCACGCGGGAGGACTTCCCCGATCAGCCGTCCGAGTTCATCCCGGCCGGCGAGATGATGATGAACTACAAGGACGTGGTGCGGAACGTGATGGCGCGCGAGAAGGCGCTGTATGAAGGCCACGCGGTGGCCGCCGTGGCCGCCACGAGCGCGGCGGTCGCACGCCGGGCGCTCAAGCTCATCGACGTGACGTACGAGGTGCTGCCACATGTCATCGACGTCGTCGAGGCCATGCGGCCCGACGCGCCCGTCCTCCACGACGACCTGTATACCGCCGGTGTCGAGCCGAAGCCCGACAAGCCGTCGAACATCGCCAAGCGCCTCGAGATCACCCTGGGCGACATCGAGGCCGGCTTCACGCAGGCCGACGTCGTCGTCGAGCGCGAGTTCAAGACGGCGCCGGTGCATCAGGGCTACATCGAGCCGCACGCGGCGCTGGCCAGCGTGTCGGAGGACGGCTCGGCCGAGCTCACGTGCTGCACGCAGGGACACTTCATCGTGCGCGCGCACTGCGCGCGGCTGCTCGGCATGGACATCGCGAAGATCCGCGTGACCGCCTCGGAGATCGGCGGCGGCTTCGGCGGCAAGACGGTCGTCTATCTCGAACCGCTGGCGATCGCGCTCTCGCGCAAAGCGAAGCGACCGGTGAAGATGGTGATGTCGCGCGAGGAGGTTTTCAAGGCCTCGGGTCCCACCTCGGGCGCCGTCGTGCGCGTGAAGATGGGCGCGACGAAGGACGGCAAGTTCGTGGCCGGCTTCGCCGAGCTGAAGTACCAGGCCGGCGCCTTCCAGGGTTCGCCGGTGCAGCCCGGCGTCATGTGCGCGTACGCGCCGTACGACATCCAGAACGTGAAAGTCATCGGCTATGACGTCGTCTCGAACCGGCCGAAGGTCGCAGCCTATCGGGCGCCCGGCGCGCCGATCTCGGAATTCGCCGTCGAGAGCGTGGTGGACGAGATCGCAAAGAAGCTCGGCCTCGATCCGATCGAGCTGCGCATGATGAACGCCGCGCGCGAGGGCACCAAGGCGGCCTACGGGCCGAAGTTCGGGCCCATCGGCCTGGAGGAAACGCTCAACTCGATCAAGAAGACCGAGCACTGGAACACGCCGCTGCGGAAGTGGCAGGGCCGCGGCGTGGCCTCCGGCTTCTGGTTCAACATCGGCGGCGAGACGTGCGCGTCGCTGACGGTCAACGAGGACGGCACGGTCTCGCTGATGGCCGGCACGCCCGACATCGGCGGCTTGCGCGCCGCGCTCACCAACGTGGCCGCCGACGAGCTCGGGATTCCGTACGAGAAGGTGCGCTCGATCATCGGCGACACCGGCTCGCTCGGCTTCACATTCCTCACCGGCGGAAGCCGCTCGGCCTTTTCGGGCTCGATGGCGATCGTCGAGGCGGCCAAACAGATCAAGGCCGAGCTCTGCGCCCGCGCCTGCAAGCTGTGGGACGCGAAGCCCGAGCAGGTCGAGTTCAAAGACGGGCACGTGAGACCGCTCGGCGCGCTGGCCGAAAAGGTCAAGGCGATGTCGATCGCCGACTTCGCAAAAATCGCGGGCAAGACGGGCGGTCCGATCGGCGGTTACGGGCGTATCAACGCGCAAGGCGCGGGTCCGAGTCTCGGCACTCACCTCGTGGACCTCGAGGTCGATCCGGAAACCGGCCGCGTCACCATCCTTAGATATACGGTCGCGCAGGACGCCGGAAAGGCGTTGCACCCGGCGTACGTCGAGGGACAGTTCCAGGGCGGCGCCGTGCAGGGCATCGGCTGGGCACTGAACGAGGAGTATGTCTACGGCGCCGACGGCAAGCTGCAGAACGCCGGCTTTCTCGATTACCGGATGCCGGTGGCCTCCGACGTGCCGATGATCGACACGATCCTCGTCGAGGTCGCGAACCCGAAGCATCCGTACGGCGTGCGCGGCGTGGGCGAAACGCCGATCGTGCCGCCGCTGGGCGCCATCGCGAATGCCATGGAGCAGGCCACCGGCATTCGATTCACCGAGCTGCCGATGTCGCCCCCCAAGGTGCTCAAGGCGCTGAAAGAGCGCGAGAGCGCCGCCAAAGTCTGATTCACGCATGGCTCGCGTGGTGCTGATCGGCAATCTCGCGCGGCTGACGGGGGGCGTCGCCGAATTTCAGCTGTCGGCGACGTCCGTCAAGCAGCTGTTCCAACAGCTCACGGAGCTATATCCCGACCTCGCGCCGCACCTGAGCGACGGCATCGCGGTCGCCGTCGACGGCCAGATCTATCAGGACGATCTGTTCCAGCCGATCGCCCCCGACAGCGAGGTGTTTCTTCTCCCGCAAATCGCCGGGGGTTAGAGCGTCACGACACGAGCCCGGCTGCTCGCATCGCGCGATACGTGCCGAAGCCACCCGACAGGTTGCGAACGCGGAAGCCGTGTTGGGCAAGGAAGCGGGTCGCGTAATACGCACGCTGTCCCACCGCGCACGTCAGCCAGATCTCGCGATCTGAGGGCAGCTCCGTCCACCGTTCACGCAGGCGCGACAGCGGCACGTTGATGGCACCCGGCAGCCGACCCTTGGCAAACTCGTCGGGCTCGCGGACGTCGACGACGAGCGCGTCGGTACGGTCGAGCGCCGTCCAGTCGGCGAGGGGCATGTCGCCAGCCAGGACGTTCTGCGCGATCATGCCCGCCAGGTTCACCGGGTCTTTCGCGGCGCCGTACTGAGGCGCATAGCACAGCTCGGCCGCCGCGAGATCATGCACTGTGCCGCCGAGCTGGATCGCCATCGCGATGATGTCGATTCGCTTCTCGACACCCTCCGTACCCACAGCCTGCGCGCCGACGATGCGGCCGTCCGGGACGGAAAAGAGCAGCTTCAGGTGGATCGGGCGCGCACCCGGATAGTAGCTCGCGTGGTGTCCGGGATGGAGGTACACCTTCGCAAACCCCTCGATGCCGGCCCGCACGAGACCCTTCTCGCTCGCGCCGGTTGACGCAACCGTCATGCCGAGGACGCCGACAACACTCGTCGCCTGCACGCCGCGAAACCTCGCGGTGCGTCCAGCAATGGACTCCGCGGCGACCCGGCCCTCCCGGTTGGCCGGACCCGCGAGGGGCAGCACCGTTTCCTGTCCCGTCAGCACGTCGTGAACTTCGGCGGCATCACCCACAGCCCAGATCGCCGGATCTGACGTCCGCATCTGAGCATCCGTCACGATCCCTCCACGCGGACCGATCGTAAGCCCGGCCGCGCGCGCGAGATCCGTCTCGGGCCGCACGCCGATGGCAAGGATGACGAGGTCGGCCGGCAGCCGCGCGCCGGACTCCGCGACGACGACGAGTGAGTCGTCCGGTGTCTGCTCGATCCGCGCGAGACCATCGCCCATGTGCAATTGCACTCCGCTCTGCGCGAGATGCTCCATCACGGGCGCAGCCATCTCGGGATCGAGCGGCGGCATCACGTGCGGCAGCTTCTCGAGCACGGTCACGCCGAGATCGCGGCGCACGAGGTTCTCGACCATCTCGAGCCCGATGAACCCTCCACCGACGACGACGGCGCTCTTCGCGCCGCGCGCGGTGATCCAGTCGCGGATACGCCGGCTGTCCGGAATGCTGCGCACCGCAAAGATCCCCGGCAGGTCGATTCCGGGCAGCGGCGGCCGGATCGGCGCCGCCCCTGGCGACAGCACGAGCACGTCGTAGCGCTCGCGGCGCACCTCGCCAGTCGGGACGTCACGGACGGTGAGCATCCGTGCGGCCCGGTCGATCGCGGTCACCTCCGTCTCCGTGCGGATCTGGACGTCGAACCGGGTCCGAAACATCTGCGGGGAAGCCATCAGCAGCGCGCGCTCGTCCGCGATGACATCGCCGACGTAATATGGCAGCCCGCAGTTCGCGAACGATGCGTACGGACCGCGATCGAAGACGACGATCTCGACGGCCTCGTCGAGCCGGCGGAGCCGAGCCGCGCACGACGCGCCGCCCGCGACCCCGCCGACGATGACGACCCGCCGGCGCGCGCTACTCGCGGACTGTTGCACCTCGATTCCCGGCGTACTCATCGTTCGCTCCTGGTATGACGTTATGAGCGTCGCGCCTCGGGGGCACCATCCTGGATGTACGGTTCGTCTGTTCGCAGCGCATATTCCGCTCGCGCCAGTTCCCGACCGAGGTATGCCGCGTGGTCGAGGCGCGAGAGCAAGCCGCGCTCGATCGCTGGCGTATACAGCTCTGCCGGCGTCCCGCCGTCGACGATTGCGTCCAACACACCGTCGTTGCGGTAATGCTCGAGCGACAGGCGGCGCCGGGCGCGATCGACATAGACGACGAAGTAACCGGTGGGGTCGGGCATCATTCGGAACGGCAGATGTCCGGTGATCGGGGTAACGGGCATGTCCGATGGGAACGGTTGTTCAGGCCCCGGCTGCCGCGCCGCACAGGTTCGGATCGTGCTCATCACGGTCTGGACCTCGGTCGTGCCGATGCAATCGACGACGTCGACGGTGCGGCGAAAGTGCTCCACCGCCTCATGGCTGACGTTACGGAGGAGCGGCCGCTTGCCGCGCGCGCCGACGATGCGACCCGTCGCGTCAATGCCGTTGCGCGCGAGCGCGACCAGCGACTGCCCGGGCAAGTGCCCAATGGCGTGGCGCGACTCCATGCCGACGACGACGAGGAAGCGGATATTCGGGTTCGCGAGGACATTGATGATGATCCGCTCGATGCCGAGGTTCTCAGTCTGCAGCGTTCCGACAACGGACACGTCTGCATCTGCGGCGTGCGCAATGGTCGCGGCGAGACCGTCGTCGGTGAGCGTACAGACGGCGACCGGCGCTCGATACCGAAGCGCTGTACAGGCGCCGGGTAAGGGCGGCCACCCGGCGCGTGGCTCGATGCGGTCCGTGTAACAGGCCTCGGCGACCAGCGGCTGGCCGCGGCTCGCGTGAATCGCGTTGAGAGCCAGCGCGGGAAAGCACACGTCACAGCCGAGGCAGTCGTAGCGGATCGGCATCAGCGGTGTGCGCGCCGCCCACAGCGCCGCGTCGAGCGCCGCGCCACGCTCGGCCGCGGGGACCGCACGCTCGATCGTCTCGAGCGCCCCGTGGAGACAGCCACAGGCCCAGCACTTCTTCGCCGCCGCGGCCTCGTATAATCGCGCCGCGGCCCCCTCGACTCGTCCGTCGTCGTACGTGAGCTGCATCTCTCGTATCACTCCAGTTCGCTACGCACCCGCCAGGCCGTATTTCTGCATCTTGTAGCGCAGCCCGCGCTCGCTGATCCCGAGGATCTCGGCCGCGCCCGTCTGCACGCCCTCGGCACGTGCGAGCGCTTCGCCGATCATCCGCCGCTCGAGGCCCTCCACGGCCGCCGGCAGCGTACGCTCCCGGTCCGCCTCCGGCGCCGGTGCCTGGAGCGTCAACGGCAGATCGCCCAGACCGATGATGTCGTCTCGCGTGAGCACCACCGCGCGCTCGACGAGGTTTTCCAGCTCGCGCACGTTGCCGGGATAGTCGTAGCGAAGCAGTGCGTCGCGCGCTTCCCTGGTCACTCCGTGGATGACCCGACCGTTGGCCTGCGCGAACTTGCGAATGAAATGATCGAGCATGACCGGAATGTCGTCGCGTCGGGCGCGCAGCGGCGGCAGTGCGATGGTGACGACGTTGAGGCGGTAGTAGAGATCGTCTCGAAAGCGCTCGCGCCGAACCAGCGTGTCGAGGTCGCGGTGCGTCGCCGCGAGGACACGCACGTCCACCGTTATCGGATGGCTCGCGCCCACGCGCTCGATCTCGCGCTCCTGCAGCACACGGAGCAGCTTGACTTGCAGGTGCGCGGGCAGGTCACCGATTTCGTCGAGAAACAAGGTCCCGCCGTGCGCGAGCTCGAAGCGGCCGCGCCGCATGGCGACCGCACCCGTGAAGGCGCCACGCTCGTGTCCGAACAGCTCGGACTCCAGCAACGTCTCGGGGAGCGCCGCGCAGTTCACTCGCACGAGCGGTCCGCTCGCGCGACGGCTCGCGTAATGGATCGCCTTCGCAATGAGCTCCTTGCCGGTGCCGCTCTCGCCCTGAATCAGCACGGTCGCATCGCTTGCGGCCACGCGCCGCACCAGCGAGAGCACTTCCTGCATGGCGCCGCTCTCACCGAGGATGCCGTCGACGCGATGACGCTCCTGCAGCGCCTGCCGCAGCTCGCGGTTCTCGCGGCGCAATTGCTGTCCGTCCCGAACCTGCGTCAGCCGGTGGAGCAATTCGTCGAGATGCAGCGGCTTGGCCAGGTAGTCGCTGGCGCCGGACTTGATCGCAGCGACCGCGTCCTCGATCGTCCCGTACGCCGTCATGACGATGACCGCAGTCTCGGGATTCAGTCGCCGCGCGGCGTCGAGGAGATCGAGACCCGAGAGCCCCGGCATCTTCTGATCGGTGAGCACGATGTCCACCGGCTCGCCCTTCAGCCGCGTCAGCGCGTCGGCGCCGTTCTCCGCCGTCTGCACGTCGAAGCCGTGGCGTGCGAGAAAGCCGCTCACGAGCTCGAGCTGCGGCGCTTCATCGTCGACCACGAGCACGCGACAACGATCGCTCATGGCGCGCCTCGTGGCAGCGTCATGGTGAACACGGTTCGGCCGGGTCGGCTGTCGACGCCGAGCGCACCACCGTGTGCCTCGACGATGCGACGGCTGATCGTCAGGCCAAGCCCGAGCCCGTCGGGGCGCGTGGTGAAGTAGGGATCGAAGATGCGGGGCAGCACGTCCGCCGCAATACCAGGGCCCGTGTCCGCCACCGTAATGACGGCGCCGTCGCGCGTGGTCGTTGCGGCCAGCGTGACGCTGCCGCCACGCCCGCGCATCGCCTGCGCGGCGTTGAGGACCAGGTTCAGGAGCACCTGGCGGAGATGATCGCGGTCCGCAATCACCGTCGCCGATGTCCGCGTCGGCTCGACACGCACGCTCACGCCAGCCCCGCGCGCCTCCGCCTCGACGAGTGCCTGCACGTCCTCGAGCAGCTCCGACACCATGATGGTGACCGGCTTCAGGGGAAGCGGACGCGCGAGCCCGATGAATTGCTCGACGATGGTGTTCAGCCGTCGCACCTCACTTTGCATGAGCTCGACGAAGCGTGTGTACTGGTCGCGGGGCTCCGGCGCGAATTCCGCACGGAGGCGTTGCAGCCCCATCGAGATCGCATTGAGCGGATTCCGGACCTCGTGGGCGAACGCCGCCGCCACGTCACCGAGGGAGGCCAATCGCTCGCGCCGCGCCATCTCGCTCTCCAGTCGACGCCGCTCGCCGACATGGCGCTGCTGAAGATAGAAAATCAACGCCATGCCGGCGGCACCGATCACGAGGACACCCGCTGCGAGCCACGCGGCGGCACGCAGACCGTCACGCTGCGCGCGCTCGAGCGGCTCCGTGGAGAGCGCGATCGTGAGCGTCCCCGTTTGCCTCGCATCGAGACGCAGCGGCCGCGAGACTTCCAGCAGGCCGGCGGCGGGCGCCTCCGAGGCGCGCGACCCGACCAGCGCCGGGTCCGAATGCGCGAGCACCGTGCGATCGGGTGCGAGCACGGCGACACGCGCCACGCCCGCCTGTCGCGCCACCGCCTCGATCTGACGCTCCACGCCGATCTCGTCGGCGAAGTTCTTCACGAAGGCGGCATCCGCGTGGACGGCGATGATGCCGGGGAAGCTGGTCGCGGCGATGGCCACGCCGAACACGCTGCCTTCCCAGAATCGCCGATCGCGGATGGCGAGTGGCACCGGCCGCGGCGTCGATTCATCCGCGGGCGAGGTCGCCCAGCGCCGGCCCCACATGAACCGCATGGGGTGTGAGCCAGGCGGCCGCATGTGCGGCCCGTTGCCACCGAACATCGGCGGTGTTGGCGGCGTCCAGGGACGACCGTCGGCGTCGAGCAAGTCGACGCGGCGCAGGCCGTTCCGCCTCACGATGCGATCGAGCTCACCCGGCGGCAGCGGCCGCCGCACGAGCTCGTCGATCAGCCGCGCGTTGTCGCTGAGCCGCTGCGCGATCATTTCCTCGACGAGCGCGTTGCTGCGGATCGCGTTGACGCTGGAGGCTTCCAACGCGTCGGCGAGCGCCGTCGCTTTGGCGGCGAGCTGGGCGGACACTTCTGTCTGCGTTCGGCGCGCCGCCGTGACGGCGTGAACAACGACCAGACCGATCAGCAGCACGATCGAAGCGAGGAAATACCGAATCGTGCGCCGTGTCTCCATCGTAGTAACCAAGAACAACAGAGCATCGACGGTGCCATGCCGCTTGTTGCGCAAGCGTGCGATTTCCCTGCGCCCGTGGACACGAGTACCGACTGTGCACTGAGGCGCCGGCGCTCGTGATGGGGCGCCGGCGCCCCGATGTTCGGCCTCCCAGCGGGTTCAGCCTTCCCAGCGCGGGCCGAACGGCATCACATTCCCCCAGGGATTGACGTGCATCACGCGCGTCTCGCCCTTGGGGCCCTTGAGCTCGACTCGATACATCGTCACGAACCGCCCGGTGAACGGCAGCACGCGCTCGACGGTGTAGCCGGGGAAGTACTTCGCGGCGTACTCGGTCGCCGCTTTCTTCGCCCCCTCTTCGGTCACCGCCTTCTCTGTGCCGGCGCCCTGGTTCGCGGCAAAGCCTGGGCAGTTGCCAGCGCCCATCATCCCGGGCCCCATGCCATGACCAGGCCCCCAGCCCATCGCTCGCGGGCCCATACCGGGACCCCACGCGAGGGCGACACCGGTCAGCGTCGCCACGAGAGCCACAGTGAGCGTCACACTCAGTGCCTTCTTCATCATGTTCACCCCCTCTCCGCCGTTCGTCAGGGCATGACGCATGCCACAGCGGGCCGGCTCTCCGTTGCCCGTGTTGATGCGGACTTCGCCGCCGAGACAATTCGCGAGTGGCGCGCACGTTCGACGACTTCGTCGAACGCTTCGACGAACCTGACGAGCTTGTTTGTACTGTGCTCGCCTGTCCGCCCGGTAGCGACGACAGCTCCGCCTACCCGCGCTTGACGAGGAAGTGCGCGCGCCGGTTCTTCGCCCAGCACGCCTCGCTGCGCTCGGTGCACTGAGGCCGTTCCTTGCCGTAACTGATCGTCGTCACTCGCGACGTCGCGATGCCTTGTGCGGCGAGAAATTCGGCCGTCGCCTTCGCGCGCCGCTCACCGAGCGCGAGGTTGTACTCTTCCGTCCCGCGCTCGTCGCAATGGCCTTCGATCAAGAGCAGCGCCGTCGGGTTGGCTCGCAGCCATCGCGCGTTCGTTCTCAGGGTCTCCGCGTCACGGGGCCGGATCGCATACTGGTCGAAATCGAAATGAATGTCGGTGAGGCCCGGAACACCGGTGAATTCGCTGGGCGCCGGGCGGGCCTCAGATACCGCCGCACCGCCACGCTGATCGGCGCTCATCGGCGCCGTGGGCTGCGTCGATCCTGGATTGCTCGGCGTCGGCGAGGTTTCGGCCGTGCCGGTGGGCGCGGGCGCCGCCGTCACCATGGTGGCCGGTTGTTTTGCGCATCCCAGGATCATGAGCGCTGGTGCGAGGAAAACGACGGCGGCGATTCCGGATCGGTTCATCGTGATACCTTTCTGGTCCCATTCCGGGACGGCACCCTGCCTCGCGTTGACTGCATGACCAGCCCATTCAACGACGCCACGAGCAATGGCCCCACGGAAACCCAAGCCGATGTCGATGAGCTCGCGAGAGGTCCTGGCCGACTACTCACGCACGACTGAAAGCGCAATCTGGGCACAGGGCACATTGGCGCACTCAATGCGTCGACATCAACCGCCACCCGTCACTGTAGTTGGGCGGTGTCGTCGTCGTCGTGCCGGCGATCGAGCCGTCGGGCCTCGTCCAGTAGTAGTTGTAGTTGTTGCTGACCGTGCGACTGCCCCATACCGGATCGTCGGTGACGGTCACGCCACGTCGCGCTTCGTCGCTGCGGCGCATCGCCTCGTCGCGCGTCTTGTTCCGCGCCTCCCAGCCCGACATCACGTCCACGGGGTTGCCGCGAACAACCCGGGAGCGCTCCTGCGCGGCACGCGCGGCCGCCTGCTGCTGGACGTTCGCCGCCATCGTATTTTGCATGCGCGTGACCGAGGCCGTCAGCGCCTGTGCCTGAGCCTGGCTGCGCGCCTGCCATTGAGCGTCGACGTGGACGCTCGACATCATCGTGTGAAGGACATACATGGCGAACGTGGCGTCCACGGCCTTTTTGACGGTGAACCCATTGACGGTGTAGACGAACCACATCACCACGCCGGGGCCCTGCGCCGGGGCGGCAATGAGGGTGGTCGCCGTCGCATAGCCGTACATTTCGCCGCATCGGAAGTAGATCTCACCGGCGGCCGCCTGCGCCCGCGAGCCCGATGCACGCGCGTACGGGGCGATTTGCGTGTTCATGTCATTCGACTCGCGCTGAAGCGGTCCACCGCCCGTGAACTGCGCGGTTCGACACACGCGCTGCGATACGTAGGTCTGTGCGAATTGCTGGCCGGTCTGGAAGCGCGCGAGCAGCACCGGGCCACCCCAGGCTCCCTGAACGACCTGCCCCTCACGCTGACCGGCCGTAGCCGTCAGCTGGTTCGGAAGCTCACGAGGGACGATATCGGGGTCGTTGATGAAGATCCGCACGCGGTCATCGGCAGTGTGAGTGCGCACCGCATGGGTGATGTCGACGGCCGAGCGCCGAAACGTCCCGCCTGTCGCGGTCCACGACTGCGGCACGCTGATGGTGAAGGCACCTTCACGCGGGTCCTTCCATTGCACGAACGTGACGACCGGCAGCACTCGTGCGTCGTTCGCAGACTGCGCGCCCGCGGCTTCGCTCCCGCCCTGCGATGACGCCGCCGGCAGCAGGCTGCCGAGCGCCACGAGGATGAGCGACACTTTTGTCCGACTTCGCATGCGCCGCCCGGGCATCATACACGCCTTGAAAGCGCGCTGTTGGTCATCGAGGCGCGCCTGACGCAGGAGATCGAGGAGGCGACGATGACAGCTCCAGCTCTCAGCGACCGGATGTTCCAGCGCATCATGCGCGAGCTGGTGAACACCGGCCGGGCCCCGCACTACGCCGAGCTCGGCCGCGACCTCGGGCTCGACGTCGAGGCCGCACGCCAACTTCTCCATGAGGTGATGCGAGCGTATCCGATCGGCTGGCTCCATCCCGAGACGGACTACATCGCATCGTTCCCTCCGCTGAACAGCCTGCCGACGCAATACCGGGTCACCGTGCGCGGTGCGCAGCGATGGTTCGCTCAGTGCGGCTTCGAGGCGACGTCAGTCACGTGGCTGTTTCCCGGCGAGACGGTGCGCATCGATGCTCCGTGCCTCGACTGCGGTGAGCCGTTGATCGTCGAGATGCGCGACGGCCAGCTCGAGCGCGTCGATCCGCCGGGGATCGTGGGACACCTCAACTACGGCTTCGGCCCGTCGCGCGGCCGGCCGCCGTTCCTGTGAACGGGCATGAACCTCTTCCGGTCGGAAGAGCACGCGCGTCGCTGGCCCGCCTTCCAGGCGCGGGCCGAGGAAGGCTTCATCGCTCTCGCCGAGCTCGCGGGCTTCTTCGGCACGGAGTCGCGCCATCACATGCTGGACGCGGACTACCTCTCGGCCTGGTATCCGCGTCGCGCGGAGGAGCGCCGGAGCTACCTCGAGCGGCTGGGCAAGACGTCGCCGTTCTGGCTCGGGACGCCGGACCGCGCGTGATCGAGCTGTCGCCACTCCTTGAGACCGAGACGCGCGACCTCCTCGAAGCTCGTCCCGTGCGGGCGCACGATGGCCGCCTCGCCTTCTTCGAGCATCTGTCCCTTCCCGGTCAGCGAGTAATACGGATACCCGTGACCGATGATCGCCGTATTCGTGCCCGCGGGAGGCGCCGTCGATAGCAGCGCGCGTAACGCGGCAAACCGTCCCGGGCTGCCCACGGGGTCGGGTCCGCCGTCGCGCGTCGCCATGGATTTCTCCGTAGAGCCGAACGCGAGCTCGGCGGTCTCGACCGTGCGGCAGAGCGGGCTCGCCAAGACGGGACCGATCGGAACGCCAAGCGCACGGATCGCCTCACCGATCGCGCGCGCGTTCGCGCGTCCCTTGTCGCTCAGCAGGCGTTGGGTCGCACAGTCGTTGAAATTCACCGGGCGCTGATCCTCTCTCGAGTGGTCGGTGTCGGCGTGTCGGAAATAGATGACGAAGCCGCCCGCTCGAAGCGCGGCAAGCAGCTCGGCGCCGGGAAGCGACTGAGCCGTCGCAGGCACGGCCGTCGCGATCATCAGCGCGACGGCGACGACCCCCGTCAGACGGCGCGCGCGCGCGGCGACGGTGATCAGCGTTCCAACGAGCATGGGGCGGACGCACGGCATCGCAGCGGCGATTCTAGCAAGCGGCAGTCTTGACAAATGAATGTTCGCGATGCCTCATCCATCCCGTGTTCGTCGAGAGCGCGCTCCAGGCGCTGACCTCGGGGTTGCTGGTCGGCGCCATCTACGGTCTCATGTGCGTCGGCCTCGGCCTGATTTTCGGCGTCATGCGCGTCATCAATTTCGCGCAGGGCGATTTCCTGATGCTCGGGATGTACCTGAACCTCTACATCGTCACCGGCCTCGGCGCGCTGGCGTTCCTGGGTCCCATCGCGGCGCCGTTCGCCGGCGCGCTGCTGGCCGGGCCGGTGATCTTCATCGGCGGCTGGCTGCTGCACCGCCTGCTCATCGCGCGCGTCACCGGCATCCGCGTCGTCGCCGCCGAGGGCGCCGGGCATTACGCGCAGCTGATCCTCACGCTCGGCGTCGCGCTCATTCTCGAGAACGGCGGCCTCATCGCCTTCGGCTCGACACCGACCGTCGTGCGGACGCCGCTGTCCGCGGCCGCCTGGCAGGTCCCGCTGCTGTACGACGACTACAGCGCGGTCTTCGTCAACCAGGCGCGCACGGTGGCGTGTCTCGTCTCGGTCCTCGTCGCGGGCGGGCTCTACTGGTTCATCAGCCGTACCCAGCGGGGCAAGACGCTGCGCGCGGCCGCCGACAATCCCGAGGCCGCGACCTACATGGGCATCGACGTCGATCGCGCCCACGGCCTCGCCTTCGGTATGGGCACCGGCATCACCGCCATCGCCGGCGGGCTCGTCGCGACGTACTACCCGTTCCAGCCCTACGTCGGCTTCGACTTCGTCATCATCATGTACGCAGGCGTCGTGCTGGGCGGCATGGGCAGCATCATGGGCGCCTTTTGGGGCGGGATGACGATCGGCCTCGTGCAGCAGCTCGCGACGCTCGTGCTGCCGCTGCAGCTGCAGAACGCCGCCATCTTCGTCGTCTTCCTGCTCATCGTGCAGCTGCGGCCTCAGGGGTTTTTCGGCCGCAACGTCGAGCGCACCTGAAGAATGGCCTGGCGAAGCCTCCGCGCCCCGCTGCTCGTCATCGTAGCGCTCGCGCTGACCTGGCTGCTGGCCGGCATGGCGGTGCGCGACAACTACTATCGCCTCATGCTCACGCTCGTGCCGATCTGGGCCGTGATGGGCCTGTCGTGGAACCTGCTGAGCGGTTACACCGGGCTCGTCTCCTTCGGCCACGCGTCGTTCTTCGGGCTGGGCGCCTACACCGTCACGCTCGGCCTGGTGCTCGGCGGCCTCACCCCGTGGCTCGGAATCCCGCTGGGCGTGGTGGTCGGCGTGCTCGCCGCCGTCCTCATCGGCTATCCGACGTTTCGGCTGCGCGGCCATTACTTCGCGCTCGCGATGCTCGCGTATCCGCTGGCGCTGCTGTACGTCTTCAGCTGGCTCGGCTATCAGGAGGTTGCCCTGCCGATGAAGCGCGAGGCGCCGGGCTGGTACATGCAGTTTGCCGACTACCGCGCCTACATCGCGATCGCGGTCGGGTTGCTCGTCGTGGCGCTGGTGGTTACGCTCGCCGTCGAGCGTTCGCGGTTCGGGATGTCGCTGCTGGCGATCAAGCAGAACGAGCCGGCGGCCGAGGCTGCCGGCATCGACACGCTGCGCTGGAAGATGCGCGCGATCATGCTGAGCGGCGCGCTGGCGGCGGCCGCCGGCGGCCTGTACGCCGTCGTGCTGCTCGTCGTCACGCCCGACAGCGTCTTCGGCATGCTGACCTCCGCGCAGGCGCTGATCGTCGCGCTCTTCGGCGGGGTCGCCACGCTGTGGGGGCCGCTGATCGGCGCCGCCGTGCTCGTGCCACTGAGCGAGACGCTGCAGGCGAGACTCGGCAACACGCTGCCGGGCATCCAGGGCGTCGTATACGGCCTGGCCATCATCACGGTCATCCTGCTCGCGCCCGAAGGCGTGTTCTGGCACATCCACGACCGTATCGGCCGGCGCCGTCGCGACACGTCGCCCGCGCCGCCGCCTGCGCTGCGGCCGGTCACGGTGGACGTCACGCGCACGGCACCCGCGGCCGGTGGTGACGCGATTCTTCGCGTGGAAGGCCTGTCAAAGGCGTTTGGCGGCCTGCACGCGGTGGACGACGTGACGTTTTCCGTGCCCACCGGCAGCATCTTCGGCATCATCGGCCCCAACGGCGCCGGCAAGACGACGCTGTTCAACCTCCTCAACGGCTTCCTGCCACCCGACCGCGGACGCGTCGTCTTCGACCGCGACGACCTGATCGGCCTGAAACCCAACCGTGTCTGCCGGCTCGGCATCGGTCGCACGTTTCAGGTCGTGCGCGCCTTCCCGCGCATGTCGGCGCTGCAGAACACGATTGTCGGTGCCTACGTCGTCGAGCCGACCGACGCGGGCGCGCTCGCCGCCGCCGAGACGGCGCTGGCACGCGTCGGCCTCTCGAGCCGCGCCGGCGCGATCGCCGGTGGCCTCACCAACAAGGAGCTGCGCCTCATGGAGCTGGCGCGCGCGCTGGCCAGTCGGCCGCGCCTGCTGTTGATGGACGAACCGCTGGCGGGACTCGCGGGGCCCGAGGTCGAGGACATGCTCGCGGTGATTCGCTCGCTCGCTTCTGCCGGCATCACCGTCGTCATCATCGAGCACACCATGCACGCGATGGTTCGCCTCGTCGATGGCCTGGTCGTCCTCGACCACGGCCGTGTCATCGCCACGGGCCCGCCCGACGTGGTCACGAAGGATGCGAACGTGATCGAAGCCTATCTCGGCAAGAAATGGATGGCGCTCGGTGCTCGAGGTTGAGGGCCTGACCGTCGCCTACGGCGGTCTGAAGGCGCTGACGGACGTCTCGCTCAGCGTCGGCGAAGGCCAATTCATCGCGATCGTGGGACCGAACGGCGCCGGCAAGACGACGCTGTTCAAGACGATCTCCGGCACCGTGGCGCCGCTCAGCGGCGCCATCCGCTACGACGGACGCGACCTGCTGCGCGTGCCCGCCGCGCAGCGCGCGCATCTGGGCATCGCCCACATTCCCGAGGGCCGCCAGGTGTTCCCCTCGCTGACCGTGCTGGAGAACCTCGAGATGGGGGCCTATGCGGCTGGCGGCCGCGAGTCGTGGGCGCAGAGCCGTGAGCGCATCTTCGCGCTGTTCCCGGTGCTGTCGGAGCGCCGCGGTCAGCTGGCCGGTACGCTCTCGGGCGGCGAGCAGCAGATGCTGGCGATCGGCCGCGGCATCGCCTCCTCACCGCGCTTGCTCATGCTCGACGAGCCGTCGATGGGGCTCGCGCCGGCCGTGGCAGACCTGATCTTCGAGCGCATCGAGTCGCTGCACCGCGAGCACGGACTCACCGTGCTGCTGGTCGAGCAGCGCGTCGCCGAGGCGCTGCAGTCGTGCGACGTCGGCTACGTGCTCGGCACGGGCCGCATCGTCATGCAAGGAGCCCGAGAGGCGTTGCTCGCTGACGACCGCGTGCGGCGCGCCTATCTCGGCATGTAACGAGTCATCCCAGGGAAGGAGAAGACGCCATGCGTCGATCGAGAGTGCTGTGGATCCTGCTGCTGGGCGCCGCGGCGGCCGCACTGCTGGCCCGTGCGCCCGAAGCCGCGCCGCCGAAAGAAGTAAAGATGGGGCTCATCGTGCCGCTGTCCGGGCCCTGGGCCCGCCAGGGCGATCTCTGCCGCAAAGGCGCGGAGATGGCCGTCGAGGACATCAACAACGCGGGCGGCATCAAATCGTTGGGCGGCGCCAAGCTCAAGCTGGTCGTTGCCGATGCCGGCGACACGCCGGAAAAGGCGAAGAACGCGGCGCAGCGCCTGGTCTCGCAGGAACCGGACATGGTCGCCGGTCAGGGCTCCTGGCTCAGCTCGCTCACCCTCGCGGTGACCGAGGTCACCGAGCGCGCCCATTTGCCGTGGCTCACGCTCTCGTACGCAGACCAGATCACCAACCGCGGCTACAGCTACGTCTTCCAGACATCGCCCACCGGCGACTCGCAGGCGCAGCAGGCGCTGCCCGCGATCGTCGCGCTGGCCGAAAAGGCGACGGGCAAGAAGCCGGCGACGGTGGCGATCGTCAACGACAACACGGCCGCGCCGCTCAGCGTGGTGAAGCCGATGGTCGAGGGCGGCGGGCTCGAGAAGGCCGGCATCAAGCTGGTCGCCCACGAAACATTCACGCCGCCACTCTCCGACGCCACGCCGCTGATCCAGAAGGTGCGCGCCGCGCGGCCCGACTTCCTGCTGCTGCTGCCGACCAACGTGCCGGACGACGCGCTGCTCCTGCAGAAGCTGACGGAGATGGGGCTGCCGCGCACGCGCCTGCCCGTCGTCGGCAACGGCGCCCATCTGGCCACGCCGGAGCTGCTCAAGGTGGCCGGTAAGGACGTGATGGAAGGCGTGATGGTCACGCTCGGCAACTGGCCGATCAAGGGCGCCGAGGAGCTGGTCGCCACGTTCAAGAAGCGCAGCGGCGAGCCGTGGATGACCCAGGACGCGATCTCCGACTACGGCCACGTGATGATCGTCAAGCAGGCGCTGGAGATCGCCGCCTCCACCGACCGCGAGAAGGTCAATCAGGCGATCCATGCGCTCGACGTGACGTCGGGCCCCACGCAGTACTTCCCCGGCGGCCGCGTCCGCTTCGACGCCAAGGGCCGCCGCGTCGACGCGCCGCTCATCACCGTGCAGTGGCAGAACGGCGAGCCGGTCACTGTCGGCCCCGCGCAGTTCGCGCTCGTCCCGGCGATCTGGACGAAGAAGTAGCCGGCGCTCGTGCCGCGGCCGCCGACCACGGCCCCCGCGTCACGCGCGGGGCGTCGTGATCGGCGACCGCGGGATCACGCTCTGCGCCCCGGCCCCTGACGCCGCTCGGCTTCGGGGTCCGAGTAAGCAGGGGAAGCGGCAGAAACCCCACGCCGCAGAGCGTGAGATCGCGAGCCCACCCGCCTCGACCCCAGTGTACGCGCCGACCTGCTCGGTGGCATTTGCGTTGCGACCCGCTCACTGGGAGGTGCGACATGTCAAACGCCCAAGGTGCCCTTCGCCAGATCGGTGACGCCGCGATCGAAGGCGTCGAGCGTCAAGACTGGCTGGATCCTATCGCGGACAGACTGCAGCGCGCCGTCACGGCGGTGTATGCGGCCGGCGGCGACACGGCCCGGCGCATCCGCGATGCGCT
The DNA here is from genome assembly GCA_046723475.1 of Candidatus Methylomirabilota bacterium. GTDB lineage: Bacteria > Methylomirabilota > Methylomirabilia > Rokubacteriales > CSP1-6 > AR12. The sequence goes on from JBKOUQ010000077.1 coordinate 34,055, forward strand.
CCATGGCACCTGGCTCGGGCATCCGCTCCACCCCGTGCTTACCGACATCCCGCTCGGCGCCTGGACGGCGGCCGCGATCTTCGATCTATCTCGGCGGGATGGTGATCGCGGTCTCGATCGCGCCGCCGACGCCGCGATCGGCGTCGGGCTGGCGGGCGCCGTCGGCGCCGCGATCACGGGGCTGACCGATTGGCAGCACACCGCCGACGACGATCGGCGCGTTGGCCTGCTGCACGGACTGTTGAATGTGACCGCGGCAACGCTCTACGGCGTCGCGCTCACGCTTCGCGTACGCGGCGATCGCGGTGCCGGCCGCGGTGTCGCGGGCCTGGGCTTCATCGTCGCCATCAGCGCCGCGTACCTGGGTGGCCACCTCGTGTATCGCAAGCGCATCGGGGTCGACCACGCGGAGCGTCCCGACTGGGACGACTTCGTCGCGGTGCTGCCCGAGCACACGCTGGCCGAGGCCGCCCCGCGACGCGTCGACGTCCGCGGCGTTTCGGTCGTGCTGGTTCGCCGCGCCGGACGAATCTATGCGCTCACGGAGCGCTGCGCGCATCTCGGCGGACCGCTGTCCGAGGGGCAGATTGACGACGTCGGCATTCGCTGCCCGTGGCACGGCTCACGGTTTGCGCTCGAGGACGGCCGGATCCTCGAAGGACCATCGACGTTCGCGCAGCCCTGCCTCGACGTCCGTGTGCGCGACGGACAGATCGAGGTGCGAGCCCGCCGGGAGGGTGTGGCTGCGTAACCGCTCATCGGCTTCTTCGCGTCGTCGAGTTCATTCGCCACGGCGCACCGGCACCGTGAACGTAAACGTGGATCCCTGCCCGATCTGACTCTTGACCCAGATCTTGCCGCCGTGCAGCTCGATGAACTTGCGCGTTAGCGCCAGACCGAGCCCGGTGCCTTCGACCTTCTTGTCGGCCGTCCCGACCTGCTTGAACTCCTCGAACACCGCCTCCTGATCCTCCGGCGCGATGCCAACTCCGGTGTCGGTGACCGACACCTCAATGGAGCCATTCACCGATTTCGCCCCGACCTCGATCCGGCCACTCTCGGGCGTGAACTTGATCGCGTTCGAGAGCAGGTTGAGGAGCACTTGGCGGATCTTCCGCTCATCGGCCTGGATCTGTCCGACTCGCTGGTCGACCGTCGTGTGCAGCGCGATACTTCTACGCGCCGCCCGCTCGCGGATGAGCGTTAGCGCATTGTCGATAGTCATGGGCAGATCGAAGTCCGAGAGCTCGAGCTCCATCTTGCCGGCCTCGATCTTCGAAAGATCGAGGATATCGTTGATGAGCGACAGCAGGTGTTGCCCTGAGCTGTGGATGTCCTTCAGGTACTCCTCTTGTTTGTCGTTCAGCTCGCCAAACATCCGCTCGCTCAAGACCTCCGAGAACCCGATGATGGCGTTGAGCGGCGTCCGGAGCTCGTGGGACATATTCGCGAGGAACTCGGATTTGTGGCGACTCGCCGCCTCCAGCTCACGACTTTTCTGTTCGATCTCACGGAACAGCCGGGCATTCTGGATGGCCAGAGCGGACTGTGTCGCGAATGTCCGCAGCAGCTCGATCGTCTCCGCGGGAAACTCGCCAGATCGGTTCCGGGACACGACAAGACATCCAATGAGCTCGCCCTCGCGGACCATCGGCACCGCCAAGACGGCCCGGATGCCTGATGCGATGAGGTTGTCTCGCAGCCGACTTTCGTAGGCACCCGGCACCGTGATGTCGCCCACCTGTGCCGGTTCGAGTGTCAGCGCCGTCTGCCCAACAACCCCTTCTCCCTTCCGCACTCGCGTGGCGCGGCGCGCCTCCGCAAGAGTTCCGCCGACTTCGGTCGCCACCCGATGGACGAACTCCTCGTTGCCTTCGTCATATTCGAAGACCACCCCACCGTCGAGCCCCGACAGATCGACGGCCCGCGACACGATGGTCGTGAGCACGGTATCGAGATCGAGCGACGAGCTGACGGCCCTGCCGACGTCGCCGAGGGCCGTCAGCTGCTCCACCGAGCGAGTCAGCTCGTGTGTCCGCGCCTCGAGGGCGGTCAGCAATCGGGCATTCTCGATCGCGATCACGGCCTGGTCAGCAAAGATCCGGAGCAACGAGATTTCGTCCGCATTGAAGCCGCCCGGCTCGCGGCGTGAAACGGAGATTGCTCCGATCGCCTCGTCGCTACGGAGCAAGGGCACCAAGACCCGGCTTCGGAAGCCACGGACACGGGCGCGGGAGTGCTCGGCTTCGGGCAATCGCGGATCGGTCTGGGAGTCGGCGATATTGAACGGGGCACGAGCGCGAATGGCCTGGGCGTGCGCAAACTCGGATTGCAGCGACTGTGGGTAGGCCGCTCTGAGGACGGCGGCGCCGGCGTCGTCAGTTCGCGTGAAGGCAGCGAGTTCGATTTGATTGTCGACGACCCGGGTCAGCGCGCCCGCGTACGCTCCCAGCAAGCGAACGGCGCTGGAGAGAATCGCCTCGAACACCGGTTGGACATCCGTCTGCGAGCGGCTGATCACGTGCAGGATGTCGCTGGTGGCCGTCTGCTTGTCGAGCGCCGTGGTCAGGTCGCGGTTGCTCGCCTGGAGCTCGTTGAACAGCCGCACGTTCTCGATGGCGATCACGGCCTGGTCCGCGAAGGTCTTGAGGAGCGCGATCTCGCTCTCCGAAAACGCCCCGGGCTCGGCCCGTGTCACGACAATGACTCCGATGGGGGCACCCTCGCGGAGCAGGGGTATGTAGAGGCCGCTGCGCCAGCCGATCGCACGCGAGAGCGCTTGTTGTTGGTACTCCGGGTCGAGCTCAACGTCAGGGATGTGAATCACCGCGCGCTCGAGGATCGCCCGCCCCGTCCCGCGACCCCGATCCGGGCGCGCCGGAAAGATGCGGCGCATCTCTTCAAGGGCCTTGGGGGTGTAGTTGTATTGCGCGGCAGGGAAGAGGAGCTCGCCGTCGAACTGATAGAGCGCGCTGAAGAGTCCGTCGCACAGCTTGACGGCGCTTCTGACGATTGTGTCGAAGACCGGTTGCACGTCGGTCTGCGACCGGCTGATGACGCGCAGGATCTCCGCCGTCGCCGTCTGCTGCTCCAGCGCCTCGGTGACCTGCGCGTGTGCCCGCGTCAGCGCCTCGTTCTTCTCCTGCAGTTCCTTGAACAACCGGACATTCTCGATGGCGATGACGGCCTGGTCGGCGAACGTGCGAAGC